>JAFEFW010000120.1 GCA_018240405.1 Pseudomonadota bacterium
CGCAGCCGCTGCCCTGGGCGAGCCTGACCGCCAGCGTACCAGTGCTGGCCCTGGCGGTCTGCTATTGGCGGGTGGCGCTGTTCCAGACGCGCGCCGACTGGGCAATCGTTGCTTTCGCACTATCCGCCGGCCTGATCGGCGCGGCCTCCCTGGCGATGCGCGGCACCGGCTTCTTCGGCGCCAGCACCTGGGCGGCGACCGAGAATGCGCATCTGCACCGGCAGATCGCTGGGGTGCACGCGGCCGGCGCGGTGGCGGCGCTGTCGCTGGCCTGCGCCATGCTGCTGGCCGATCAGTGGCTGACGCTGGCCGTGTCGCTGATGCTGCCGGCGCTGGCGTGGGTAGAGGCGCAGTCCGACCTGCCGCCGCTGCGCCGCGTCGCGCTGGCGGTGGCGATCGTCGTGCTGCTCCGCCTGCTGGCGAACTGGTATGTGCTGGACTACGCCTTCGGCCGGATGCCGCTGGTGAACGGATTGCTCGCCGCCTACGGCGTGCCGGCAGCCGCGTTCTGGACCGCCGCCCGGATGTTCCGCCGGCGCGGCGACGATGTGACCGTGGCCGTGCTGGAGGCCGGATCCGTTGCCTTCGCCACCGTGCTGGTCGCTCTGGAAATCCGCCAGGCCGCCGGCGAAGGGGCGTTGACCGGTGGCTCGTTCTCCTTCGCCGAGGCGGCGCTGCATGTCAGTTCGCTGGCAATCCTCTCGGTGGTCACCATGCGGATCGCCACACGGCTGCAGCGGCCGGTGCTGGGCTGGGGCTGGCGCATCCAAGGGGCGCTGGCGCTGCTTGGCGGATTCGTGCTGCTGGTGCCGGCCAACCCGCTGTTCACCGGGGATCCGGTCGGGCCGTGGCCCATCGCTAACTGGCTGCTGCCGGCCTATCTGCTACCTGTCGGACTGGCCGTGCTGGCGATGCATCACCCGGCCACGGAACAACCGCCCGCGCTGCGTCGCGGACTGGGGCTCTACGCCATGATCGCCGGCTTCGTCTGGCTGACACTGGAAGTGCGGCATTGGTTCCACGGTTCGACCATCGGGGCATGGGAAGGCGTGCGAGACGCCGAGCTCTGGGCCTGGTCAGCCGCCTGGATCGCCTGCGGCGCGCTGCTGCTGCTGTTCGGCCTGCAGCGGGCGGAACGGCCGCTGCGACTGGGCGGCCTGGCACTGATCGCGTTGACCACAGCGAAGGTATTCGTCGTCGACATGAGCGGGCTGCAGGGGCTGTGGCGGGTGCTGTCCTTCCTCGGCCTGGGGCTGGCGCTGATCGGGCTCGGCACCGCCTACCGACGGCTGGCCGGACGGTCGGGCGAGGAACCGGCGGGAGACAGGAACAGCGGTTAGCGCTAGCCTGCCAGCCATCACACCCGGCGCGCGGCGAATCGCGCCGCCAAACGATTGGGGAACACCGAGATGGCAGACGATCTGATCAAGCAGGCGGCCGATCTGGAGCGGCTGTTGAAACTGCGCACCCCGCCCTTCGGCATGAAACTGTTCGAGAAGGCGGCGGATATGGAGGCGATCCCGCGCATCCGCCGGCCGAAGGCGGTGCACGCCTTCGACCAGATCGTCGGCCAGGCCTCCCGCCTGGGCTGGACCGTCGGCGTCACCGCCGAGGATCTGGTCGGCGCGCAGTGCCGGGCGGTGATCGGATTGGGTAATTCCAAGGATGCAGAATGGGCGTCGGGCCAGCGCATGGTCGGCGTATGGTACTCAACGCCCGAGGACGCCAGCGCGCACCAGGCGGCGATGAACTGCGTCGAGGACGGCAAGTATGAGGCGATGGTGGTCTCCCCGATCGCCAGCGGCCGGATCAACCCGCCTGACATCGTGCTGTTCTACGCCACGCCCGGCGCGATGATGTATTTCATCAACGGCCTGCAATGGTCTGGCTATAAGAAGTTCGACTGGGGCATCGTCGGCGAGTCAGCCTGCGCCGATTCCTGGGGCCGCGCGCTGAAGACACGCGAGCCAAGCCTGTCGATCCCATGCTTCGCGGAGCGGCGCTACGGCGGCGTGCTGGACGATGAGATGCTGATGGCACTGCCGCCGGCGTATATCGCCAAGGCGAATGCCGGCATGGAGGCGTTGTCGAAGAACGGGCTGCGCTATCCGTTCCCGCAATACGGCATGCAGAACGACGTGCGCGCCGGCATGGGCGTCAGCTACGCGGACCGCAAGCCGCCGGCGGCGTAAGCACGCCGTCGCCGGGTGCCGACGGAGGGGGGAGGCGGCGGCGCGGAGAGGTGACGTCTATACCGACATGCCGGGCCACCTGAACGACCAGGTCGCCTCGGGATGACGCGCATCCGAAACAAGTTTGACGGCATGATCCGACACATGGGCGGTCGGCTCAGCTGTGGCTCCAGCCATTCACCGTCCTGGCGCGTTGAAGCGGGTGTCACCGGAATCAGCGCGCCATTGGTGGTAGTTCGGACGAGCCGTGCCGTGCCGGTATATGGCCGCGGCCAGAGCGCATAGGAGCGCTATTGGCACAAGTCGCGCATGAAAAGCCGGAAATCCGGGAACGCCGACGCGAAAGGGGCCGCCAGGCCCCTACTTCTTCTTCGCCTCGGCAAGCTCTTTCTTCAGCCGCTCAACCTCGGCCTTCAGTGCCGTGACCTCATCCCGCGGCTCCTCGGACGCGTTCTCGTGCGGCCGGTAGAACGGGGTGAACAGGCTGAACGCACGCTCCATCATGGCGATGTTCTGGCGGCCCACTTCCTCAATGTTCCCGAACGGGAACAGACCGCCCATGGTCTTCTGCATCGCCGCCCGCATGCTCTCCTGCTGCTCTGCGAAGCTGCTCATGGCATGTTCGAGGTATTTCGGCACGAGGCCCTGCATGGAGCCGCCGTAAAAGCCGATCAACTGGCGCAGAAAGGTGGTTGGCAGCAGGTTCTGGCCGCTCTTGCCCTCTTCCTCGACGATGATCTGTGTCAGCACGCTGCGGGTGATATCCTCACCGCTCTTGGCATCGTACACGACAAAGTCACGCCCGGCGCGCACCATGTCGCCCAGGTTCTCCAGCGTGATGTAGCTGGAACTTTCAGTGTTGTACAAGCGCCGGTTGGCGTACTTCTTGACGACGACCGGTGCCTTCTCAGCCGATTTGTTCTCCGGCAAAGTCTGGACAGTGTCTGCCATGCGATCCTCACCCCACGCATACACCATACTGGCTATTTCGCACCTGCGAAAGGCGCATTCCGTTGTCCGGCGGAGGGTTTGACGTTTCGTCTCGGAGCAACCACCCCTATGGTCCGGCGCCAGGAGGGGTAATGCGGCATGGGCCTCGAGTCCGGTCAGGGCGACACCGGCAAGGCGGGAAGTCGGGCAGAAGCGGCATCGGACGGCACGACATCCGGCGGCAGGGCGGCGGATATCGATCTGCGCCGCCTGGCGCAGGACTGGATCACGCTGTGGGAGAGCGAAGTCACGGCGCTGGCCGCCGATCCCGAGATGCGCGAGGCCTGGCAGGCAGCGGCTGCCATCTGGGCCGGTGCCATGACGGCGGCACTGCAGGCCATGCCGCGCGGATCGACATCATCACCGGCCGCGCCGCGTGATGAGCGATCGCCCCGAGGCGCCGGGTCCCCTGAAACGCCGCGGGCCGCGCCCGCTGCTGCTGCACCTGACCCTCGCGACGCTGAGATCGAACGTCTCGCGCGCCACATCGATGCGCTGGAGCGCCGCCTCGCCGACGTTGAGCGAAGCAGCAGCGGCGGTCCTCGACGCACTGCGCCGCGCGGCCGCGGAGGCAAGTCCAGGCCGGCTGAGTGATGCGGGCTTCAGTGCCGAAGTGGTGGCCGAGACGCTGCGGCAGGACGCGGCGCTGATCGCGGGCATCGCCGCCTACCGCCGCCATCCCTACCGGCGCACGCTGCCCGACCCACCATCCGTCTGGGCCGAGGGTGGCTCCCGCCTGCTGGATTACGGTCCCGGCGACGGCGTGCCGGTGCTGTTCGTGCCCAGCCTGGTGAATCGGGCGTACGTGCTGGATCTGATGGAGGGCGGCTCGATGCTGCGCTGGCTGGCGCAGCACGGCGTGCGTCCGCTGTTGCTGGACTGGGGTTGGCCGGGCGAGACGGAGCGGCGGTTTACGCTGACCGATTACGTCGCCGGCCGGCTGGAACGGGCCCTGGCGGCGTCCGTAACCCTGGCCGGCGGTCCGGTGGTGCTGGCGGGATACTGCATGGGGGGAACGCTGGCGGTTGCCGCGGCACAGCGGCGCCCCGACCTGGTGCGCGGCCTGTGCCTGCTGGCAGCGCCGTGGGACTTCCATGCCGGCGATCCTGCAAACGCACGCCAGGTGACGGGCACGCTGCCGCTGCTGGAACCGGCGATGGCGCTGACCAACGCCCTGCCGGTCGATCTGCTGCAGTCGCTGTTCGCGCTGCTTGACCCGTGGGGCGTCGCCGCCAAATACCGCGGCTTCGCCCGGCTACCGCAGGAGAGCGCCCGTGCCAGGCTGTTCGTGGCGCTGGAGGACTGGCTGAACGACGGCATTCCGCTAGCCGCCGACGTTACCCGCGCCTGTTTGCGTGATTGGTACGGAGCCAACGCGACGGCGCAGGGCACGTGGCGGATCGCAGGACTTGCGGTCAATCCTTGTGCCGTCGCCGCGCCATCCTTCGTTGCCGTTCCTGCTCAAGACCGCATCGTCCCGCCCGAATCGGCACGCCCCTTGGCGCGGCTGATCCCAAACGCTGTGCTGCACGAACCGGCTGCCGGACATATTGGCATGGCCGCGGGGAGTCGGGCCGAAGCGGCCCTGTGGCGACCATTGGCGGCGTGGATCGGCGGGTTGGGCGGCCGGAAGGTCGTTCCGCCGCCACGCCTGGCTTCACGTCAGCCATCCAACCGTCCCAGTCAGACCGGCATTGCACAGGATGTCAGTAGGGACGCCCGCCAAAAGCGCGGTCGATCTTCCGCTCCGTCTCGAACTGGCTCAGCGCGTAGACCGCCCACATCGCCGCCGGCACCCAGCCGATCACGGTGATCTGCAGGATCAGGCAGATGATGCCGGCGAACGGCCGGCCGATGGTAAAGAACAGCAGCCAGGGCAGCAGGATCGCAATCAACAGGCGCATCACGTCGTCCTTAGTTTCCGGCTCCGCGATGGCGGAGCGTTCGTCGGGTTATATAGGCGCTGCCCTGTGGAAATGCTGGCCGATTCGGCATCGGCTTGTGATGCCGCCGCCTTCGGGGGAGAGTAGCGCAGGCCAGGAAGGAAACAGTCATGCTGCAAGCGCCCCCCGCGATCCCCGGCATGCGGGAACATGAGATCGACACGCCCGCGCTGGTCATCGACCTCGACGCGTTCGAGTACAACCTGGACACCATGGCGGCCAAGCTGGCGCCGACCGGAGCGAAGCTGCGGGCGCATGCGAAGACCCACAAATCACCGGTCATCGCCAGGCTGCAGATGGATCGCGGCGCTGTCGGCAACTGCGTGCAGAAGGTGGCCGAGGCGGAGGCACTGGCCTGGGGCGGCATTCCCGACATCCTGGTCAGCAACGAAGTCGTTGGTGCATCCAAGCTGGCTCGGCTGTGCGCGCTGTCCCGCATCAGCCAGGTTGCGGTCTGCGCGGATGACGAGGGGCAGGTCTCCGCCATCGAGGCGGCGGCGTCGGATGCCGGCATCCGCATGACAGTGCTGGTGGAGATCGATGTCGGAGCGGCACGCTGCGGCGTGGCACCCGGGCCGGATGCGGTGGCGCTGGCGGAACGGATCGCCCAGTCCAGGCACCTGATCTTCGGCGGCTTGCAAGCCTATCACGGCAGCGCCCAGCACAAGCGCACCCCGGAGGAGCGGCAAACCATGATCGGCGGGGCGATCGATGCCTCACGCCGCACAGTGGAGCAGTTGAAGCAGCGCGGCCTGGACTGCCCGATCGTCGGCGGCGCCGGAACCGGCACGTTCGAGATCGAGTCGGCCTCCGGCGTCTACAACGAGATCCAGGCCGGCAGCTACGTATTCATGGATGCCGACTACGCGCGCAACCTGGATGCCGCCGGACAGCCGGTTTCCACCTTCCGCCATTCGCTGTTCGTGCTGTCGACGGTGATGAGCGCGGCACAGCCTGGGATCGCGGTACTGGATGCCGGGCACAAAGCGGTGTCGGTCGACTCTGGCATGCCAACGATTTGGCAGCGGCCGGACATCAAATATGTCAGCGCGTCAGACGAGCATGGCAAACTGACTGTCGGCAGCGAGACGGAGCGGCCGAAGGTCGGTGAGAAGCTGCGCCTGGTGCCGGGTCACTGCGACCCGACGGTGGACCGGTTCGACTGGTATGTCGGCGTCCGCCAGGGCCGGGTCGAATGCCTGTGGCCGGTGGCGGCGCGCGGCGGCGTGACATGAGCGGGTCGCGCAGCCAGTGAGAGCATGGCCGGCGCCGGAACACGCCGGACCTTTCGCCCCGCCGCGGTGACGGTGACGGTGGCCATCACCTGAAGCCCTTTATGCCCGGACGACGTCCACTGTCGCGATGTCCAACAGTCGCTCGATCACCTCGGGCTCCTGCGCTCCGGCAATGGCGTGCACGCCGTCGACCACAAAGCAGGGCACTCCGTTGATGCCCAGGCGGTGCGCCCGAAGGTTGTCGCCATGGACGGCGTCCGTTTCCTGCTCCGAGGCCAGGAACCGCCTCGTCGCGATCGGATCCATGCCAAACGTGCCGGCAATCGTCGCCAGCACGTCATGGTCGCCGATGTCCTGCCCCTCGGAGAAGTGCGCCGCGAACAGCGCCTCGATCATCGGCTGCGCCTGACCGAAGCGGGCGGCGTAGCGCACCATGCGGTGGGCATCGATCGAGGATGGGGTGCGACGGATGCGGTCGAAATGGAATGGCAGCCCTTCCACCCGTCCAATCTCGGTGATGGTTGCATAGAGGCGGCGAGCACGATCCTCGCCACCGAACTTGCGGACCACATAGTCGGGACGAGCCATGCCCGCACGGGGCATGTCCGGGTTCAACAGGAACGGCCGCCAGGTCAGGTCAAACAGCGTGTCCGGCCGGCGGCGCAAGGTGCGGATCAGGCGCCGGACCCCAAGATAGCACCACGGACAAACAAGGTCGTAGACGACCTCAATGCCCAGGCGAGTCTTCGGCGGCGACAGGATGTTCACAATTTGATTGTGGCGCGTCGTCCCGGGCTTGTCACGTGCTTTGCCACGGAAAACCGCTACCCGAGCAATGGTTCGTTGCTTATCCGGCATGTCATGCTGGGCATCGCGTTGCCAGAAGTGTCACAACGCCACCCTTTCCAGCCACACTGATGGTCCCGGCCCCACTAGCCCACTGTCCGGCAGTGCGGACCGACGCTCCCGCCAACGCGGCGTGCCCGGCACGATGCCGACCCATTCAGCAGCGGCCAATTGAGAAGAATCCTCTTGGCCACCTAAACAGCATAGAATATCGTTCTCCAAAACCTGGGAGAGCCGCAATGTCCTGTGCCCGCTTGCGTGACACCGTCGCTGCCTTGACCCGCATGGTTGAACATCACGGCAATGCCGAAGCCGACGTCATGGACCAGGCGCGTGACATCCTCGCCGGCCTTATTGCTCGGGACGACTGGCTGCCGGAGGCGTTTGCAGCGAGCGACCCGCAGCGCTACCGGCAGTACCTGCTGTTCGCCGATCCGCTGGACCGTTTCAGCCTCGTCAGCTTCGTCTGGGGTCCGGGCCAGCGGACGCCGGTGCACGACCATCTGGTCTGGGGTCTAGTCGGTATGCTGCGCGGCGAAGAGGAGGAGGTCGCCTACTGCCCGACGGCCGACGGGCCCGGCCTGCGCGCCGGCGAACCAACCCGGCTGCGGCCGGGCATGATCGGCGCCGTGTCGCCGACGATCGGTGACATCCACACCGTGGCCAATGCCCTGCCCGACCGGCCGTCGATTTCGATCCACCTCTATGGCGGCAATATCGGCACGATCCGCCGGCACGGCTTCGACGCCGCCACCGGGGCGCGCCAGGACTTCGTTTCCGGTTACTCGTCGGCGATGGCGCCGAACCTCTGGACCGCGTGACGCACGGGCGCCGCTAGAAGATCGGCTCTGCCGCCGCCAGATCAGGCCAGAATCGCGCCAGCGGCGACCTGGCGATGACGGAACGGACGGCCGCCTGGTCGGCGGCGCTCATGCTCTGGCGCCAGCGCTCTGCCGCGGCGACGGCGTTCTGGAAGATGGCGTAGTAGCCGGCGTTGCCGTCATGCGTCGTGCTGCGGGTGACAAAGTCTTCAGTCTGCTGGTTCCAGTCCAGACCGGCAAAATCGAGAATGCGACGGGACTGCGCCAGCGGATCGGCACACAGCGCCTCATACAGCACGACCTGAACATTCAGGCAGGGCGCCAGCGCGTCATAGGCTGGCTCGTTGAACGCACGCCAGCTCCAGGCGTATTTCGCCGCATCCGGCAGGGCCTGGAACGCTGCGTCCTGGACACCGAAACCGGCCGCATAGGCGACAGCCTGCGCCTCATCGAACGGCATGTCAGTGCCCGTGGTACGCAGGTCGAAGCGCTTCTGCCGGTTGCCGCGCATCACCGAGGCGACCTGGCCACACGGGTGACGCAGGATAAAGATGATGCGACTGGCCGGCAGCGTGCGCGCCAGCACCGGCGCACCCTGGACCCAACGCACCGATTTCAATGCTACTTTCACCGGTGGCCCGGACGCGAAATCCGGAATGCGCCAGCCGGCCGGCGCGCTGAATGGACGCGGCAGGCGGGAGGCGGCGCCGGCGGCGGCAGCCCAGAGCGTACGGACCGTTCGGCCCGCCGCGCCCTGCCACGACTTTGGAAAAAACGGCCGCTTGGTCACGCTGCGTGGAGTACGGTCCGCGATCCAGCGGGATAGCAGGCCCGGCAAGAGGTCCGCTGTCACCACCGGCGGGCTGGGCAGCGTCTCATCCGGTTCGTGGCGGTACAGCACGTCCGGATGGCTGTCGATGATCTTCGCCAACCAGGTTGTGCCGGAGCGCGGCGCGCCAAGGATCAGGATCGGCGCGCGCAGCAGGTCATCGTGCAGGTGGCGGCTGGCTCTCATGCTGGGTCTCTGGCTGCGTGCCTGGTGGGCCGGTCAGGAGGCCTTTGCCACACAGCTGGACAGCGTTGCGTTGACATAACCACGGAGGTCACCCGGCTCGACCACCAGGCGCAACGTCGTGTTGTTGAGCAGCACATCGTGCTTCACCGGCAGCGCCCCGAGTACAACCGGCTTGTCCATCCAGGCAGCATAAAGCGACACGGACGCGGACTGAACGGAATTATCGCTCGCGCCGGTGGCCGAGCCGGTGGCCGTAGCGGTCACGCCGACAAGACCGTCGAGGAACAGGACCGGCTCCACCGGCTTTGCCGCGGCGGGCTGGACCGCAATACGCTTGCGCACGCTGCGACCCTCGCAAGCGCGCACCGGTTCGGCGCCCTGGATCGCCGTACGGAGGCGGTCAATGGTCAGCCCAGCCGCCATCCGGTCGCGCAACAGACCATAAAGTTCCGCGGCCGCGCCCGCCGGCACGTCGCGCTCATAGCGGCGCTTCATGGCGGCCAGGCTGTCATTGGCCTCATTCAGCCGGGACTGAAGCGTATCGCGCTGTGCCTGCGTCGCCGCCAGGGTGGCGGTGAGCTTGTCCCGCTCCGCCTCCAGCGAGCGCACCTGCCACGCGGCCAGGGTCTCGCCGGTCAGGTAGGCCGCTCTGCCAATGGCATAGAGCGTGCCCGCACCGCCGATGAGGACGAACAGGACAAAGAAAACGCGCAGCCGCTTTCCGCTGCGCCCGCGATTCCGCCGACGGCCTAACATTGCGGCAGCAGAAGAGGTTTTTCCGCGGCTTGGCAAGACGGGTGCGGAAGATTCCCGATCTATTGCCGGTGCCGGCCGGCCGGGGCACGCGCACAGTCCGTATGGCGTGCTCCAGCGCTACTTCGACACAGAGGACGCGCCGCCTGCAGCACGCCCTCACCGCAAACTCAGTACTCGATCTTGTCCGGCTTCCGCATCCATTCCTCAAACGCCGCCCACCCCTCCTCTCGCAGCAGACGCACGGTCGGGATGGCGCGTTTCTCCGGCGGCAGCGGGATCTCGTGGTAGAGAAAGTCGTCGAGGAAGCCGATCTTCGCCGCATCGTGCCGGTCATTGGCAAAATACAGCTTGCCGATGCGGGCCCAGTAGATGGCGCCAAGGCACATCGGGCACGGCTCGCAACTGCTGTAAATTTCCGCGCCCGTCAGGTCGAATGTCCGCAGCGCCTGGCACGCCGCCCGGATCGCCACGACCTCACCATGCGCCGTCGGGTCGTTCAACGAGGTGACC
>JAFEFW010000121.1 GCA_018240405.1 Pseudomonadota bacterium
CGCCCGCCTCGGCGACGACATCGGCCCCTACCTCGGCGACGCGCCCGAGGATCGCCTCAGCGTCCGCCGCATGGCCTGGAACCTCGTCGCCGCCTACGCCCCGCAGACCGAAGCCGAGGTGCTGCATGGCGGCCGCATCGTCTCCCTCTCCTTCACCCTGCTCGATCTGCTGAATGATGCGCGCAGGCCCGGCCACACGCCGGCGCTGAAGCTGAAATACGCCACCACGGTGGTCGCGGTGAACCGCACCATCTGCGATGCGGAGCGCACCCTGGAACGGCAGAAGCGCGCCCATTGCGACGAGGGGCGGCAGGTGCACCGCATCACCCAGCCGCCGCATGACCATGAACTGGACGCGCGCGTCACCGCCATGGCGGAGGCGGCGATGGCGGAGTATCGCGCGGCTGTCGCCGAACGGCGGGCGGCCGAGGCCGCGGCACAGGCAGCGGCCGAGGCGGCGTCGCCAGCCGAAGCGGCGGCCGAAGACGGTGATGTACCTGCCGCGCCGGAGGTGGACGCCACAGCGGACGCAGCAGCGGCAACACCGCCTGACGTCGCGGCCGGCGCGACGACCAAGGACACGGACGCCATCGCCGTACTGGACGACGCGGACGTCGTCGCCGTGTTGGAAGCGGCCCATGCCGCTGCCAGGGTTCGGCTCGAGCAGATGAAGGCGAGCTACAAGGGCGCGCCGCCGCCGCACAGCAAGGCGGCACAGGATATCCAGCGCCAGCAGCGCGTCGTCGATGCCGCGCGGCTTAAGCTGGTCCAGGCCCGGCAGAATCTCGCCGTCCAGCGCGGCCCCGGCACGCAACGTTCCGCCGCGTGACGAAACGCCCCGTGCCGTCCGTTCACACAGGTGTCGGCAATCAATAAGTTGAAAGATCGAACTATATATGATAATACTGTTAGCCGGAGCCATTGTAGCAGGACACCATGATATGCACTTAGCCAAATGTCTGGTGCGGACAGCATTTGTGGCTCTGGCTGCACTATGGTTCACCACAGGGTCGGCTCTGGCGTACCCGGTGACACTTTCGCTCACGAACGTCGTATTCGATGACGGCGGAACAGCCTTTGGCAACATCTGGCTGAACACATACGGCTATGTCGAGCGCAGTAACGTTGTCACGACGCCCGGGTCCACTCTGCCTGGCCAATCCTTCGCCTATCCGCCCGGTGCCGTCGCACCGAATTACCTGACGGACCCTGGCGGCAACAATTGGATCGTACTGTTCGACAACGCCTATAATCAGGCCCTGTGGCTGGAGGTCGAGACGCGTCCGGATCAGCAGCAACTGACCGGCACCGACCGCATCCTCGGCGGATGTGAAACAGCGACCTATGCGCTGTATTGTCCGGCCCAATTGCTCGACACGCGCTACATCAACACCGAATACAATCCTTACCTCGCCGTGCCGGAACCGCTATCGCTTGCCGTGCTCGGTTCGGGACTGCTCGGGACACATCTTGGCCGGCGGACGCGCCGCCGGCCCGCGGCCTGAACCTTACCCACCCATTCCCAGCCGCTTCGAGACAATCGCCGCGCCGTCACTCATCGCTTTGAGCTTGGCCCAGACCACATCCTCAGCCACCCGACCGCGTCCGGCCGAGGTATCAAAGCCACAATCCGTCCCCGCCTGAACCCGCGACGCATCACCGACCACCTGGACCACACGTTCGATGCGATCGGCCACCACCTCGGGGTGTTCGACAAAATTCGTCAGCGGATCGATCACACCGGCAATCACCACCTGGCCGTCATCCAGCGGCAGGTTCGACAGGCAGCGATACTCGTGCGCGTGGCGCGGATTGGCGAAGGGCAGCACCCAGCCGCCGACCTTGGCGCGGGCGATTGGCGGTAGCACGTCCTGCAGGTCGACGTCGCAGTCGTGCGGCCCCTCATAGTTGCCCCAGCACGCATGCAGGCGCACCCGGTCGCGCGGAATGTTCACCAGCGCATTGTTGATGGTGTCGATCACCTTCTCGCAGAAATCGACGAACGCACTCAGTGGCTGGTCCTGGAACGCGCAGTGCCGCTCCATCGCCAGGTCCGGCGCGTCGATCTGCAGCAGGAAGCCGGCCTTGTGGATCGCCTCGTACTCCACCCGGATCGCCTCGCCCAGCGCCGCCAGATACGCATCCTCGGTGTCGTAGTGCTGATTGACCATGGCGGTGGCGATGATCCCCGGCGAGGGCGCGGTCATGAACGCCTCGGCGAACCCTTTGCCTCCGACATCCTTCAATGCGGCAGTGAACTCGTCGCACTCCGCCTGCACCAGCGCCGGATCAAGATACTTCACCGCCGCATTCGCCGCCGGCAGCATGCCCCGGTTGCTGACCACCGGCCGGGCGCCGTCGATGATCTGCTGCTGCGCGAGGTAGCCCGGATATTTCACCGTGTCGGCCATCGGGCGACGGGTCCAGGTGCCGCCGAAGCCGCTCATGCGCCGGCGGACATACAGGAAGAACGCCTCGCGCTGCTGCTCGCCGTTGTTGCCGACGTCGATGCCGGACTCGATCTGGCAGCGGATGACGTGGCGCGTGGCTTCCTTGCCCAGCGCCTCCAGCTTCGCCTCGTCGATCGCCTCGCCGGCGGCACGCTGTGCGTATAACGCCGTCAGATCCGCCGCCCGCGGCAGGCTGCCGGTGTGCGTGGTCAGGATACGGTCGCGGCTGGTCAACATCAGGCAATTCCTTCCAGAAACGGGGTATAGCCAAACAGCCCGACGGCACCGCCGGTATGCAGGAACACCACCCGCTCGCCGGCCTTGATCTCGCCCTTGCGGATCAGGTCGATCATCCCGGCCATGGCCTTGCCGGAATAGACCGGGTCCAGAAGGATGCCTTCCTCCCGCGCCAGCATCTTCACCGCCTCACCCATGCCTTCGGTCGGGATGCCGTAGCCCTCACCGACGTAATCGCAGTTGGCAACAACCGCCTCGCGCCGCACGCCGCCCGTCATCCCGACATACTCGGCCGTGGCTTCGGCCAGGCGGTGCACATTCGCCTCCTGCCGGTCGCGCGGCAGGCGGACGCCGATGCCCAGCACCGGGATGTTGGCGTTGCAGCCCTCCAGCCCGACGACAAGGCCGGCATGCGTCCCTGCACTGCCGGTGGCACTCACGATGCGGTCGATCTTGAGCCCCATCTCATCTGCCTGCTGCAGCAATTCCTGCGCACAGGACACGTAACCCAGCGCACCGACGCGGTTGGAGCCGCCGCCGGGGATGACATAGGCCTTCTCACCGGCCTTACGGAGTTCCTCACCCTTCTTCTCGGCTTCTGCGTTCATATCCAGTCCGCCGGCGCGATATTCGATGGCGCAGCCGAACAGCTTGTCCAGCAGCACGTTGCCGCTGCCCAGATAGTCGCGGTCGTTGGTGTCGATGCGGTGCTCCAGCAGCGCGGTGCAGCGCATGCCGAATTTCCGAGCGACCGCCGCGGTCTGGCGCACATGGTTCGACTGCACCGCGCCCTGGGTGACGATATGCGTCGCCCCCTGCTCGCGCGCTTCGCCGATCAGCCATTCCAGCTTGCGCACTTTGTTGCCGCCGGTCGCCACCACCGTGCAGTCGTCGCGCTTGATCCAGATTTCCGGTCCGCCCAGCGCCTTCGTCAGGTTGTCCAGCCGTTCCAGCGGGGTCGGCGTGGGAAACAGGCGCACGCGGGGGAAGCGGGCGAGATGCATGGATCGGTCCTCCTGGTGGCGTCCGGCAACCGGGCGCACACCATTATCCGCGATTCCGATCCAGCGTCACCCTGGCACCGCAACTCATCGCAATGCGGCGGCAATCGTCGTGGTATTGGTGCGCATCATGGCCTCATACGTCGCCGCCGGCCCGCCCGGCGCCGACAGCGAGTCCGCATACAGCGTGCCGCCGATGCGCACGCCCGTTTCCCGCGAAATCTCCGTCACCAGGCGGGGCGACATGGCGCTCTCCAGGAACGCTGCCCGGATATTGCCGGCTTTGATCTGCGCAATCAGGTCAGCAATCGCACGCGCCGAAGGCTCACTCTCGGCCGACACGCCCTGGGCCCCGAAAATGTCCAGATCGTAGGTGTCGGCGTAGTAGTTGAACGATTCGTGCGAGGTCAGCAGGCGACGGCGATCCCGCGGGATCAGCCGGAACTGCTCCCGTATCCAAGTGTCCAGCCGGTCGAGCGTCGCGGCGTATCGCGCGGCCGTGTCGCTGTAATAGGCCGCGTTGGCGGCGTCCGCGGCGGCCAACGCTTCGGCGATATTGGTGACATAGCGTTTCGTATTGGCGACGTCCTGCCATGCGTGCGGATCGAAGCTGCCGTGATCATGTCCGTGCGCATGGGAATGCGCCAGCTTCACCCCCGGCACGCGCCGCTCCACCATCGGCAGCGCCTTCACGCCGCGCGTCGCCACCACCCCGCGCCCCCGAAACGCCGCCGCCTTCGCCACCCGCTCGGCCCATGGCTCGAAGCCCAGCCCGTTGACCACGAACACATCGGCCGTCGCCACCGCCTTCATGTCCTGCACACGCGGATCGAAGCCATGCGCCTCGACGCCGGGCGGAATCAGCGTGGTGACCTCGACACGGCCGCCGCCGATCTGTCCTACCAGGTCCGCCAGAATCGAAAAACTTGCCACGACCCGCAGACGCTCCGCCGCGCGGACCGGCAGTACAGGCATTGCGGTGGCGGTGCCGATGGCCGCCAGCAGGGTCCGGCGTGAGAGCATCGTGCTTGTCCCGCTCATTAGAATTCATAGACCAGTTTGAATTTGAGCTGCTGGCGCTGGAAGTTCACCAGGTTGATGGTGCTGGCCTGGTCACGGACGCTGCCAGTGACCTGCCAACTGAAGGCGGCCGACAGATACGCATTGTCGAGAAAGTGCCAGAACATCGACGGACCCAGGAATACGCCCTGGCCCTGGTAAGTGTTCAGGCCCATCCCGTCATAGGCCCGCAGCCACCTGATTTCACCGCCAAAGAAGAAACCCGGCGCCCATTGATAGGTCAGCGCTCCGGACAATCCGAACGCCGACTGCTTCTCTGTGCTGGGGCTGTCATAGGCCTTGAACGATTCGAAGTCGTAGATGACGTTGATCGCGCCGAACAGGCGGTCCGCCACCAACTCCCGGTCGATGATCAGCTTATTTTCGGACCCGTAGCCGTTGCCGCGCTCACCCGACACCTCGTCCGCCATGCGGAAAGAGGGTTCGGCGTGCAGCGTCACGCCGACGACGTTGTCCTGCCGTTTCAGCAGGTTCAGGCGAAGCTCGCCGCCGATACCGGCAAAGCGGTAATTGTTTATCTGCGGATAGAGGTAATCCGTTGGGACCGTTGCGCCGGTGTCGGTCACCGAAAAGCCCGGTGGCCGGTCCTTGATGTAGTAGTAGCCGCCGAGGATGCCCAGCGAGGCGGAAAACCAGTCGGTGACGCCGTAGGTGACCTGCAGCTTGCTGTTGACGCTGCTATAACTCTGGTCGCGGCTGCCGAAACCAGCCACGTTCTCCAGTTCCAACAGGAGCGCACCCTTCTGTTCCGTGTCGGAGCCCAGGGTGAAGCCGAAAATGTCCTCGGTTTCGATGCCGTGGCCGTGGCTGGCGGCTTCGCGCGCCGTGTCCGGATTGCGGAAGCTGCGTGTCTCAATGGTCCCCTGGTCGAACACCTGGCCCGCTGCCAGGCTCGGCGCCGCACACAAGGCCGCAACGGCCAAACCTCCCGGCAGCAAGCCTTTCACTGTCGCTCCACCCCAGTCTGCGTTACGCAACGTTATAACATATCGAATCTGATGTGCAACCTGTATGTTATAACATTCCATCACCAGGGCTGGTTATCACTGCTGCACGACCGTACGTGCTGGAGGCTGTAACGGTGCGCCGTGGCCGGTGTCTATTCGCCAGGGACGCCATGTTGCGCCGCCACGACAGCGCCCCATCTGGATGGCGGCCACGGCTTCACGGGTCCGCCCGCACGGGCGGACGCATCGGATCGGGGAGAACGAGTATGCACATCATCAGGCGCCGCGGCTGGGAAATCCCGGAGCACCTCGTCACGCCGGAACATTTCGTCCTCAACCGCCGTACGCTGCTCGGCGCGGCCGGCGCGATGAGCATCCTGCCCGCGATCGCGGCCCGCGCCGACACCCCGGTCAACCCGACCTACAAGGACGCCGGACGGCCGGTGACCGACGAGAAATACGCCACCACCTACAACAACTACTACGAGTTCGACACCGACAAGTCGATCTGGCGGGCAGCGCAGAAGCTGAAACAGCACCCCTGGACCATCCGCATCGAAGGCATGGTCGCGCAGCCCCGCAGCATCGGCATCGACGATCTGCTGGCGCAGATCCCGCAGGAGGAACGCATCTACCGCCACCGCTGCGTCGAGGCCTGGGCGATGACCGTGCCCTGGTCCGGCTTCCCGCTGTCCAAGCTGGTCAAGCTGGCCGATCCGCTGGCTTCGGCGAAATACGTTGTGTTCGAGACGGCACAGGATAAGTCGATGACCGGCCTGTCCGCCTTCTACCCCTGGCCCTACACTGAAGGCCTGACCATCGAGGAGGCCGCCAACGACCTGGCCTTCATCTCGACTGGGATGTACGGCAAGGCGCTGCCGCCGCAGAACGGCGGGCCGATCCGCCTGACGGTGCCGTGGAAATACGGCTTCAAGTCCGCCAAATCGATCGTCAAGGTCAGTTTCACCGACAAGCGGCCGGTGACGTTCTGGGAGTCGCTGCAGTCCTCGGAATACGGGTTCTGGGCCAATGTGAACCCTGAGGTTTCCCACCCGCGCTGGAGCCAGGCGACCGAACGGCTGCTGGGGAGCAACGAAAGGGTGCCCACACAACTTTTTAATGGCTATGCGGAGCAGGTTGCTGGCTTATACTCAGGGGTGAAAAACCAGAAGCTGTTCATGTGATCGTCCAACGCGCCCTCGCCATAGCTGCCGCCATATGCTTCGTCGCCGCCGTCGCTATCGCGACCTTTGGCTCCGGCTCCCTATCGCTTGGCCAGGCGCTCTATCTGTGGGACCACGGGGCACTGGACCGGCTGCTGTCGTGGACCACGCGCATCCTCGGCCCCTGGACCTGGACGCACCTGATGCAGCCGCTGATGGTGCGCCCGGCGTGGTTGCTGCCGGTGGCCTGTGGCATTGTTTTCACCGGCCTGTCATTGTCGCTCTCCAATCGCAAATCCACCCACCGGTCACACCGGCGCAGCTAGGGACGGCCGGCGCGTGGGTGGCTGACGGAGCCGCGCCCGCATGTCCACGCTGAAGTCCGACCCCGCCCGGTTCGAAGTCGTCAAGAACGCGCTGTATGCCGCGGCCGAGGAGATGAAGATCGTCCTCGCCAAGACCGCATACTCGCCACTGTTGAAGGTGGCAGGCGACTATTCCTGCGGCATTTTTGATCGCGCCGGCAACATGGTGGCGCAGGGGCCGGATCTGCCCATCCACCTCGGCTCCATGCCCGACGCGGTGCGCGCCGTGGTGCAGGCGTTTCCGGATGTCGCGCCCGGCGATGTGTTCATTCACAACGATCCGTATGAAGGCGGCTCCCACCTGCCGGACGTGAACGTTATTGCCCCCGCCTACCACGACGGAAGCCTGCTGGGCTTTGGCTGCGTGCGGGCACACTGGCCGGATATCGGCAGCGCCACGCCGGGCAGTTACGGCGCGGTGACCGAGGTCTACGGTGAGGGGCTGCGCCTGCCGCCCATCCGGCTGTACCGCGACGGCAAGCCGGACCCGTCCGTTGAGGCGATCATCTTCGCCAATGTCCGCACCCCGACCGAACGCCTCGGCGATCTGCGTGCCCAGGTCGCGGCGAATGCCCGGGCGGCGCAGCGCCTGTCTGAACTGGCGGCGAAATACGGGAGCGACACGCTGCTGGGCATCATGCAGGAGGTGCTGGATTACTCCGAAACGATGATGCGCGCCGCGCTGCGCGCCTTGCCGGACGGCGAGGCGGAGTTCACCGACATCTTCGACGGCGACGGCGTCATCGGCGTGGGTGAAACCGAGGATGCCACCTTCAAGGTGCACCTTAAGGTCACCAAGCGCGGCGACACGATCACCGCCGACTTCACCGGATCGGACCCTGCCGTGGCCGGCCCGATGAATGCGCCGCTGACGGTGACGGCCTCCGGCGTGTTCTGCGCGCTGAAGATGATCGCCGACCCGAAGAGCCTGATCCCGCCGAATTCCGGCTGTTGGCGCCCCGTGACGGTGACGGCGCCGCGCGGCTGCGTGGTGAACGCGCAACACCCCTCGCCGGTGGTTTATGCCAACCATGAGATGTCGCACCGCATCGCCGACATGGTGATGGCGGCGCTGTTCCAGATCACGCCGCACACGGTGATGGCGGGCTCACAGGGCACCTCCTGCGTCATCACCTTCGGCGGCGTGGACTACCGCAGCGGCGACCGGTTCGTGTCCTACGAGTCGGTGAAAGGCGGCTTCGGCGCCCGCCCGGTGAAGGACGGCATCAACGCCGTGGCCAGCACGGTGTCGAATATGAGCAACACGCCGGTGGAAATCCTGGAGATGAGCTTTCCGCTGCGCGTCGAGGAGTATGCGCTGGTCCCGGACAGCGGCGGCGCCGGCACCTGGCGTGGCGGCCTGGGCGTGCGCCGGGTCTGGCGCGTGCTGGGGAACCAGGCGCATGCAGCTGTATGCTGCGAGCGTACGGTCACGCCGCCCTTCGGCCTGGCCGGTGGCCTTCCGGGCGCGCCGGCGCGCATCGAGCTGGTCGAGCCGCGGACCAATGCCCGCAAGCTGACCAGCAAGGGCGGCTTCCTGGCGCCGCCGGGCTCGCTGGTGGTGATGGAGGCGCCGGGCTCCGGCGGCTACGGGCCGCCGTCAGGCCGTGACCCGGCGGCTCTTTCCGAGGACCTGCTGGACGGCTACGTTACGCCGGCGGCGGTTCGGCGCGGTTACGGCGTCGAACCAGCCTGAACCAGAGGGGAAACATCATGTCCGAATCAGTGCCGGTGATTGCGCAGAAGGCGTCCTACAAGGTCGAGGTCGAAGCCGGGAAAGCCTATTGGTGGTGCTCCTGCGGCAAGAGCGGCAAGCAGCCGTTCTGCGATGGCTCGCACAAGGGCAGCGCCTTCTCGCCCATGAAGTTCGAGCCGACCGAGTCCGGCACCATTTCGTTCTGCGGCTGCAAGCATACCAAGAACGGCCCGCGCTGCGACGGTTCTCATAAGGCGCTGGCATAATCCCGGGGCGACGCGAGGGTTAGTCCAGCAATCACGCGCCTAGACCAGGCGCCTGGACGCCCGCCCGTTGCTCGTTGCCTCATCAGTCCGGACCGGCTTGTTCGAGGCCGCCGGACACGGTCCATTGCTGCCGATGGTGCGCACCGTCGAACAAGTCCGGTTGCACGGTTTGGCGGGCCATGACGAACCATGCGCGTTACCGCCCGTCATACTATCGCACCTACTGGCGGATCCCGACACCGCGAACTGCGCTATAGCAGATAGCATCAGCTCTGCCGGCGGGATGATACGGCCGACGGCCGCTTCCAAACCCTGGCACGGCGTGTCAGGCTGCGCCGCCAACGCAGCTTTCAGAGTTTGTTTACATTCGTTTGATATTGCCTCAGTCGGCGGCCCGCGGACCCCGGAGAAAGCGCATGGATAGCGACAATCCTATCATCGACCGTCCGTCGCCTGCCGGTGGCGCGACTGGACCGTTGAGCGCCGATGAACTGCGGCGCATGAACGCCTGGTGGCATGCCTGCAACTACCTGGCTGCCGGGATGATCTATCTGCAGGACAACCCCCTGCTGCGTGAGCCGCTTTCGCCGGAGCATATCAAGCGACGCCTGCTCGGCCATTGGGGCGCCAGCCCGGCGCTGGCATTCTGCTGGACCCACCTCAACCGTGTTATCAAGCGCGACGACCTGGACGTGATCTTCATTGCCGGGCCCGGCCATGGCGCGCCAGGCGTGCTGGCGCCCTGCTACCTGGAGGGCACCTACTCGGAGATTTATCCCGACAAGAGCGAGGATGCGGAAGGCCTGCAGAGGTTCTTCAAGCAGTTTTCATTCCCTGGCCACATCGGTTCCCATGTCACGCCGGAAACGCCCGGCTCGATTCATGAAGGCGGCGAGCTTGGCTACAGCCTTTCTCACGCATACGGCGCGGCGCTCGATAACCCGGACCTGATCGTCGCCTGTGTCGTCGGCGACGGTGAGGCGGAGACCGGGCCGCTAGCAACGGCGTGGCATTCCAACAAATACATCAATCCGGTGCGCGACGGGGCCGTACTGCCGATCCTCAACCTGAACGGCTACAAGA
>JAFEFW010000122.1 GCA_018240405.1 Pseudomonadota bacterium
TGTGAGGTCGCCTGCAAGGAATGGAACAACCTGCCGGCGGACAATGTCGGCCTGACCGGCCACAGCTACGACAACACCGGCGCTCTCTCCGCGAACACCTGGCGCCACGTCGCCTTCATCGAAAAGCGCGGCGACAAAGGCGTGCGCGATACAGTGCAAACGCCGTTCCAAAGCGGCTGGCTGATGATGAGCGACGTTTGCAAGCACTGCCACAACGCGCCGTGCCTGGAGGCGTGCCCGACCGGCGCGCTGTTCAAGACCGAATTCGATACGGTTGTGGTGCAGCAGGACATCTGCAACGGCTGCGGCTACTGCGTGCCCGCCTGCCCGTTCGGCGTGGTCGATCTGAACACGCTCGACGGCAAGGCGCACAAATGCACGCTGTGCTACGACCGGCTGAAAGGTGGACTGGAACCGGCCTGCGCCAAGTCCTGCCCAACCGATTCGATCCAATTCGGCGAACTGCATGACCTGCAGCGCCGCGCGCATCAGCGGGTCGAGCAGTTGCACGCTGTCGGAGTCGACAGCGCGTATCTCTACGGCACGCCCGGCGCACCGGGTGCCACGGGCGGACTGGGCCATCTGAACGCCTTCTTCCTGCTGACCGACCGACCGGAAACCTACAATCTGCCGGCCGCACCTACGCGCCCTGCCAATCGCGTGGCGCCGAGCCTGGCGGCGGGGCTGGCGACCGTGGCCGGGCTGGCGGTGGCGGCGCTGGCCTTGTTCATCAAGCAGGACTGAGGCCACGCAATGCCCGAAACGATCACCGTCCACCGCCCCGACGACACCCCCACCAGACTGCGTGACGCGCACGACGTGACTGCTGGCGTGACGTCGAAGGCGTGGCAGGGGCCGACCTATTACGGCCGCTCGCAATTGAAGCCTGCTCCATTCGAGAACTGGGTTGTCGGCGGCTATATTTTCCTCGCCGGCCTGTCGGGCGCGGCGTCGGTCCTGTCGGCGCTACTGGATGCGACGCGCGGCGAGGCCGCGGAACCGACGGTACGGCGTGGCCGCTACCTGTCGATGCTGGTGACGGTCATCGGCCCCGCGCTGCTGGTCTGGGACCTGCACACGCCGAAACGCTTCTACAACATGCTGCGCATCGCCAAGTCGACATCGCCGATGTCGATCGGCACGTGGATCCTGATGAGCTACAGCGCCTTTGCCAGCCTCGGTGCCGTTGCACAGTTTGTTTCCGACCGGGTGCCCGGCCTGCGCTGGCTGCGCCGGGGTGCCCGGGTCGCATCCGTCCCGGCCGCGGTCGCCGGCGCGGGCCTGTCCACCTACACCGCGTCGCTGCTGTCCGCGACCAGCACGCCGCTCTGGGCCGCCGCCCCGCAGGCGCTGGCGGTTCGTTTCGGCGCCTCATCCGTCGCCTCCGGTGCAGCGGCGCTGTCGCTGGGCGAGCGCTCGCCCCGGCTGCGCCGCACGCTCGACACCGTCACGGTTGCCGCCCTCGCCGCCGAACTGGCGGCGACGCTTGGCTCGCATGAGCGCTATCGGACGACGGGCGTGGATGAGGCGCTGAACACGCCATCAGGCCAGCTCGAACGCTGGGGCGCGACCCGCCTTGGCACGATCGTTCCGCTGGCACTGCTGACCACCTCCCTGCTGGCGCGTTCGCGGCCGCAGGTCCGGGCCACGCACCCTGGTACCGCCTCCACATTGGCGTCGCTGGCCGTGTTGGCTGGCAGCCTGCTGCTGCGCGTGTCCATCATGGGCGCCGGCGACGAATCCGCTGCCCGCCCCGATATCAGCTTCCGTTTCTCCCAGCCCGACAACCTGCCGCGCAGCACCTGACGCTTGCCAACCGCACGGCCCGGTGTGGAAGATGACGCTCCGGGTTCGGCCGAGGGGTAGCAGCGATGAACGAGACCGCCGCGCGCGAGGCAATCTGCCGGCTAGGCGCCAGCATCTTTGCCCGCGGCCTGACCTTCGGCAGTTCCGGCAATATCAGCGTGCGGCTGGATGGTGGCGGCTGGCTGATGACACCCACCAACGCCTCATTAGGCGAGCTCGATCCCGCGCGCCTGTCGAAGCTGGATGACGAGGGCCATCTGGTATCGGGTGACGCGCCAACCAAGGAATCGTTCCTGCATCGGGTCATGTACGACGGCCGTCCGGACGCCGCCGCGGTGGTGCATCTTCATTCCACCCATTCCGTTGCCGTTTCATGCCTGGCGGATGTCGATCCGGCCGACGTGCTGCCGCCAGTTACGGCCTATTACGTGATGCGCGTTGGCCGCCTGCCCCTGGTGCCCTACTTCCCGCCCGGCGACACGCGTCTGGCCGAGGCCGTGCGTCCCCTGGTCGGCAAGCACCACGCGGTGCTGCTGGCAAACCACGGCCCGGTCGTCGCGGGCACGTCGCTGTCCGCCGCCGCCGGCGCGATCGAGGAACTGGAGGAGACCGCCCGGCTTTTCCTGCTGCTGCAAGGCCACAACGTCCGCCTCCTGACGCCGCAGCAGGTGGACGAGCTGCGCGCAAAGTTTGGCTGATTGCCGTCCTCCCCTTGGGCGGAATGGCACGGCGGGATAACCTGCCCCGCATCAGCGAAGGGACTTCGGCCATGCAGGCCTTGCGTTCCGGCTTCGTAAGGTCTGAGGGAAGGAAGCGATCATGGATAAGCTCCGCATCGGCTATATCGGCCTCGGCGTCATGGGCGGCGCGCTGGCGAAGCGCCTGTTGCGCGAACACAAGCTGACCGTGTTTGACCTGTCGCCGGAACGGCGCGCTGAATTTGCAGCGCTGGGGGCGACCGTGGTGGATTCGCCGGCGGCGGTCGGTGCGGCGTCAGATATTGTGCTGACCTGCCTGCCGACCTCGGCGCAGGTGAAGCAGGTAATCTTCGGCGACAATGACGGCCTGATTCGCGGCATGAAGCCGGGCGGCCTGATCGTCGACCAGACCTCGGGCGCCACGGCCGCAACGCGCGCCATGGCGGCGGAGCTTGCCGGTACCGGCATCGAGTTGATCGACGGACCGGTCAGCGGCGGGCCGCGCGGGGCAGATGCCGGTACCATCGCCATCATGGTGGGCGGGACGCCGGAACAGTATTCGCGGGTCGAGCCGGTGCTGACCGTGATCAGCCCCAACGTTGCGCATGTCGGTCCACTGGGTGCCGGCCACACGTTGAAGGCGGTGAACAACATGATGTCCGCCGCCAATCGCCTGCTAGCGTTCGAGGCGGTCTCGATCGCGGCCGCCAACGGCCTGGATCCGAAGGTCGTTATCGACGTCATCAACAAGTCCTCTGGCCGCAACAACGCGACGCTGAACGTGTTCCCGCAGAATATCTTCACCGACGACTTCCATGCCCGATTCACCATGGCGCTGATGGAGAAGGACGTTGCGCTGGCGGCGGAACTCGCCGGCGAGAAATTCCAGCACCTGACGCTGACGCCACTAATCCTGCGCAATTACCGCATGGGCATCGACCGCTTCGGCCGCGACGGAGATATCCACGACATGCTGCGCTTCTATGAGGAAGCTGGCGGCGCACCGGTGGCGAAACAGCAGCTCGGGTCCTGACGCGGCCCCCGCCTGGTGGTAGCCTGCGGTAACAAGGCAACCAACGAGGGGAGGAGAAGATGATTCTGGCCAACAAGGTCGCGCTCGTCACCGGCGCGGCACAGGGGATCGGCCGGGGCTGTGCGCTGGCGCTGGCAGAGGCTGGCGCACATGTCATCGTCGCCGACATCGACCGCGCGAAAGCCGAAGCTGTTGCCGAAACGATCATGGGCGGGCAGCGCCGCGCCCTGGCGGTGCAAGCGGATGTCGGCGACCTGGACCAGATCGACCGCATGGTGCGCCAGGCGATCGAGGCGTTTGGTCGGATTGATATCCTGGTCAACAACGCCGGCGTCACCCGCCGTGCCGACATCATGGAGCTGACCGAGGCGGACTGGGACCGCATCCACCGCGTCAACGCCAAGGGTGTGTTCTTCTGCCTGCAACGCGTGGCCCGTGAAATGATCACCAGCGGCGGCGGCCGCATCATCAACATTGCCTCGATCGCCGGCAAGGGCTACGCGGGCACATCGAACGCCGCCTATGCGGCGAGCAAGGGCGCGGTGATCTCGCTGACGAAAACCGCGGCGCAGCAATTGGCAAGACACGGCATCAACATCAATGCGGTCTGCCCCGGCGTAACGCGGTCGGCATTGTCCGATGCCAATCTGGCAACGCGCGCGCAGCAGGAGGGCGTGAGCCTGGAGGAGATGGCACGGCGCCGAGCCGAGGCAATCCCGTTGAAGAGGGCAAACGACCCCGAGGACATCGCAGCGCTGGTGGTGTTCCTGGCGACGCCGGGCGCGCGCAACATCACCGGGCAGTCGATGAATGTCGATGGCGGCATCATCATGGACTAGGTCGTTGACACGCGAGAGGGAGGGACACCGCATGGGCCGTCGCTCGGCGATCGCCAGTTGCGCTGGCGTCCTGCTGCTATGTGCCGCACCGGCCATGGGAGAAGATGAGATCGATTCGATCCTGCGGCGGGCGCAGCTACCGGTGAACCCGAAGCTGACCATGGGCTATTCGGACCATACCGATCCGTTGGGTCGCTTCCTGGACATGCTGGCATTCGGCGCGGCCGCGGATGCCAAGGCTTTGAAGCCAGCAGCCTGCAAGCGATGGCTAGAGACACGGCAGGATTCAGTGTGGAGCGGTAAGTTTTGGGTCCGGAATGTGGAGGTCAATCTCAATACGCTGTGCGGTGGACAGTGAACGTAGCCGGAGGCTCATAGGCCCTTTCCTCGTCATGGCAGGAGAACGCCTGCCATGACGGAGACGGGATTGGGTTACCGACGGCGGGCGGCTGCCGTCGCCGTTACGGCACCTCCAGCCGGTACACCTTCGCCGCAGTTCCGCTATACAACGCCCGCTTCTCATCGGCCGACGCCTTCGCCGTGATGCGCTTGAACGCGTTCCAAAGCTCCGTGTAGCCACCGGACTGCTTGTCAGGTGGGAAGTTGCTTTCAAACATGCAGCGGTCGACGCCGAACGCCTCGATACAGGGCTCGACATAAATCCGCCACGCCGCAGCGAGATCTTCCGACGAAGGCGGCACATCCCGCTCATGGAAGTCAAAGCCGAACGACACCATGCCGATGCCGCCAAGCTTGCAGTAGACGTTCGGACACTTGGCAAGCTCGTTGATGTCCTTCTTCCAGCGCGCCAGTTCCTCCTGCCGCCGGCCGGCATATGGGCCGACGCCCAGCACGCCGCCGACATGGTTCAGGATGATCGTCGTATCCGGGAACGACCGCGCCAGGTCGATCGCATCCGGCAGTTGCGGATGATATTGCCAGGACTCAAAGCTCATCCCCAACGGCGCAAGCTGAGCAAAGCCTTCGCGGAATTTCGGGTCCATCACCTGGTGCAACGGCACCGTGCGGGACGCGTATTTGGAAACGGATTCGTGCTCGTCCCAGGCCACGCCGTGCCGCATGCCGCGCATTCGGCCACCAGCTGCGACGATTTGGGCCTCAAACAATTCCCGCACCTTCGAGCCGACGGTCAAGTCGCCACCGGCGACGATCCCTTCAGCAACACGGCAGGGGCCGTAGTTGCCGGATGCCGCCTGCGCGGCGAGCCCAACCACAAATTCGACCTCGCCCAGCGGCGCCATCTCGCGTGGGCCGTCCTTGCGGTACATGGCTCGGCATTCCAGGAAGACAGTTGAAACGATGTTGTGGCCGCCACCGATATCCGCCAGCAGTTCCGGCAGCAGATAATGGCCACGATGCGGAGAGTCCCAGAAATGGTGGTGCGGATCGATGATCGGCAGGTCCGGTTCCAACGGCGCCTCGGTCGGCCGCTTCGCCAGCCATGCCGCCAGTTGCGCATCATCCCTGACCGTTGTGCCGCGGTATTCGCCCTTCGCGTCGCCGAATTGTGCCATGGTTGTTCCTCCTGTCTGTTGCTTGTCAGATCGTGCCGGGGCTACAGGTCGGCCACGATGCGGCCAACGCGACGGATACTCGCCAGAGCCTCGGACTGCGGCAGACCGGGCCACGCCATGCGGAAGCGAAACTCGGTCGCGCCGCTCTCATCGCGGTAGCGCTGCAGTTCGTCACGCACGAACGCCGTATCGCCGACAACGAAACGATCCCGAGCAAACTGGGCGAACGCGGCTGCACCGGCCCCCTTGTCGAAGTTGCTCCAGCCATTCGTCGCGTAGCGGGAATATTTCGCCGACAGCGGTCCGGCGACCAGTGCGTTGGCCGTCTGCATGTCCGGGCCACAGAAGCACTCGCGCGCAATCTGCCGTGGATAGGACAGCGGTTTGCCAAGCGCTGTCCTGGTCTCATGGAACATGTCCCACCAGCGGTTCAGGTCGCCGCGGCTCATAGCGCCGGCGCAGATCCAGGAATCGCCGATCTCGGCAGCACGTTTCACCCCGTCATCGACCGCGCTGCCGACCCAGATTGGGATGCCATCCGGATTCTTCGGCCGCAGACTGAGGCCGATGTCGTCGAAGTTCAGATACTTGCCGTGGTAGCTGGCACGGTCCTGCGACCACAGCAGGCGCATCACCTCGATATACTCGCGGAAGCGCGGCACGCGCGACCGCTTCTCCACGCCGAAGGCCTGGAACTCCTGCTCACGGTAGCCGAGCCCGACGCCCAGGATAAAGTTACCGCCGGTCAGGTGGTCGATCGTTGCGGCTTCCTCGGCCAGCAGCACCGGATTCAGCATGGGCAGCAGCAGCACGCCGGTGCCCAGCGTCATGCCCTCTCCGTGCGCGGCGAGCAGGCCGAGCATGGGCGATGTGGCGAGTTGCTTCATCGCCGGGCCGGTTACGAAGTGCTGCGGCAGCCATAGCGCCGAGAAGCCGGAATCCTTGGCCGTCTTCACCTGTTCCAGGATATTCGCCAGGTGACGGCCGTCATCGTTGGCGACCTCCCACTCCAGCGTAACAAACAGGCCAACCTTCATGACTGCGCGCCTCCCCCGGATCGGACGGCATTACCGTTGCGCTGATCTTGCACGCCCTGACCCGGCTTGACCACCGCAGCGGCCCAAACCTTGAACACCGGCGGTTTCGACGCTTAGCTACGCGCGACAATTGTCAGCATGACCGCCGGACCAGGCGGACAAGGAAAGGGAGAACGATACCATGCCCGATACCATGGTTGCGGAGAAGCCAGTGCTCCGCGACGGCGTTGCTACCTACGACGCCATCGTCATTGGCGCCGGCATTTCCGGCATGTTCATGCTCTACCGCCTGCGGGAACTCGGTATGACCGCCCGCGTGTTTGAAATGGGCACGGATGTCGGCGGCACCTGGTACTGGAACCGCTATCCAGGCGCCCGGTTCGATTCCGAAAGCTGGACCTACGGCTACTCGTTCTCCAAGGAGCTGATGCAGGAGTGGGACTGGAAGGAGCATTTTTCGCCGCAGCCCGATACTCTGGAATACCTGAACTACGTCGCGGACAAGTTCGACTTGCGTCGCGATATGCAGTTCAACAGCACGGTCAACGCCGCGCATTGGGATGACGAAGCCGGCACGTGGACGGTGACGCTGGCGAGCGGCCAGCAGGCCAAGTCGCGCTTCCTGATGACGGCGGTCGGCATTCTCTCGGCGCATACGCTGCCTTCGATCCCAGGCCGCGACAGCTTC
Organism: Pseudomonadota bacterium; assembly: GCA_018240405.1. Lineage (GTDB taxonomy): Bacteria > Pseudomonadota > Alphaproteobacteria > Acetobacterales > Acetobacteraceae > Rhodopila. The sequence continues at coordinate 7,637 of JAFEFW010000122.1, forward strand.
AAGGGCCCGGCCTATCATCCCGCCCGTTGGCCGAAGCAGAAGGTGGACTTCACCGGCAAGCGCGTTGGCATCATCGGCACCGGGGCCACGGCGATCCAGGCGATCCCGGAAATCGCCAAGGAATGCGCCCAGTTGACCGTGTTCCAGCGGCGTCCGAACTGGGCCGCTCCGTTGCACAACGCCAAGATCAGCAAGGAGGAGATGGAGCAGATCAAGGCGCGTTATGACGAGATCTATGCGTATTGTGCGTCGACGCCAATGTGGTTCATCCACCAGCCTGACCCGCGCAAGACGCTGGAGGTGCCGCAGGCGGAGCGTGAGGCTTTTTGGGAGAAGCTCTACGCGGAACCGGGCTTCGGCATCTGGCTGGGCAACTTCCGCGATATCGGCACCAACGAGGAAGCCGCCAACGCGCTAAGCGAATTCATTGCGAAGAAGATCCGCCAGCGGGTGAAGGATCCGAAGGTAGCTGAAAAGCTGATTCCGAAGGACCACCCCTTCGCCAGCCGCCGTGTGCCGCTGGAGAGCGGCTATTTTGAGGCATATAACCGCGACAACGTCACGCTGGTGGATACGCTGAAGGACGAGCCGATCGAGTGCATCACGCCGAACGGCGTAAAGACAACAAAGCAGGAATACGAGTTCGACATCCTGATCTACGCGACCGGCTTTGATGGCGTGACCGGAGCGTTCGATCGCATCGATATCCGCGGCAAGAATGGCCTGCGGTTGAAGGATGCCTGGGCGGAAAGTCCGCGCACCTATCTGGGAATGCTGGCCGAGGATTTCCCGAACATGCTGATGGTGCTGGGCCCGCACACTGCCCGCGGCAACATCCCCCAGGCGATCGAGCACAGCGTGCAGTTTCAGACCGGCATCCTGCGCTTCATGCAGGAGCACAACTACACGCGTGTCGAAACGCGGCCGGAACTGGTCGATGAGTGGACGCGCACCGTGATCGAGGCCGGTGAGAAGCTGCTCAGCTCCAAGGTCGATTCCTGGCAGACCGGCGTGAATCGTAACGTCGAGGGCCGACAGGTACGCCGCGTGCTCGGTTACAACGGCAACGGCGTGCAGTTCCGGAAGAAGACGGATGAGGTGGCCAAGGGTGGCTACAAGGAGTTCGCGTTCCGGTAGGAGAAGGATATCGTCGTCTCACCAGCGTCATGGCGAGCGCAGGCTCGCCACCGACCCCTTCGCCTCTACGACAGCGGCAAGAACCAGATAGATACAAGGCGTGGATGGTGGCCCTTCGGCCACCATGACGGAGTCCACGTTACGCTCAAGCCGGCGCCGTATTACCCCTCCGGCGCAAATCCCATAATCCGGGAGAACCGCTCCCGGTATGCCGGCCAGACCTCCGGATTGATCAGCCTCGGCGGCTTCTTTCCGTCGAGGATCTCCAGCACCTGTTCGGCCGCGATGCGCCCCATGTTCTCGCGGGCCTCGATCGTGCTGCCGGCGACATGGGGGCTGACCATTACGTTGTCGAACGCCATCAGCGGATGATCATGCGGCGGCGGTTCGTCCTCCCACACATCCAGCCCTGCACCGGCAATCCGTTTCGACCGCAGCGCCTCGGCGAGCGCATCCTCGTCGTGGATAAAGCCGCGGGCCGTGGTGATGAAATAGGCGTCCGATCTCATCTTCGCAAACTGCGCTGCACCCAGCATTTTCCGGGACTGTTTCGTCAGCGGACAATGGACGGACACGTAGTCTGCCTGTGACAGCAGGTCATCCAGCTCGACTTTCTCCGCCCCGCGCGCGGCGACCTGCTCCGCCGTCAGCAGCGGGTCATAGGCCAGGACGCGCATAGCGAAAGCGGCCTTGCAGATGCGCGCCAAATTGCCGCCGACATTGCCAATGCCGATGACGCCCAGCGTGCGGCCGTTCAGCTCGCGGCCCATGTAGTTGGCGCGGTCGATCTTCTGGCCCGTGCGGGCATGCCGGTCGGCCTCGACGATGCGCTTCGACAGCGCCATGATCATCGCGAGCGCGTGCTCTGCCACGGCCTCCTTGTTGCCGCCCGACTGGTTCACTACCGCAACGCCCGCTGCCGTGCAGGCGTCGACGTCAATCGTATCGTAGCCGGCGCCATTCGAGGAGGCCGCGATCAGGTTCGGCGTCTGCGCCAACAGATCTGCGTTTACCTGCAGCCGCGGCGGGATGATCTGGCGGGAGGCGCCGATCTGATAGACATGCGCCTGTGAAATAATCGGCGTGACGATGTCGGCCGGGCTGTCGGTTTCCAGCTTGTCCAACTGTACATCCGGCCGGGCCGCCAGCACCGTTTGGAAGTTGGCCGACGGCAGATAGCGGACATAGAACACGCGCTTCGCGTTGGGAGCCATTGTCGTTTCCTCCGTTTATGATTGCCGGTGTCAGCCGCGTAGCATCGCCGTCACCTGCGACAGGTCGCGGATGCGCGCATACATCTTCATCGCTTTGCTCAAGCTGTATTCGTGCGCCGCTTGATCCCCGCCCCAGCAGCACTCGCGCACCACGATCGTTGCGATGTCCATGCTGAACGCTTCGCGTACGCTCGTTTCGACGCCGCGATTGGTGGCACCGCCGCCGATGATGATCGAGTCCCGTCGCAGCATGTGCAACAACTCCGCCACCCCTGTTC
>JAFEFW010000123.1 GCA_018240405.1 Pseudomonadota bacterium
AACTGGCTGAACCAGAGGGCGGTGGACGTCGCCTGTCGGACGTCCTAGAATTTGGGCATACCAAGCGGCCGAGCGGAAGCTGCCCCTCAAAGAGGCAAGACCGCAGCGGACTTGTCTTGTACTTTTTTGGCCTAGGGCAGGAAGAACCTTTGACACACGCACCCTCGCAGGACGCCGACGGAAAAACTCGCGCCAAGGCGGCGCTGGCCGGTACCGGTGTCCACCCCTCCCGACCCGTTCATGCCAACCTGACCACCACCGCGCTGGTCGCCGAAGCCATGCGCCGCAACGAAGGCCGCCTGTCCATTGATGGCGCACTGATGGTGGAAACCGGCGTGCACACGGGCCGCTCCGTGCAGGACAAATTCGTCGTCGATGAGCCGTCCGTCACTAATGACATCTGGTGGGGCAAGGTCAACCAGCGGCTGTCGGTGGAGCGGTTCAACGCGCTGAAAGGTCGCGTCCAGGCCTATCTGCAGGGTCAGGAGCTGTTCACCGAGGACCTGTATGCCGGCGCCGATCCGGCCCACCGCGTGCGTGTCCGCCTGGTCACCACGCAAGCCTGGAACGCGCTGTTCGCACGCAACATGTTCATCCGCCCGCCGACCGCGGAGCTGGCCGACTTTCAGCCCGATTATGTCATCCTGCACGCGCCGCTGTTCCATACCGATCCCGAAGTGGATGGCATCCGCTCATCAACCACTATTGCGCTGTCGTTCGAGCAGAAGATGATCGTCATCGCCGGCACCGAGTATGCTGGCGAGGTCAAAAAGTCGATCTTTACGGTCATGAACTGGCTGCTGCCGGCCAAGGGCGTGCTGCCGATGCATTGCTCCGCGAATATTGGCCAGGATGAGGACGTGGCGCTGTTCTTCGGCCTGTCGGGCACAGGCAAGACCACGCTGTCGTCGGACCCCGAACGGCGCCTGATTGGCGACGACGAGCATGGCTGGGGCGAGAACGGCGTCTTCAACTTCGAAGGTGGCTGCTACGCCAAGGTGATCAACCTGTCGCAGGAGGCAGAGCCGGAGATTTGGGCCGCCACCAACCGGTTCGGTTCGGTCCTGGAAAATGTCATCGCCGACCGGCATGGCGCGTTGGACCTGACCGACGGGTCGCTGACCGAGAACACGCGGTCCTGCTATCCTGTGGAGTTCATCCCGAACGTCGAACTGTCGGGCCGCGGCGGGCAGCCCCGCAACATCGTCATGCTGACCTGCGACGCATTCGGCGTGCTGCCGCCGATCGCCAGGCTGACCCCGGCGCAAGCGATGTATCACTTTTTGTCCGGCTATACCGCGCAGGTGGCGGGTACGGAAAAGGGCCTGGGGAAGGAGCCGCGGGCGGTGTTCAGCACCTGCTTCGGGCACCCGTTCCTGCCGCGCAAGCCGGAGGTCTATGGCCACCTTCTGGCCGACCTGATGCACCGGCACAACGCCACCTGCTGGCTGGTCAACACCGGCTGGAGCGGCGGCGCCTACGGGGTCGGCAAGCGCATGAGCATCAAGCACACCCGCGCCCTGCTGGGCCGCGCGCTGGATGGCTCGCTGCACCATATGGAGTTCCGCAAGGAGCCGTTCTTCGGCCTGTCCATTCCGGCGCACGTGCCCGGCATCCCGGATGAGGTGCTGGACCCGCGCCAGGCGTGGGCCGACAAGGCGGCGTACGACCGTACGGCGCAGCAACTGGTCAAGCGGTTCGAGGACAATTTTGCCAGCTTCGAATCGGCCGTCGGCGACGACGTTCGGGCCGCCGCGGTGCGCGCCGCGGCCTGACCTCTGGCACCCGGGCGGGCGCGAGCCGTTTGGCCCGTCCGGCGCCGGTTGGCCTGGCCGCATACGAATTGAGTCGGCCTGGCGCCGCTTTTCGCGCCATGGAGAAGCCGGGCCAGGCCGGAAACGGCCAGGATCCGTGCCTGCGTAAGAGCGTACGGCCGCCGCCCGCCACGGCGGCAGGAGGCAGCCGCCCTGCTGAACACGACCGGGCCGCTCCGGTGGCACCCCCTCCCCTCACCGACGGCGACGAACCGAGGCCGGGACGAAACAGCGCCGGTCCTGCGGGATGAGCCTTGCGGCACGTTGCGAACGCGATCAGGGTGCTGCCGTATGTAACGGTAGGCGGGCGGCCGCCGGTGCGCGACTCGGCAAGACCGTTGTGACGGCTGCCAGCCGTTGTCCCGGAAGCAGGTCGCAGCCGGTAAAGGCAACAGCCTGGTGGACCTGACAGGCTCGCCAACCCACTCAGGCTGGCCATCACGATTCGCAGAAGGACCGTCCCATGGCGCGACTCCCATTGATCCACAGCAAGGACCAGCTCGCGCCAGAGCACCGGCCGATCGCCGATGCGATCATCGGCAGCCGCGGCTCGCTGGAAGGGCCGTTTTCGGTCTTCCTGCACGCGCCGGAACTGGCGGGCCGCATGGCCCATCTCGGGGCGCTGATCCGCTTCGAGGGCACGCTCGACTTCCGTGTGCGTACGCTGGCCGCCCTGGTGGTGGCGCGCGAATATGACGCGCAATATGTCTGGGGCGCGCAGACCGGCATCGCACGCCAGCGCGACATCCCGGAGACGACGATTGCAGCCATCCGGGACAACCGCTCTGACGGCATTCCTGCCGAAGACCTGGCCATCGTCGAGTTCACCCGGACGCTGCTGCGGCGGCACCGCGTCAGCGACGCCCAGGCAGGCGAAATGCGGCGCCGCTTCGGCGACGACGGGTTCATTCAACTCACCGGCGCCATCGGCTACTATACAATGCTGGCGATGACGGTGAACGCCGCCGAACTCGAATCCGCGCCCGGCGCGGATGTGCTGAAAGCATAAGGCCTCCTCCCTGTGATCTCCCCGATTCGTTTTCCGCGCGCATGCATCCGCATGTGCGCGCTGTTGCTCACCGCCACGGTGCTGGCGTGCACGCCACCGAAGCCGCCCGCCCAGCCCGGCACGATCATCCGTACGGAACGGGTGCCGGGCGCACCCGCCAATGCGACCGCGACCCGCGTGGTCTACGGCTCGACCGCGCCGGATGGCTCCGGCATCGAGGTTTCGGCGCTGGTGATCGTGCCCGCGATGGCGCCGCCGGCCGACGGGCGCCCGGTCGTCTCCTGGCTGCATCCGACCACCGGCGTTGCGACGTCCTGCGCCCCAAGCCAGGGGCCGAGCCCGTTCGGCCAGATCCAGGGCCTGAGCATGTTCCTGTCACGCGGTTATGTCGTCGTGGCCACAGACTATCCCGGTCTCGGCTCGCCGGGGGTGCATCCCTACCTTGTTGGCATCAGCGAGGCCCGCGCCGGGCTGGATGCAGTGCGTGCCGCCCGCAAGCTGCCCGACGCCCAGGCAAGCAACCGCTTCGCGGTCTGGGGGCACTCCCAGGGCGGCCACGCAGCGCTGTTCACCCCCGGCATCGCGGCCAGCTACGCGCCGGACCTGACCCTGGTCGGCGTCGCCGCGGCCGCGCCGGTGACCGACCTTGCCGCGCTGCTGACGCAGCCGGCCGAGGACCCGCTTTGGGGCGCCCTGCTTGCCTACTCCGTCTGGTCCTGGTCCCAGCTTTACGGCCTGAAGCAGGCCGACATGGTTACACCGGAGGCGGAGCCGATCGTCGCGCGCGCCGCGTCGGACTGCCTGCAAACGCGGGAACAGTTAACCCGTGTCGTTGCCGACACAGCGCCGCTGAGCCGTCTGCCGGTGACACCGAGCGACCGGTGGCGCGGGGCGATGGTGGAGAATACCCCACAACCCTGGAGCAGCGGCGTGCCGGTCTTCCTGGCACAAGGCGCTCGGGACCCGGTGATCGACCCGATGCTGACACGCGCCTTCGCGCAGCGCCTGTGTTCCGCGGGCATTCCGGTGCGCTATGTCTCCATGTCGCGCGGCGACCATTTCACGGCCGGCGTGCGCGCCGCGGGTGCCGCCGCGACCTGGATTACGGAGCGCTTCGCAAACCGTACGCCCAAGGACGACTGCAACGGCGCTGCCCTGCGGTAACGCCATACGCGGCTTGCCGTTATCATCGGACGACGCTTTGCGGAGGCGGCCATGACCGACAAGCCGAATTTCATCCTGGTGCCGGACGATGCGCCTCCGCCACCCGCCCCGGCGCGCCCGGCCCAGCCGCCCGCGCGCCAGGCGGCGGGTGGCGGTATGCTCGCCCGGTTGCGCGATATCGCCGGTTCGGCGGTGAGCGCCGCGGCCTCGGGCGGCGCGGCACTGATGTCGGCGCTGGGCAACGCCGAACCGCCAGCGGAGACCGGCGGTCCATCCCGGCCGCGACTGGTGTTTGCCGTGGACGCGACCGCGTCGAGGGAACCGGCCTGGGCGGCGGCTCGCCAGGTGACGGATGCGTTGGTGAAGGCGATGCCGGGCGGCCTGGATGTCGCATTGGCGGTGCACGGCGGATCGCGTGTGCACACATTTACCGCCTTCACCGATAGCGCCAATACGCTGCGCGACCGGGCGGCGGGCGTGGAGTGTATCGCCGGTATGACCCGGCTGCTGCCGATCCTGACCACGTCGTTGAAGCATCCGGGAATCCGTGTCGTCGTCTACATTGGCGACGTGTTCGAAGAGAGCCTGTCCGCCGGACGTGCTTTGGCTGACGCGATGGGGGCACGCCAGACGCGCCTGATCGTGCTGCACGATACGGCGGACGCATCCGCTCGGCGGGATGCGGAGGTGTTCTGGGATCTGGCAAAGCGCACCGGCGGCTGTGTACTGCCGTTTGATGCCAGCGCGCCGGACCGGCTGCGCGACCTGCTGTCCGCGGTGGCCGTGTATGCCGTGGGCGGCGAGAAACTGCTGCGGCAGCAGCGCGGCGATACGCCCGGCGCGATCGCCCTGCTGGAACACCTGAGCGGACGGCGGTAATCGCGTTCCTCGGCGCGCTGATGGCAGCGCCCTTGGTGTTACACTCGCCGGGCAATTGCTCGAACGCCGGCCGCCCGAGGACCCATCGTGCCACCGATCCCGGTTCAGGCACGATAGCGAGGGCGGCACTTAACGCAAAGCGACGAAGGGCGCCATGTTGTTCCGGAGTCGGCATGATTTGCGGAATGTCCGCGGCGCTCCGGCCGAACGACCGGCGTCTTGGCGCCCTTTGTCCCTTCGCGTCGGATCACCCAGGTGACGTCACACACCGGCTTCTCCACCGCCCCATCCTGCTTGGATCCTCATGATGTTCCAACCGAACGCGTTGGCTACGCCCGTGTGACACAGAGGCGCATCGACTGCGTCACCGTCAGCGTCCGTGACGTGAAACAGCGCCACCCGCGCAGGGGTGCCGGACGAGCAGACCTGGGTATACTGGGGCCCACCGTGTTGCGCGATAGCGCGACATCAAGGCTGGAACCGACCAAGGAAGCACTGCGATGACAGAACCCACGGGACCCCTGAAGGGCTTCCGCATCCTCGACCTGACCACCGTGCTGTTCGGCCCGTTCGGCACCCAGACGCTGGGCGACTGGGGCGCCGAAGTCATCAAGGTCGAAACACTGACCGGCGACACCTGGCGAACCTCCGGCGTGTTCCGCAATCGCGGCATGAGCGGACAGTTCATGGCTGCCAATCGCAACAAGCGCAGCATCGCCCTGGACCTGAAGCATGAGCAGGGTAAGAGCGTGCTGCGCCGCCTGATTCCCACCGCCGACGCCCTGGTCAGCAACATCCGGCCCGCGGGCCTCGCCCGCCTGGGCTTTGGCTACGAGGCCTGCAAGGCGCTGAACTCGAAGCTGGTTTACGCCGTCGCCACGGGCTTCGGCCAGGATGGTCCCTGGGCCGCGCGACCCGCCTTCGATGAGATCATCCAGGCCGCCTCCGGCTTCGCCTCTGCCATGGGCACCGATGACGAGCCGGCCTTCGTCCCCAGCCTGATCGGCGACAAGCTCTGCGGCATGGCGTTGACCTCCGCTGTCACCGCGGCACTGCTGCATCGCGAGCGCACCGGCGAAGGCCAGATGGTCGAGGTGCCGATGCTGGAGACGCTCGCCGCCTTCAACAGCATCGAGATGTTCGGCGGCCTCGCCTTCGTCCCATCCATCGGACCATCCGGCTACAAGCGAATGAAGGCCCGCAAGCCGGTCCGGACGAAGGATGGTTGGCTGACCATGCTGCCCTATTCCGGCGACAACTGGTGCGCGTTCTTCGAAGCCGTTGGACGCCCCGACTGCATTGAGGAATTTCAGGTCCGCGACCCGGTGGCACGCGCGCAGAACATCGACCGCATCTACGACCGGATGCGGGAGATCGCGCCGACCCGCACCACGGCGGAATGGGAAGAACTGTTGCTAAAGATCGACGTGCCGCACACGGCCTTCGCCAAGCTGAACGAGATCGCGGAGCAGCCGCACCTGAAGGCGGTCGGGCTGTTCGAGGAACTCGACCACCCCACCGAGGGCAAAATCCGCCAGGCTCGCCCCCCGGCGCGCTTCTCCGCCAGCCCGGCCGGCATCCACCGCCTGCCGCCGCGACTCGGCGAGCATACGCGGGAGATTCTGCGTGAGGCCGGTTACGGCGGCGAAGAGATCGACAGCCTTGTGGCCAGCAAGGCGGTTGCGGCCGGATAGAGGCACGCGGGGGCGGTGCTACAGCTCCGTCCCCGGCGCGAAGCAGTAGATGATGACGCGGTCGCGGATCGTGTACCACACGATTGCCCGGCCGGTGGGATTGGGACCGCCGGCCGTGTCGCGCAGTTGCGACGGCAGGACGCGGTGCCATTCGCCGCGAATGTAGACCTCATAGAATGCGCCGTTGATCCGCCATTCCTCGTCCGACAGGATGTGGCCGTCGGCGATTGAGCAGCACAGGATGCCGCGCACGCTGCGCTGTCGGTCGAACCACTCATGCAGGACGGGATCGGGATTGGACGGTGGCGCCGGGAAGGCGGCGGACTGGCTCAGCAGCCACAGTGTCACCGCGATCCTTCCCACATCGCCATGACGTGGTCGGCGGGCACGACACCCACCCGAAGTCCGGGGTCCAACCGGACCTGGGTGCTGCTTGCCAAAACTGCTCATGTGCCGCGTCCCGCGTGGCGCCTGCGTGCAGCCATTTTAGGTTTGTGTCCCGGCAGGCCGCGTCAAGAGCACGGCACGGGCCAGGGTTACTTCAAAGCGCCCTGCGTTAATCCTGTGACCATGAAACGCCGCAGCGCCAGGAAAATCACGATCGGCGGCAAGGCATAGATCATCGCGAGCGCCATCATCTCATTCCACGGCGCCTCATCGGCAATGAAAAAATCGTTGATGATCAGTGCGGCCGTCGCGTCGCCGGACGATGTGAGCAGCAGGAACTGATAAAGATATTCGTTCCATGCAAGCAGCAAAGCAAACACGCCGACAGCGACCAGTGCCGGCGCCATCATTGGCACGTAGATCCGCAGATAGACCTGCAGCGGGTTCGCGCCGTCGATCCTGGCAGCGTCATCCAGTTCGACGGGAATCAGCTTGCCATATTGGTGCAGGATCAGAATGGCGTAGGGCGTGGCGAACGCTACGACCGAGGCCGCGACACCCCACAGCGTGTCACTCAGGCCGTAGACCCGCATCAGATAGACGAAGGGTATGGCAAGGAACGCCGACGGCAGCGCGTAGGTGGCCAGGGCAACGTCGCTGACGATCCAGGCATGGCGCAGCCGCATCCGGCCCAGGACAAACGCCGCCAGCGACCCGATCAGCATGGTCACGACCATGCATGAAAGGCCTAGCAGCAGGCTGTTACCGAACTGATGCCAGAAGTTGGCAAAATACTCGTTACCCTGCTCCCAGATCACCTGGAAGCTGCGCCAGTTCCAGTCCTCGGGCCAGATCTCGCCGCTGAACTCATCGCCGTCGGCGCTGAGTGCGATCAGCAGGATGTTATAGAGCGGAAACAGCGTCCAGATCAGCAGCAGCGTTGGCAGGACGATACTGCCGATGCGGACGGCGATCCCTTGCCGGCGTCGCGGCCGTGCACTGAGCGCCAGGCTCATAGTTGCACGCCCATCCTCCGCACCCGCCGGATCAGCAGGATCGTCACCGGTATCATCAGCGGCAGCGCTGTCATCATGGCCGCCACGCCCTGCCGGGGCTGAGCGAAATCGAACGCTGCACGGACGCCATACGTCGCCAGCACGTCGCTTTGCCGCGCCGGCGCGCCGTAGCTGATGAAATAAACGGTCGAGAAATCGCCGAACGTCCACAGCGTAGAAAGCAGCGTCGCCACGAGGTAGACATTTGCCAGCATCGGGATCGTAATGTGCAGCAGCGCGTCGAGCGGCCTGGCGCCATCGACCGCGGCGGCTTCATACACGTCGCGCGGGATTGCCATGCGGGCGCCGAGAAAAACCAGGGTCCAGAATGGCATCCATTTCCAGATGTAGGACAGGATGTTCGTTGCCATCGCGGACCAGCGTGACAGCAGCAGAAACGGCCCGTCCGTACCGGTGACCGCCAGCCAGAGGCTGTCGAAGAAGCCCCATTGCGACACCACCATGTAGTGGATCGAAATGAACGCGGACAGCGCCGGCATCGCCCAGGGCAACAGGAAGATTGCCAGCAGGACCCGCCGCCACCAGCCGCCACCCATGAAGTACCCGGACAGCAGAAAGGCGCCGAATAGTTGCAGGTTCACGCCGAATGCCACGAACAGCAACGTGTTGACCGCGATGGTCGGGTAGAGCGGATCGGACAACAGCCAGCCGTACAAGTCCGGCTCGCTACCCATCCACAGGCCAAACGCGACCGGATAGAGCACGAATGCCACGAACACCGCGATATATGGCACCAGGAACGCCACGGCCCAGGCTGTATCGGAGCCTTTGAATGGCATGCGCCAGACCGATCGGCGCGGCCCACTGTAGGACACGAGCCGGTCACTGAGCGCCTGGTGCGTGCCACTCATGGCAAGCGCAACCGCGGCAATGGCACCCGTCTAACCCTTGACGCCACCCATGGTCAGCCCGGCCGTCATGTTTCGGCGGAAAGCGTAGTAAAGGACAATCGGCGGAATCGAGTAGATGATCGCCGTCGCCATCATGTAGTGCCACGGCGACTGGTCGCTGTTGAGAAACTGTGCCAATGCCACCGCCACCGTCATGCTGCCGGGCGTCGACAGCAGCAGGAAGTTGTAGAGATATTCGTTCCAGGCCAGCAGCAGCGCATATGTACCCACCGCCACCAGCGCGGGCGCCATCAGCGGCAGGTAAATGCGCACATAGACCTGCAATGGGTTGGCGCCGTCGATACGAGCCGATTCATCAAGCTCCATCGGAATCGACTTGCCGTATTGCGAGAAGATGAAAATCGCATAGGGCGTCGCGAATGTCGTCAACGCCAGGATGACCGCGGACAAGTGGTTGCTGAGGCCGTAGATCGACATGATCCGGTAGATCGGAATCGCCAGGAATGACGCCGGGATCACATAGGTCATCAAGGCCGCATTGGACAGGATCCAGCCGTTACGCAAATGCATGCGTCCCACCGTAAAGCTGGTCAGCGAGCCGACGAATAAGGTCAGGAACGTCACCGACAGGCCAACGATGAAGCTGTTGCCGAATTGGTGCCAGAAGTTCGCCAGGTACCAGAAATCCTCGGTGACGACGACCCGGAACGACTCCAGTGTTGGGTCGGGCGGATAGATGCTGCCACTGAAAATGTCGCCGTGCTTACTAAGGGCGATCACCCACATGTTGTAGACGGGGGTGATCGACCAGATCGCTATGACAATGGCGAAGGCGATGCAGACGGCCTCAACGGAGTAGCGTTGCACCCGGTAGAACAGCGGCGACCGGATGCGTCGTGTACCGATTGTGGCGCTCATAGCTGGCCCTCCGACATCCGCAGCCTGCGCATCAGCACGATGACGAGCGGCACGAGGACCGGGAGCGCCGACATCACCGTGGCAACACCCAGATAGGGCATGGCGACTGTGAAGGCGTAGCGTATGCCGAGCGTCGCCAACACTTCGGTGGACATGGCCGGCCCACCGCCGGAGACGAAGTAGGTGGAATTGAAGTCGCCCAACGCAAAGACCATGTCGAGCAGCGTGCAGACGACGTACAGGCTCGCCATCAGCGGGATGGTGACGTGCATGAAGCGGAACATGCCGCTGGCGCCATCAACCGCGGCAGCCTCATACAGCTCTGTCGGGATCGCCATACGCCCGGCTAGCAGGATCACCGTCCAGAACGGCAGCGTCTTCCAGATATAGGCACCGATATTACTGGCCAGCCCGCTCCAGTGGTCGTTCAGATACACCGGACCATCGATGCCGAAAGCCAGGTA
>JAFEFW010000124.1 GCA_018240405.1 Pseudomonadota bacterium
GGCTGCACCGTCATCACCACCGTCGGCTCCGCCGACAAGGCCGCCAAGGCCGCCGCCCTCGGCGCTGACCATGTGATCAACTACCGGGAGGACCGGTTCGAGGGCGTCGTGCGCAAGCTGACGAAGAAGCGCGGCGTGGATGTGGTGTTCGAGCATACCGGCGCCGACACCTGGAACGGGTCCCTTCTATCGATGAAGCGCGGCGGCCGGCTGGTGACCTGCGGTGCGACCTCCGGCCCGGTCGGCAGCCTCAACCTGATGCAGTTGTTCCAGCAGCAGTACCGCATCATCGGCTCTTTCGGCGCACCACTGTCGGCGCTGGCACGAGGGCTGGAGCGGATTGCCTCCGGGGTGCGGCCGGTCATCGACACGGTGTATCCGCTGACCGCGTTCCGCGCCGGCGTGGACCGGCTGGAACACCGTGACGTGTTCGGCAAAATCCTGATCGACCTTTAGCGCGTGGCCAGTCGTCTGCAGCAATGGGGCGACCGGCTGCTGGGCCGGATCGTCAAGAGCACAATCCGCCTGTTGCGCCGCACCGATCCCGACCGCGCCTCGAACCTGTGTGGCACCATTGCTCGGCGGGTTGGACCATGGCTGCCGACCCACCGGATTGGGCAAGCCAACCTGCGCGCGGCGTTTCCCGACCAGGATCCGGCCTGGATCGAGGCGACCCTGCGCGACGCCTGGGAAAACCTCGGCCGCGTCGCCGGCGAGTACGTGCACATGGCGCGCATCTGGGACTTTGACCCGGAACATCCGAACGCCGGCCGTATCGTCACCGACGACGTGGCCATGTTCGAAAAACTGCGTGACGACGGCAGGCCGGCCTTGGTCTTCGCCGCACATCTCGGCAACTGGGAATTGCCGGCCATAGCCGCGGCGGCACATGGGCTGCCCTCGGCCGTGGTCTACCGGATGCCCAACAACAAGGCGGTGGCGAAGGAAATCGTGCGCATCCGGGCGCCGCTAATGGGCCGCCTGATCCGCACGCGCGCCCAGGCAGCGATGGAGATGGCGGGTGCGCTGCAGGCCGGCGAGCACCTGGGCATGCTGGTCGACCAGCACTTTTCCCGCGGTGTCGACGTCACCTTCTTCGGCCGGCGCTGCAAGGCCAACCCGTCGATCGCCCGCCTGGTCCGCAGCATCGAGTGCCCGGTGGTCGGCGTGCGCGTCGTCCGGCTGCCGCACGGCCGGTTCCGCATCCTGGCGAGCGGCCCGTATGAGTTGCCGCGCGATGCCGCGGGCGCGGTGGACGTGGTCGCCACGACGCAGATGATCACCGACATCGTCGAGGGCTGGATCCGGGAGCACCCCGGGCAGTGGCTGTGGTTCCACCGGCGCTGGCGCTGAGCCGCCGAACGACGCCGCCTGACGACGCGCCGGCTCCGGATCGTTGCCGGCTCGGTGCGACGAGCGCATAGTGCCGCCGATGCTCAGGGAGCCGAACGACATGCGTTCTTTGTATCTGGCACTGCCTGCCCTGGTGGCGATTGCCGCCGCCGCTTCCGCCCAGACCGCCCCGCCGGCCGGCGAGTTCATGCGCGGTACACAGCCGATGAGCCACGGCGCGAGCAACCTGCCGGGGCAGCCGCAGACCACGACGACCTTTGCACCGTCGCTGCCGGCCCCGCCTGTCGCGAGTAACAAGCCGTCCGACTTCCTGAAGGCGGCACGCGCCGCGCTGGCCGCCGGCCGGACCGGCGAGGCGCAGCAGGCGATGGAGATGGCGCAGACACGGCTCCTCGACCGGTCCGTGCCATTGGGCCAGACCAACGTACCGGACGCCAACCCGGCGGTGCTGCAGATTTCGCAGGCGCTGCAGGATCTTGGGGCTGGCAATCGGGCAGGCAGCCTGCAGAAGCTGGAGACCGCGCTCGCGACGGCAACGGCGCAGGGCATGTAGTTCGCCGCGCCCCACAGCGCCTACCGCCGGGCAGCGACCCAGTCGCGAAGCGCGGCTGCCACGCGGGCAAAGACATCGTTCCAGTGACTGTGCACGCTCTGGCGGAACAGCCGCACCGTCGGGTACCAGGGCGAGTCGGATCGGTCCAGCAACCAGCGCCAGTCGGGCGCGTAGGCCAGCATGATCCACACCGGCTTGCCCATCGCCGCCGCCAGATGAGCGACCGAGGTGTCCACGGTCAGCACCAGATCCAGGCATTCCAGCAGCGCCATCGTGTCGTCGTAATCCTGCACCTCGGCGCCGATGTTGATGAGCGGTGCGCGTCCGAAATAACCGCCGGCTTGCGACGTTGGCGGCCCTTTCTGCAGAGAAACCAACGCCACACCCGGCACCGCGGCCACCGGCGCAAACTGCCCCAGCGTGACCGAACGCCGGCGGTCGTTGGCGTGGGTGGGCCTGCCGGCCCAGACAATGCCGACACGCGCCAGTCCTGGTGGCGCCAGCCGGTCCAGCCGTTCGCGCCATGCGGCGACGCGGGCCGGTTCAGCGCGCAGATAGGGAACCGCCGCCGGGATCGTTTCCAGCCGCGTGCCGTGCAGGCGCGGCAACCCTGACAGCGCGCAGATCATCCGGAAGGACGGACACTGCTCCCAACGCTGGAACAGCCGTTCCGCTGGGGCAAGCTGCCGCAGCACCGGCACCAGTTCCGCGGCACAGGCGATTGCATAGTTCGGGCACCGCTCCGCGACCCAGGGAATGTAGCGGGCGAACTGGATGACATCGCCAAACCCCTGATCGGCCACCAGCAGCAGGTGGGCATCGCTGAAGGCGGAGCCATCCCAATCAGGCTTGCCGGTCTTCGGCATCGAGTTCTGGCCGCTCGGCACGCGGAAACGCCATTCGTACTCGGCCCAGCCACGCTCCATCCGGCCCAGGATCAACAGCGATTCGGCCATGGCGAAATGCGCCCCGGCCAGGTCCGGCGCCATCAGCAGCGCCCGTTCCGCAACCGCAATCGCCTGCTCCGGCTCCAGCCGTTCGTTGTGCACCACCGCCAGATTGTGCAGGCACACCGGATCGCTCGGCCGCAGCGCCGCGGCACGTTCGGCGGCGGCCAGAGCGTCATCCAGCCGCCCCATCACCCGGTACACCTCGCAGATATTGCGCAAGTAAAGACTTGGGTCGACCGCCAGGCTGATCGCGCGCTCCATCTTGTCCAGTGCTTCGGCCGGCCGCCCGAGGCGGAACGCCACGACGCCGCTCAGGTGCAGGGCGTCGGGCAAGTTCGGTGTAACAGACAGCAGATATCCCAGCAGCCGCTCTGCTTCCGCAAGCTGGCCGGCCTGCTCCTTTTCGCCGGCGAGCAGCAGCACATCCCGCGCCGGCACCGGCACCATCACCGCGCCCTGATCCGATGAGTCCAGCGCCATAGTTGCTTCAGTCAATCGTGTAGCCCAGGCGTTCAATCATCGGCTGCAGGATCGGGATGACGGGCTCCAGGTGCCGACGGTAGTTCCGATATCGGAATCTTGACCGGTCGTACAGCTTTTCCGTAACCTGGGCATAGCTGGCGGTGCGGGCATAGCGCTGGTTTTCGTGGAATGCGAGGCAGGCGCCATCGAAGGGCAGGCCGATGAAATCCAGGATGGAGCGAACGGTTGCTTCCTGGTCCTCGACCATATCCTCGTAGCGGACCGGCAGATAACGCAGCGCCATCTCGGCACGATATTTCTGCACCAGCGCCATGATCCGTACGTAATGGGTCGCTGCGGTCTCCAGCGCGCTCGCGCAGAACAAGCCGTGGGTAAAATGATTGGAGATGGCGGATACCATGACATCCAGCGGATGGCGGATGACGTGGACCAGCGGCGATTGCGGAAACAGCAGCGCGATCAGGCCCAGATGCATCTCATTCAGCGGCATCTTGTCGGTAAACCAGGCGGCCTCCGGCGTCAGGATTCCCATCTGCCGGACCTTCTGCAGGTAGTAGTCGCGCAGATTGTCCAGCCCTTCGTGCTGATCGCCCATCCACAGTTCGGCCAGCGCCTCGGGATAGCCCAGCGGGCTGTTCAGCATGCGCGGCATCAGGTTGGTGATGTCGTTGATCAGCGGCAGTTCGTCACCGGCGACGATCTTAGGATGCGCCGAGAGCGTCTGCTCCACCAGTGTCGTGCCGGAACGCGGGAAGCCAAGGACGAAGATCGGTTGCGCCACATCGGTCCGCACCGTGGCGCGCGGCAGCGTAGCCAGCCGTCCGGCGATGAAGAAGCCGCCGAGGCGTTCGACCAGGTTGGCGGCAACCTCGTCCAGATAGACATTGCCGCTGAGGTCGCGCACCAGCCGCTTGCCTTCCTCGAAGGCGGCAAAGGCTTCGTCGTAGCGGCCCATCTGGTCGAGCAGCCGTCCCTTCTCGGCCAGTTCATTCGGGCCGAGGCGGCCCTCGCTGTCGAGGGCCGCCAAACGGTCGAGCACCGCAAGCGCTTCGTCGGTCCGCTTCATCCGCCCGAGCAGCACGGCGCGCGTCAGCAGCACGCCGGGATCGTTGGGCCAAAGCTGGTCCATGCGGTCGAGCAGGTCCGTCGCGGCATCAAACTTGCGATCGGCCTCCTCCAGCCGCGCCCAGCCCAGCAGCGTCTGACGGATCTCCGGCGCGGCGGCGACGGATTCCTTGTAGAGGTCCCGCGCCTCCTCCATGCGTCCCTGGTTCTTCAGATTCCAGGCCAGGTTGGCCAACAGGATCGGATCGCGCGTGCCGCTGAGTTCGATCACCTTGCGATAGTGGAACTCGCCGATCTGCGGACGCTGCGCCTCCGTCATGATCATGCCCATCAGGTTGTGCGCCTGCGGCACCTGCGGGGCGATCCGGACGGCGTTGCGGGCATGGATTTCAGCCTCGGGGATGGCGCCCTTGGCCATCAGCAACAGCACCAGTTCGTTGGTTGCCTGGAAGTTGTTGGGATCCAGGCCCACGATGCGGCGCAGCAAGGCCTCGGCCGCGATGTGGTTGCCCTGGTCCTTCCTGATCTGGAACAGCACCGACAGCGCGCCGGGGCGATCCGGCGCGAGTTCCAGCACGTCCAGGCACAGGCGCTCCGCAACATCGCTTGCGCCCTGCCGGTGTGCCTGGATTGCCCGTTCAACCAGCGGGACGAGGTGCCGCGTCGACTCGGCGGGCGGCAGCGCTGCAACGTTCAGCGCACAGCAGCGTGCCGCGCGCAGGCCGCTGCCGCAGGGGCAAGGCTGGAGCGGGGATTGGATCAGTGGAGCGTTCATGACAGCGGCCTCGGACACCGATGCTCACGATAAGCGGAGCACCGCAGTCTGTCAGCCGGGACCGTCAGCCGATGGCCACGTGCCGCCGCCGGCAGCACGTGGCTGCCTCGTCAGTGGTAAATAAACGCCGCGTCGTCCAGGTCGATGGCCGGGAACTCGTCCTTCTCGGCCCAGTAGTCCTGGTTGTGCATCCACTCCGGCTTGTTGCCCCGCTTTGGCAGCAAATGCATGCCGCGCAGCATATAACCCGGATTGAAGTTCTCGGTGTCGATCCAGTCGAGCAGCGGCATGTCCTTGTCCTCGGGCCGCAGCGCCACCTCAACCTTTTTCGCTGCCTTCGCGTCCATGTGCTTCAGCAGCCGGCAGACGAAGTCACCGACCAAGTCCGCGCGCAGCGTCCAGCTTGCGCGGAAGTAGCCGAACACCCAGACCATGTTCGGCACGCCGGTGAACATCATGCCGCGGTAGGTCACAGTGTCGTGGAACTGCAACGGCTTTTCATCGACGGTGAAGTCGATGTCGCCGAGCACGCACAGATTGAAGCCGGTGGCGGTCAGGATGATGTCCGCCTCCAGCACCTTCCCGGACTTCAACTGCACGCCCTTCTCGACGAAGCGCTCAATTTCGTCCGTCACCACCGAGGCCTTGCCCGAGGCAATGCCCTTGAACAGGTCGGCGTCCGGCACGAAGGCGATGCGCTGCCGCCAGGGGCGATAGGACGGCGTGAAGTGCTGGTCGATCGGGTAGTCTTCCGGCAGTTCCTTTTTCACCAGGCCCAGCAGTTCCTGCTTCACCTTGTCGGGTTCCGAGAAGCAGCGCTGGGTAAACTTGTCCTGCTCGAACAGGATCTTGCGGCGGACGATCTCGTGAATCCATTCCTCCGACACCTGCAATTCGCGCAGTTCCTCGGCCAGCTGGATGGCATTGCGGCCGGTGCGGAAATAGGTCGGTGAGCGCTGCAGCATGGTGATGTGCTTGCAGTCGGCGGCCATCGCCGGAACCACGGTCGCGGCGGTCGCGCCGGAGCCGATCACCAGCACGGTCTTGCCTTTATAATCAAGGTCTTCCGGCCAGGTCTGCGGATGGACGATGCGGCCCTTGTAGTCCGACATGCCGGGCCATTCCGGCGTATAGCCTTTCTCGTGCCGGTAATAGCCCTGGCACATCCACAGGAAGTTGCAGGTAAAGAAGGCGGTCTCGCCGGTGTCGGTCTTGCGCGCCTCGATCGTCCAGCGGTTGGTCTTCGATGACCAGGAGGCGTTGGTGATCTTGTGCTTGTAGCGGATGTGCTGCGCCAGGCCGTTCTCCTCGATCACCTCGTTCATGTAAGTGAGGATTTCCTCGGCGGTGGCGATCGGCGCGCTCGTCCACGGCTTGAAGCGGTAGCCGAAGGTGTGCAGGTCGCTGTCGGAACGGATGCCCGGGTATTTGTGCGTCCACCACGTACCGCCGAATTTCTCCTGTACCTCCAGCACCACATAGGATTTGTCCGGGCACTGCGTCGCCAGGTGGTAGGCGCCGCCCACGCCGGAGATACCAGCCCCGACGATCAGGACGTCAAAATGTTCGACAGACGGCCGGGCCCCGGCCCGGTCAAGTGTGGCGGCTTCGGACATAAACCCTCGTGTGGTGTTGCAGTCGTGCTGTGGATACTGGTGAGTAGATGTGCCTCAGTGCGGTTAGCCGCGCAAGGCAGCATTTGCTGCAGAGCCACAAAGGACAGCATTCCTCTTCTGTCAGCCCGGCAGTCCCTGCCCCTGATACCGGGTCACGTGGCGCAACGTCGATTTTCCTTGCGTGTTGGCAAGCAAGACGCTAAAGAACATATCAGGAACATACAGCCGCTCGTTTTTTCCCGCCTTCGATTCCAGCCAGCACTTTTCAGCCCCAGGAACCGTAATCATGACCATCGACGCCTACGCCGCCCTGCACGCCGTCACCGGCGACGGCGATCCCGACGGCATCGCCATGTTGCAAGGCGTCATCAACGACCTCGCGCCGCTATTCGTGTCGGACCCGGAGCAACGCGACGCCGGACGGCGCATGGCCTTACGGGCGGTTCTGCGGCACCGGCCGGTGTGTGAGGCTGATTTTCTCAGTGCGGCGCAGGCCGTCGCGCACGGCCGCGTCAGCCTGACGCTGATACGTGACGCCGCTGATCCGGCGACCGCTCCGGCGGAGAGACGGCAACTGATCAGCCAGGCGCAGCAGGCCAGCCGCACCGCCAACCAGATGGAGGCGGCGATGCAGCGGCGGCGCAAACTGGCTCAGGCAGAGGCGCGCTCAGCAGAACCTCAGCGGGCCGAACCGCCGCCAGGAGTGCCAGGCGGCTCTGCCCACCGCGGCCGGTCGCCAAACCCGGTCCATCCCGCCCAGCAGTCGGCCGCCCCGCCACGCGGACCGGAGGCCGCCCCGACGCCTCCCTTCGCACGCGATCCGGCTGTTGAGGCAATGATGCAGTTTGCCCACCGCATCATTGCCGAGGCTGCGCTTGGCGCTGGCTCACCGGCAGATGATGTGATGGGCAGTCTCGACGCATCGTCGCCCGCGCTGGAAGAATTTCTGGCGCCCTGGTTGGCATTGGGCGCTGGCGCCGATACCGGACCGCTTGGCTCGGGCACCCTTCCCCCGTTGGCGGATGCGGCGGATTGACGTGAACGATTTCGTGAGCGGCGTTATTCACCCGAACCTGCGCGCCAGCGTGGCTGGCCGTGTGCGATGCCATCTCCCGCACGCATGCGCATCGGGCTATCTCCTCTCCCAAACCGAGGAGACGCCCCATGCAGAACGCCAACCACCGCATCACACTGCGCAGCCGTCCAACCGGCGAGGCCGCGCCCGAGAACTTTGCCGCCGATACGGCCCCGGTCCGCGCCCCTGAACCGGGCGAGGTCGTGGTTGAATCACGACTGATCTCCATTGACCCGGCCATGCGGGTCTGGATCAGCGAGAACCCCGGCTACGTGCCGCGCGTGGAGATCGGCGAGGTCATGCGCGCCGGCGGCATTGGCCAGGTGGTGGAAAGCCGGGCGGACGGCCTGAGCGCGGGCGACTGGGTGCAGGGACCACTCGGCTGGCAGACACATCCCACCGTCGCGGCGGCGCAGTTGCAGAAACTCGACCTCAGCCTGGGGTCCCCGGAAGACTGGATCGGTCCCCTCGGCATGACCGGCGTCACCGCGTATTTCGGCATGCGGGAGGTGGCGCGCATCCGCCCCGGCGAAACCGTGCTGGTTTCCGGCGCGGCCGGCGCGGTCGGGCAAATGGCGGGGCAGATCGCCGCCCTGGAAGCCTGCCATGTCGTCGGCATCGCCGGCGGCTCCGGCAAGACGCGGCTGCTGTTCGAGGAACACGGCTTTCACGGCGCTATCGACTATAAGGCCGAGAAGGATCTGTCCGCCGCAATCCGCCGCACCTGCCCCGATGGCATCGATGTCTTTTACGACAATGTCGGCGGCCCGATCCTGGAGGCGGCGCTGGACAATCTGCGCATCGGCGCCCGCATCGTCATTTGCGGTCGCATTTCGCAGACGGCCGCACCGCAATTGCATGGTGTCCGCAACCTCGGCAACTTCATCGGCAAGCGCGCCCGGATGGAGGGCTTCGTCGTGTTCGACTATGCCAGCCGCTATGCCGAGGCGCGCACCTGGATCGCCGCGCACCTGAAATCCGGCCGCCTGCGCCAGCGCCTGCACATCATCAATGGCCTCGACCGTGCGCCGGACGGCCTGGGCATGCTGTTCCGCGGCCAGAACACCGGCAAGCTGGTGGTATCCCTGGGCGGCCGCTGATTTCGCCTGGCGCTACTTGGGCCGCGCGGTGCGCAGGCTTTGGATATAGGCAGACACGTCGTCGATCTGTTCGCGACTCAGTTGCAGGTCGGGCATCCGGTGGTGCGGCGTCTGCAGAAAGGCACGCAACGCCATCGGCGTGATCGCCGTGTTGCCGGCAATCGCTGTGAACGCCGGGGCACCATTGCTGGTGCCCCGCGCCTGGCCCGGTGCGACGACATGGCAGTTGACGCACCATGTTTCGGCGATCCTCTTGCCGGCGTCCGCGTCGCCGATATCCTGCGCACCCGCCGGCAGAGGCCAGGTGAACAGGGCGGCCCAAACCGCCGCAGTTAGGATGATCGAACCGCGTCTGATCATGGCGTCGCCCTCTTGGCCTGACTGTATAAGGCTGCGCCCGGCACCCCCCGGTCGCATTGATCCGACGCAACCCTCCCGGGCTACGGAATCGCGCTTTCCAGCCAGCCTGATATGCTCCACCCAACGAATGGGGAGAAGGCATAATGGCGACCTTTGAGGCGAAATCCGTCCGCCGGCGGGAGGATGTCCGGCTGCTGACCGGGAAGGGCAACTATGCGGCCGACGGTGCGCCGCCCGGCACACTGACTGCGGTGTTCCTGAGGTCGCACCAGGCGCATGCGCGGATCGCGTCGATTGACGTCGCGACGGCGCGGGGACTGCCAGGCGTGCATGCAGTGGTAACGGCCGCGGATCTGACCGACGTGAACCCGATCCCCGGTGGAATCGGCTTTCCCCGTCCCGATGGCAGCCCGGCGCCGAAGACCGACCGGTCGCTATTGGCGCGCGACCGCGTCCGCTTCGTCGGCGAGCCGATCGCCATGGTCCTCGCCGATACCAAAGAGGCGGGCCTGGAAGCCTGTGAGGCCATCGACGTCGCATACGATGGCCTGCCGGTGGTGGTTGACCCCGAAGCGGCAATGCAGCCTGGCGCCCCCACTGTCTGGGACGACGTGCCCGACAATATCGGCTTCCTGTGGAAGCGCGGTGATGCCGATGGCGCGGCCGCCGCCCTGGCCAGCTCCGCCCATGTCACGACGCTGGACTTCACCGTCTCCCGCGTGAACGCCAACACGATGGA
>JAFEFW010000125.1 GCA_018240405.1 Pseudomonadota bacterium
AGCGGTGGCGGAGACCATGAGCCTGGCGGATGCCGGCCCTCTGGCGCGGCCGCGCGGCTTCAGTCTCTCACGTGCCGATCTGCGTTGGGCCGAGGGGCCGGTGCATGTCGCCGGTCCGGACGGGCGGGACCTACTGGGCAGTCCGCTCGATCCAACGGCGGCGGAAACCACCTACAGCGACGCGGCGAGCGATCTCGCCCGCCGTTACGCGGCGACGCCCGCACCCGCCGCCGGGCGGCGCACCGGCGGCGCGCGCCGGAGCCAGGCTGTCGTGCTGCGCGCCGATGCGCCGGTCCCACCGGCGCCAGTCGGGGCAGACCGCCGCAAACGCGGCGTCGCGGTCGTCATTCCCGTGCATAATGGCGGTGCGGTGGCGATCGCCTGTCTCGACAGCGTGCTGGCCGCGGGCACGGACGGCGCGCGGATCATCGTCGTCGACGACGGCTCGACCGATCCCGAGGTAGTGGCCGCCATCGATGCGCTGGCCCGGCGCAAGGCGATCCGCCTGATCCGCCACACCAGGGCGCGCGGCTTTCCGATCAGCGCCAATGCCGGGATCAAGGCGGCCGCCGGACGCGATGTCGTGTTGCTGAACAGCGACACGCTGGTGCCGGCCGGCTGGCTGGAGCGGTTGCGCGCGGCGGCTTACAGCGCGCCGGACATCGGTACCGTCACGCCGCTGTCAAACGATGCAACGATCGTCAGCTACCCCGGCCAGGCCGGCACAAACCCGGTTCCCGACCAGGCTTCCACTGAACGGATCGATGCCGCCGCACGGCAGGCCAATGGCTTGCAGGTGGTGGACATTCCCGTCGGCGTCGGCTTCTGCCTGTATCTGCGGCGCGACTGCCTGAACGCCACCGGCTTGTTGCGCGCGGATGTGTTCGCGCAAGGCTATGGCGAGGAAAACGATTTTTGCCTGCGAGCCCGCCGCCTGGGCTGGCGACACGTGGCACTGACGGGGCTGTATGTCGGCCATCATGGCGGTAGCAGCTTCGACGTCACCGCGTCACACCTGCGTCGCCGCAATGCACGCATCCTGGAGCACCTGCACCCCGGCTACGACGCGCTGGTGAGCCGTTTTATCCGGGATGATCCGCTGGCGGAACCGCGTCGCCGGATCGACGCGCTGCGCTGGCGCGCGGCGTCGGCGCGGGGACAGCGCTCTGTCATCCTGATGACCCACGACCAGGGCGGCGGTGTGGAGCGCTGTGTGGCGGACTCGGTGTCGGCGCATCGTGCCGCCGGGCGCCGCGCCATCGTGCTGCGCCCGGTTGAGCGGCCGGACGGCACGATGGCGGTCTCGGTCCATAATGGCCTGCAACGCGACTATCCCAACCTGGTCTATCGGATGCCGGACGAACTGGCCGCTCTGCGGACGTTGCTGCGCAGCACACGGCCCGTTTCGGCCGAGGTGCATCACCTGCACAACCATGACGCCGCCGCCATGCAGTCGCTGGTGCTCGGCCTGGGCGTGCCGTTCGACGTGCATGTGCATGACTATGCCTGGTTCTGTCCGCGCCTCTCATTGCTGGGCGCGCACGACCGCTACTGTGGTGAGCCTGACCTCGCGGAGTGCGAAGCTTGCGTCATCGATCACGGCACCTACCTGAACGAGGACATTTCGGTCACGGCGCTGCGGGACCGCTCCGCTGCCTTCCTGGCACAAGCGCAGTCGGTGATTGCGCCGTCCGAGGACGCGGCGACGCGCATCGGCCGGCACTTTCCACGCCTGCGGCCAAGCGTGGTTTTTCATGAAGATGATGATGCGGCGCCAGTGCCGCAGGCCATGCGGCGGGCGCGGGAGCCGCTCCGCGTCTGCGTGGTCGGCGGCATCGGCCTGCACAAAGGCTACGCGGTGCTGCTGGGTTGCGCGCGCGATGCGGCGCGGCGCGGCTTGCCGCTTGAATTCGTTCTGGTTGGCCACAGCATTGACGACGAACGGTTGCTGGCGACGGAGCGCGTGTTCATCACCGGGCGTTTCCAGCCGGAGGAGGCGGTGGATCTGATCAGGGCGCAGGATGCCGATCTGGCGTTCGTACCCTCCATCTGGCCGGAAACCTGGTGCCTGAGCCTTGGCGACGTCTGGCGGGCCGGATTGCGCGCGGCCGCCTTTGACATTGGCGCACCGGCCGAAAGAATTCGGCGCACCGGAAGAGGTTTTGTGCTTCCGCTGGGCCTGCAACCAAGTGCTATTAACAATGCGCTGCTTGCCGCAGCGAGAGCGGATCATTAAGGATCATCCACGACAGGTCCATTCTGGTTCGTTTCATTCGCGGCAAGCGCTGGAATGACGAATGGTAAAGCAATCAAGAGGTCCTAGTTTCGCATGTCTGAAGCCGTGAGCGCCGAACTGGCTGCTGCCCCCCAGCAAAATCCTGTCGCGGAAGCGGCCGTCGCGCCGAACGATCGGGTGGCGGAACTGCGGGTGACGGCGCATCTGATGACGCTGGAGGCCGGTCTTTACTGTATGTTTCCAACACCGGGCAGCCCGGAGCCGGATCCGCGCACCGGCCTGCCCGGCGTGCGTGTGACGCCGGCCCCGGGCCTGGCCGGACGCCCCGAAGCCGTCAGCGTCAGCACCTTCCGGGAGGATGGCTGGCTGAACGGCACCGCCGCGCTGGTACGCGTCACCGACGGCACCGCGCAGGTGCTGGTCTCGATCTACCAGAACCCGCGCCAGGGCGCCGATGCGGCGCCGCGACTGCAGGTGCTGCGCCTGAGCAAGGAGCCGAACGGTTCGGCTACGGAGCAGGAGATTGTCGCGGCGCAGCAGCCCGCGCCTGCCGCCGCCCCGGCCCCTGGCACCGAACCCGAGGTGATGGCGCATATCCAGCGCATGGGCGATGTCGGCGGCATGATTGGCGATTGGATCGGGGTAAAGGGCAGCAAGAACTGGATTGAGGGCTTCGGCATGGGCCCCAAAGGCGCGGTGAAAGCCGAGGACATCGAGTACCAGGGCGTCCTGGGCCGCAACTGGCTGTCACCCTGGGTCGAAGGCGGCAAATACTGCGGCAGCCGCGGCATGGCATTGCCGCTCTTGGGTATCAAGGTCCGTCTGAGAGGTGCCGCGTCGGAACAGTTCGACATGACCTATTCCGCAACCTTCATCGATGGCACCGAAGTCGGCCCGGTTCAGGGTGGCGAGACCTGCGAGGCGGAGAGTCTCGCGCCGCTGGAATCGTTCCAGATCACGATCCAGCCGCGCAGTGGTGCCGCTGCCGCCAGCGCGCCCGCGAAGAAAGCGGCAGCAGAGCCCAAGGCGAAGGCTGCGCCGAAGAAATCTCCTGCAAAGAGCGGCGGCCGGCGCTAGCGCGGGATCGCCCTGGGCGGAACGCCGACAGGGCGTGAATCCCGCGCTAAAACAATGAGCTGGGGTACTTTCACCCTGCACAGTCAGGGTAAAAGTACTCCAGCCGCCCACCGCAAGTATTCTTGCATGCAGCCGCTTGACGTGCGCCCGGCCTTGCCACGCTGCGAATGGCGAGGCTGGCGTGAACCATCGATTGATGCGGTTGCCACGGATCGTGTCATTGAAGGCACGTGTGACGTCAGCGGCATGCAGCTCGGTGCAATGCGCTTCTGAACGCGTGGCCGTTCGTTTATAGGGGTTGCGTTGGTGTAATGCCTGCGCGCCAGCACAGTATCGTCCGTTGCCTGCAACGGACCGGCAGGACGAGAGGCTCCGGCGTGCGATTCCTGTTTGTCCATCAGAACTTTCCTGGCCAGTTCCTGCACATCGTCCGGCATCTGGTCCTCGCCGGCGGCCATGAAATCCTCTTTGTCACCGAACCGAATCAGAACGAAATCGGCGGCGTGCGAAAGATCCCGTACATGCGGCCGAAACTGGGTATCAAGGAGACCCATGTTGCCGCGCGCGAACTGGATGACGGCGTCCGCCGGGCGGAAGTCGTCTTCAAGGCCGCGTACGGATTGCGGCACCTCGGCTTCAATCCCGACATCATCATCGGCCACCACGGCTGGGGGGAGATGCTGAACCTGTGCGACTTGTGGCCGAACGTGCCGTTGCTTGGTTACATGGAGTTCTACTACCAGCACGACGCCGCGGATGTCGGATTCGATCCCGAGTTTCCGCATGACCCGCTGGATTATCCGCGCATCAGAGCCAAGAATGCGATCAATCATATCGCGCTGAATCTGGGCAAGTCGGGGCAGACACCGACGCGGTGGCAACTATCCACCTATCCCGATTGGGCCCGCCCGAAGATCGACCTGATCTGGGAAGGTGTAAATCTGGACGTGTGCAGTCCCGATCCCCAGGCGCGGCGGGCGACGCTGAAGATCGGCGACATGACGATCCGCCCGACGGACAAGTTGGTGACGTACGTCTCGCGCGACCTGGAGCCCTATCGCGGCTTCCATCAGATGATGCGGACGCTGCCCCGTCTGCTGGCGGCGCACAAGGACATCAAGATCGTCCTGGTCGGCGGCGACGGCGTCAGCTACGGCGGTGGGCCGCGCCAAGGCGGCACCTGGCGCGAGGTGATGATGGCGGAAGTCGGCGACAAGCTGGACATGGAACGCGTCGTCTTCCCCGGCCGCATTGGTTACGAACTCTATATCGCCATGCTGCGCCGGTCGGACGCGCATGTGTACTTGACCTATCCGTTCGTCGCTTCCTGGTCGCTGCGGGAGTCGCTGGCGGCCGGCTGCGCGGTTGTCGGCAGCGATACCGAACCGGTGCGCGAGTTCATTACGCATGAAAAGAATGGCCTGCTTGTGCCGTTCTTCGACGCCGACGCCATTGCCGACGGCGTGCTGCGACTGCTGGAGGACAAGGCGCTCTCGCGCAGGCTGCGCGCCGAAGCGCGCCAGTACGCCGAGGCGCACCTGTCGATGGCCGACTATATCGCCAACTACGCCCGGGTGATCGAGCGCCTGACCGGGGAAAACCCGCTGCCCAAGGGCGTGAAACAGGCTGCCCCAAGGGCGGAGCCGGCAACGCCGGTCCGGCGCCGCAAGGCCGCTTAACGCTTTCTCAACCCTTTACCGGGATCATCGCGCCGGCCACAGAACAGGACCGGCGCAGTGCCCCCACTCGACGATGGCGTTTCGTTCCAGAAGACGCCTATCCCGCTGCTCACCTCGGCCGTCGACCACCATGCCCACCGGCCGCTGAACCAGGATCGGCCCTTCGCCGTGTGGCCGGCCTTCGCGCCCGGCGAAGCCGTTGACACCAACCCGGCCTTTGTCCGGCTGGCGGACGGCGCTGCCTGGGCCGTATTCACCCGCTATGCGGCGCCGCCGCAGCCCGGCACGGGCTCGTTATGGGCGGTCCCGGTCGATGACGCATGGCTGCCCGCCGGCCAACCGCAACTGCTGATCCCGTTCGGGATGGATGCGCGCCTGATCCGGCTGCGCGACCGTGTCCTGCTGTTCTACGTACGCATCGAACACGCCGAAGACGGCCGCATCGCCGGCTGCGGCGTCGTCCTCGCCGAGTATGGGGTGAGCAACGACACCTGGGTGATGCTGGAGGCCTTCCAGCTCCCGAAACAGCCGATCCAGCGGGAGCCGGGGCCGGATACGTTGCCAGGCTGGGAAAAGAACTGGGTGCCGTTCGTGATCGATGACGACCGCGTCGGCTTGATCTACGCGCACGACCCGTGGGACGTGCTGGTGCTGCACGCGGCCCAGGGTGAGCCGCGGCGGCTGGAAGCGGCATTCACCAGCACGCCATTGCAATGGGATTACGGTACGATTCGTGGTGGCACGCCACCAGTGCCGTATGACGACGGCCACCTGATCACCTTCTTCCACGCCTCGCAGCAAATGGGCAGCAGCAACGTCTACAGCGTCGGCGCCTGCGTGCTGCAGGCCAAGCCACCCTACGCGCCGGTGCTGATGACCTCCGAACCGCTGCTGATCGCGCCGTACGGAACGAATGCCAGCCGGTTCGGCTGGACCTTCCGCGGCAGCGTGGTGTTTCCGCTGGGCTGCGAAGCGCACGGCGACCGCTTCAACCTGCTATGCGGCCGCGACGACGGTGAGATCGCTGCGTTCGCCGTACCGCGCGATGAACTGGCGGCCCGGCTGCGCCCGGTCGCCATAAAGCAGCCGGGGCGGGTCTGCGACTATCGCGGCGGCCCCGGCGTGGCGCTGCCGGCGACCCGCCTGCTCTACGTGCCAAACATGATCCCCGGCATCCCGGAACTGCCGATGATCAACCTTCTCCGGGTGCTGGTCGGACGCGGGCGCCGCTTTGTCGACGTCGGCGCCCATATCGGCTTCTACACGATCGGCCTGGCGCCGCAGTTCGACACGGTGGTGGCCTATGAGCCGTCGCGCGCGCAGCACACCTGGCTGGCGCACAACGTCCGGCTGAACGGCTACGCCCATGTCGAGGTCAACCAGGTGGCGCTTGGCGATGCACCCGGCACCGCGCCGCTGCACGTGCTGAGCTATGAGGGCGGGCTGAACTCGCTCGCGCCCGATGTGGCCAGCCGCTACCAGGCGATCGATCACTACGATGTACCCGTGGCGGTGCTGGATGACCGCGGCCTGACCGATGTCGACCTGCTGAAGATCGATGTCGAGGGCTACGAACTGCCGGTGCTGCGCGGCGCGGCCAGGACCATCACCGCCAGCCGTCCGCTGATCCTGCTGGAAGTCTGGCAGGAGCCCGCCCGGCGGCGCGACGTGCGCGCGCAAATGGACGCATTCGATTATACGCTGGAGTTCCTGTTTCCGGCCTCGCCCGAACTGGCGCTGTGCATCCCGCGGGAACGCCGCGCCCAGTACAAATGGTTCCTGTAGGAGGCGAGCGGCATGAAATCGATCGTCATCACCGCCTACCACAAGGAAAGCCCGGCGGTGCTGGAGCACTGCATCCGTAGCGTGCAGACCCAGACCGAGGCGGTTGACCACATGCTGGTGGCGGACGGCCATCCGCAGGACTGGATCGACGACCTGCCGGTGCGCCACATCCGGCTGGACCGCTCGCATGGCGACTACGGCAACACGCCCCGCGTCGTCGGCGCCATCATGGCGATCTCGGAAGGCTATGACGGCATCGGCTTCCTTGATGCGGACAACTGGCTGGAGCCGGACCACATCGCCGCCTGCCACGAAACGGCAGCGCAGTTTCCCGACGCGGACTACCTGATCGCGCGCTGGATCCTCCGCCGCCCGGACCGCTCGGCGTTGCCGCTGCCGGACGATCTGTTCCCCGACCATGTCGACACCAACTGCTTCTTCTTCCGCCCCGGCAGCTTCCATTTCATCAGCCATTTCAGCGTCATGCCGCAGGAGTTGTCGATCGTCGGCGACAAGGTCTTCGCCATGGCGGCGCGCGGCGCGCAACTGACCACGGCGAAACTGCCGCATCCGACGGTCAACTACGCCTGCCTCTGGCCGTCGCTCTACCGCATGGCCGGCGAGGAGCCGCCGCCGGAAGCCAAGCCCGATATCGACGCGTCCTTCGTCGTGCCGTGGCTGCAGCAACAGACGCCGCGCGCGCTGGAGATCATCAGCCGCCGCTGCGGCGTACGCTTCGTTATGCCGACGTCGGTTTGACCATGCCGACGCTGGAGTTCACCCTTATGGTCGGCTGTCCGCTGATGTGCAGCTTCTGCCCGCAGGACCGGCTGCGGCAAAGCTACGGCAAGGCGACAAAATATTTCTCCCTGGAAACCTTCCGCACGATTCTGGCCAAGGTGCCGGAGCATGTGCGCATCGACTTCTCAGGCATGGCCGAACCCTGGGCCAACCGCGAGGCGACAGCCATGCTGCGGCACACGCTGGAGGCCGGATACAGCATGGCGATCTACACCACGCTGTACGGCATGAGCGCCGCCGACGCGGAAGCAATCGTCGACCTGCTGCGCGCCCACGCGGCGCAGGTCGAGATCCTGTGCCTGCATTTGCCCGACCACGGCGGCAATATGCGTGGCTGGCGGTACGATCAGGTCTATGCCGACAATGTGCGCGCCTTCATGGATGTCGGCCGCTCCGGCGTTCTGCGCCGCTTCGAGGCCATGACGATGGACGGATCCGGTCGTCTCCACCCTGATCTCGCGGCGCTTGGCCTGCATACGGGAGCTTGGGTGGGGCATTCCCGGGCCGGCAATGTGACCCCGCAGGCGGTACCGGATCAGCCATTGCTGCCGGCGCAGGAGAAGCATGGTGCCGTCACCTGCGGCTATACGCCGTTTTATGATCAGAACGTCTGCCTGCCGAACGGCGATGTTGTGCTCTGTTGCATGGACTATGGCCTGCAGCACCGCATCGGTAACCTGCTGGAGCAGGACTACTATGAGATCTTTGCCGCGGGTGGCGTGGCGCGTGTGGTCAGCGAGAACATGAAGCCGCACTTCTCCGCCGGGTCGTTGTGCAAACGCTGCGACCGCGCTGTGGTGCATACGCCGGCGGCGACGCGTCAGTTCTGGCAGCCGGTCGCATAGCAGCGTCGGCGCGCAGGACCGGCGGCGGCCAAACAACAGGCTGCCGCAATGCGTATTCTGCGGGCCACGGTAGGCCGAGCGACTCGATGCCGCCTCTTGCCCCGGCGCGCTGCGTTGTGCGACGACGGACCCATTGTACACCGCGTCGTTTGCGCGTCATGAGGATAGAGATGGCCGATAGCGCCCCTGCTGCTCCCCCCGTCCAGGGTACCCTGTTGCAAGGCAAGCGCGGGCTGATCATGGGCGTTGCCAACGACCGCTCGCTTGCCTGGGGTATTGCTGCCGCCTGCGCTGCCCAAGGCGCCGAACTCGCCTTCACCTACCAGGGCGAGGCGCTCGGCCGCCGCGTCAAACCGCTGGCGGAGCAGGCGGGATCGAACCTGCTGTTTCCGTGCGATGTTGCCGACGATGCCAGCATCGACGCCGCGTTTTCAGCGCTTGGCCAGCACTGGGACGGGTTGGATTTCCTGGTCCACGCCATCGGCTACGCCGACAAGCAGTACCTGCGCGGGCGCTATCTCGACACGCCGCGCGACGCATTCCTGCAGGCCATGGACATCTCGGCCTACTCCTTCGTCGCGGTGTCGCAGCGCGCGGTTCCCATGATGAAGCGCGGCGGCAGCCTGCTGACGCTGACCTATCTGGGGTCGGAGAAATGGGTGCCGCATTACAATGTGATGGGTGTGGCCAAGGCGGCGCTGGAGGCGTCCGTGCGCTACCTGTCCGCAGACCTCGGCGTGTCCGGCATCCGTGTCAACGCCATCAGCGCGGGGCCGATCAAGACCTTGGCGGCCTATGGCGGCATTGGCGACTTCCAGTACATCCTGCGCTGGAACCAGCTCAATTCACCGATGCAGCGCAACACCACGATCGAGGATGTCGGCGGCGCCGGTGTGTATTTCGTGTCCGACCTGTCGCGCGGCGTCACCGGGGAGGTGCACCATGTCGATTGCGGCTTCCACATCGTCGGCATGAAGCATCCCGACGCGCCGGATATCGCCCTCGCCGAGGGCTAACCATGTCACACAACACATTCGGTCACCTGTTTCGGGTGACCACCTGGGGCGAGAGCCACGGTCCGGCGATTGGCGGCGTCGTCGACGGCTGTCCGCCTCGTCTGGCTCTGTCCGAAACCGACATCCAGCCCTGGCTCGACCGGCGTCGCCCCGGCCAGTCTAAATTCACCACCCAGCGGCAGGAGCCGGACCAGGTCCGCATCCTGTCCGGTGTGTTCGAGGGTCTGACCACTGGTACGCCGATCAGCCTGCTGATCGAGAACACGGACCAGCGCTCGAAGGATTATGCGGCGATCGCTCAGACCTTTCGGCCCGGTCACGCGGACCTGACCTACGACCTGAAATACGGCATCCGCGACTACCGCGGCGGCGGCCGCTCCTCGGCCCGCGAGACCGCCATGCGCGTGGCCGCCGGCGCCGTGGCGCGTGTGGTGCTGGGCGGTAGCGTGCGTATCCGCGGCGCGCTGGTGCAGATCGGCCCGCACCGGATCGACCGCTCGCGCTGGGACTGGGCGGCAGTCGATGACAACCCGTTCTTCTGCCCCGACCCGGTTAC
>JAFEFW010000126.1 GCA_018240405.1 Pseudomonadota bacterium
CGGACATGCTCGGGCCGGTCGCCGGACTGCGGGTCCTGCACCTGCAATGTCATTTCGGCATGGATACGCTGACGCTGGCGCAGCAGGGAGCCAGTGTCACCGGCGTCGATTTTTCCGCCCCGGCGGTAGATGCGGCGCGACGCCTGGCGCAGGAGGTGGGCCTGGCGGATCGGGCGCGTTTCGTCCTGTCGGACGTCTATGAGGCCCCGGCGGCGCTGCGCGGCGAACGGTTCGACCGCGTCTTCGCCTCCTGGGGCGCGCTGTGCTGGTTGCCGGACATCCGTGCCTGGGCGCAGGTCGTCGCGCAGTTCCTGCAGCCGGGCGGCTGGTTGGCGTTGGCGGACGCGCATCCCACCGCCTATGTCTTCGACAGCCGCACCGCGACGGCGGACGGCCGGCCGGGCTGGTGGGTGCCCTATCTCGGCCGCGAGGCCGCGATCGAGGAGAGCGCCGAGGACTACGCCGACCCGGCGGCGACGCTGCGCAACACCCGCACGCACCAGTGGCTGCACCCGCTTGGCGATATCGTCACCGCGCTGTTGGAGGCGGGGCTGACGCTGGCGCGCCTGCAGGAGCACGACGCAGTCCCCTGGCTGCTGTTCAACTGCCTGCAGCGCAGCGCCGATACGCTGTATCGCTGGCCGGATCAGCCGTGGCTGCCGCTGTCTTTTTCGCTACGGGCGGTCAAGCCGGGGGCATGAGCCGCGCCGGCGTGCGCGCTGTACAGCCGGCGCGCCCGGCGTTCGAAAGCATGCATCGTTGAGCTGAAGATCTCGTCCAGGACCTTGTCGACCAGCACGCGCAGCGGTCCGGCCTTGACGTGATAAACGGTGCGGCAGGTCACATGGGTGCCGCCGTTGGACCGGGCGTCGAAATGCCAGCGGTCGTCAAACGTGCCGAACGGGCTGTCGGCGCAGACGACATGGATGCTGCGGGGCCGGTCAAGCTGGGTCTGGGTGTGGAAGTGGAATTTCATCGGGCCAACGCGGAAAACCTGTTCGCAGAACAGCGTGTCGTCGCGGCGTCGCAGGATGTGGGCGTGCAGCACATGTGGCAGGAACTGCGGATAGCTCTCGAAGTCCGCAACGAGGTCGAAGACCTGTTCGGCTGTGTAGGGCAGGTCCATCTGCGCAAGGTGCGATGGCATGTGGTTCCCCTCAATGTCCCGGCCCTTGCCCGACCATGACGGGGCGCACGCAATGGCCGCCTGAGGCCGCACCCTGGCGGCTTCAGCCCGGCCCGATTCCCGGCATATCCCATGTCTCGTTGGCGTGCCGCAGCAGCGCGGGCTCTGCCGGGCAGCGCAGGATGAAGTCGCGGACGGCCGGGCTCCGCCAGCCGGCGCGGTAGAGGTCCCAGGCCTGCAGCAGCGTGTGCCGCTTCATGTCGGCCGGCGAGAAGGGCAGGGCGTTCAGCAGCTTCACCCGCCCGTTCGGCACGACCAGCATCATGGCCTGTGGGCTCTCCAGCCGCTCCTGCAACTCGTGGACGATGTCCCAGGGATAGATCGACAGCGTGATGTCGCCGCCCATCTGCTCTGCCCGCTCGCGCAGCGTCGCTTCCGCGCGCTGCCACGTCAGGCTGTCGCAGGCCAGGCCGTCCCAGCCGGCGGCCGCGCGTCCCAGCCGCATCAGCGGCCCGGTGACGAAGGCGCTGCAACCGTGCCGCACCGCCAGTTCGAAGGTCGGCACCATCTCCTGGATGTTCAGCCGTGTCGGCACGAACACCATCTGCGGCCGGCTGCCACGCGCCACCAGCCGGTCGATGGCGCCGAGCGCGGCGTTGAAATCCGATCCCGGCCGCATGCGCTGGTGTGAAGGGAGGGTGGCCCCGTCGACGGAAATCTGGATGCAGGAAACGCCCATCTGCGCCAGGCGTGTCGCTGCTGAGTCGTCGATGTGACGGCCGTTGGTCTCCAGTTTGATCAGGATGTTGGCGTCGGCCAGTCGCTCACAGATGTCCCACCAGTGGCCGACGCCCATGGGCTCACCGCCACCGAACGCGACATAGGGGATGTCGAGATCGACAACCTGATCGACGAGGCGAAGGGCCTCATCCCGGGTCATCTCATCGGGCCAACCCTTATCCGGCCCGGATTCCTCGCAGCAGGCGAGGCATGCCGCTTCGCAGCGGTTCGTCAGTTGCCAGGCGAGGAAGAGCGGTGATGCATACTCCTCAACCGACCGCCCCTCCATCGCGGCGAACGATCAGGTGAAGCGGATGTAAGGCTGTGCCATCACCTGCTTGGACACGTCTTCCAGCTTCGGGGTCTCCCAAAGCGGCAGATCAGTGGCGTTGCGGCGCGAGGACTCAACCGGTCCGCCGACCTTGGTCTCGGATTCCTGTTTCACGTCGAACATTGTTCCAACTCTCCTTTCGGTACCCGGGTCCAGACATTGGCATCCGCGTGCGCAGCCTCATCGGCGATGGCACGCTGGACCGCGGCAATGACCTTCTCATGGCGCCAGGCGCAACGGTACTGGTCCCAAACCTCGGACAGGGACGACTCTCGCAGGTGACCGCAAATCTGTCCACAAGAAGCAACAATTTTCACCATGCCATTCGGCAGGATCAGCAATGTCGCCGGTGGAGACTGCAAACTCTGCCGCAACCCGTCCTCGACCGTAAACGGATCGTGCCAAATCTCCATGCCACCGTCAACCAAAGATGACAGTTGATCCAGACGGGTTCGGAAGGCCGCCACCGTGGCCGGGTCCGGCGCGATTCGCCGCCACAGCCGCGCGGCGCGGCCGATGCGCATCAGCTTGCCGGTATTGAAGCGGAAGGCACCGAGGGCGCGGGCCCGTTCGACCACCGCGTCCAGCTGGTGGATGTTCAGCCGCGACGGCGCGAACGTCACTTCCAGCTTCATCCCGGCCGCCACCACGGCTCTGCAGGCGGCGTGGGTCTTCTCCAGCGAGGCGCCGGGGCGCTGGCTGCTGTAGATCTCCTGCGTGTCGCCATCGAGGCTGATCTGGATCGAGCGGATCGGCAGCTTCGCCAGCCGTTGTGCAACGGCGTCATCGAACATCTGCCCGTTGGTCTCGATCTTCAGCGCCGTCCCGGCAGCGCCCAGGGTTTCGGCCACCTGGAAGAAATACGGGCTACGCAGCGGTTCGCCGCCGCACAGCATGACATAGGGTACCTCGGCGGCGACGATCTGCTCCGCCACACGCAGCGCCTCCTCCGCGGTCAGCTCATCCGGCAGATGCTTGCGCGGCGCCGAGTCGGTGCAGCAATGCAGGCAGGCGAGGTCGCAGTCCCGCGTCAGTTGCCAGGAGATGAACAGCGGGGCGCTGAAGGTGTCGAGCGGGTTCATCGGCCGCCCAACATCGTGTCGACGACAATGGCCAGGGTGAACAGTGTCACGGCCAGCATGTAGCAGGACACGATCGACCGGATCGCGGGGATGAACGCCCGTGGCGTCTCGTACGTGTTGCGGGCCGCCCAGCCGCTGGCCACCAGCAGCGGCACGGCAAGCAACGCCGCCAGGCAGGAAGGCGGGAAAACCTTGGCGACGACGCCGGCGATGACGATCAGCAGCGCCGCCGCGGCGAGGCCGAGATACAGGAGCACTGCGTTCCGCCGCCCCAGGCGGACGCACAGGTTGCGCTTGCCGACCAGCCGGTCCTGATGAAAGTCCGGTATGGCGTTGACCACGGCGAGCGCCATGATCAGCAGCCCCGGCACCAGCGACGCCAGGAATGCGCCCCAGGACAGGATCCGGGCGTGCAGATACAGCGAGCCCAACACCATCCACGGCCCGTAGGACAGCGCGATCACCGTCTCGCCCAGGCCGCGATAGGCCCAGCGGATCGGCGGCGCGACATAGAACACCGCGGCCAGGCCACCGAGGATGGCGAAGGCCAGGATCGGCCAGCCAGCCTGCAGCGTCAGGTAGATGCCGACAGCAAAGGCAGCGGCGAAGCCGGCGACGCCCAGCCACATGACCCAGTCGGACATCGGCGGCTCGTCTTCGGGATTGAAGACGCGGTCGGTGCCCATGCGCGAGTCGAAATACTCATTGAACGCCTCGACGCCGACCACGGCGAAGCCGACGCCGGCGAGGCCCGTCCAGAAGATCGGATTGTTGAAATGCTCAGTGACGCGCCACCCCCAGGCGGCGCCGAGCAGGTAGGGCACCAGCCCGGCGTAGAGGAAGAACCGGTAGCGGACCAGGCTGAGGATGCGGAACAGCCGCACCAGCGCCGAAGGCTCAGCCTGCTGCGCCCGGCTATGCGGCGCGCTTACAGAAAGACCCATTTGTGCAGCTTCGAAGTGGCATTCGGGTCCGCGGCAAGCTGGTCGACAAAGTCCGCCACGCGCGGGTCCTGCCAGGCTTCCTGGAAATGGCTCCACACCTCGGTCAGCGACTGCTTGCGCAGGTCGCCGCAGACGAAGGGCAGGGCATTGATCAGTTTCACCAGCCCGTTCGGCAGCACGATGATCAGCGCCGCCGGGTTGTGCAGGCGATAGCGCAGTTCCTCCAGCAGGCCCATTTCGTGGAAATGGATCCGCATCGTGTCACGGTGCTGCTCCTCCCGTTGGCGCAGCAGGGCGAACAGGTCGGTGTATTGGTCCTCTGTCGGATTGATCTTCGGCCAGGTCTTCACCGCGTTGCCGGTGTACATCGTCCGGCCGGTGTAGAAACTGATCGCGCCCACCGACAGCCCGATATCGATCGCCTCCGGAATTTCGTGCGCGTTGAAGCTGGTGGGGGAGAAGTTGATCTCCAGCGGGACGCCGGCCGCCTGCAGGTTGCGCATCCCCTCGATCGTCTTGTGGTAGTCGCCGCGCACCCGCATGCGGTTGAAGCTGGCCGGTGTGGTGCCGTCAAGGCTGACCTGCACCGCTTTCACGCCGTAGTCCTTCAGCGTCCGGCAGGCCTCCGGCGTCAGGTAGTGGGCATTGGTTTCAATCTTCAGTTCGACGCCGCGGTCGCAGATATATTCGACCATTTCGAAGAAATGCGGATGCAGCATCGGCTCGCCGCCGGAGAAGGACAGGTAGGGCACCTCCTCCTCGGCGATCTGGCGCAGGACGTTAAAAACCTGCTCCTTCGTCATTTCGTCGTGGAATGCCTTGCCGGGACCGCTTTCCTCGATGCAGTGCAGGCAGGCGAGGTTGCACTCATTGGTCAACTGCCAGGCCACATAGAGCGGCGCGCGCAAGGA
This sequence comes from Pseudomonadota bacterium, assembly GCA_018240405.1. GTDB lineage: Bacteria > Pseudomonadota > Alphaproteobacteria > Acetobacterales > Acetobacteraceae > Rhodopila. The sequence continues at coordinate 5,175 of JAFEFW010000126.1, forward strand.
GCCTGAGGTGGTCTGCGCCGGCGCCTTCACCGGCGTATTGCCGGGGACCGGGATGTCGATCGTGTCGTTCATGACGCGGCGTCCGCGACGAGGCCCTTCTCGCGCAGGTCCTGGATCAGTGCGAGCACTTCCTGCTCGATCTTGCCGGTCGGATCCTGGAAGCGGTTCTTCAGGCGGTTGGCGATGTCCCTTGCGTCGCCGCCGGCCTTGATTTCGCGCACCACGGCGGCGGCGGTCGGGTTCAGTGTGTAAACTTTTTCGGACTGTGTCTCGAACAGGACCCCGCCGAACTTTTCCTCGCGGAACTTCACATGCTTGACGAGTTGCATGGGGAAACAAACCCTTTGCTGCACACAGGACGTTAGCGTCCTTGGGTTGCTGGCAACAATCGCGTGAAGGGAGGGGCTGTCAACCAAAGTTTGCACATGTGGCGCTTTCAGCCTGCCGACCTGGCATGGCGGCAACGACCCCTGTGCCGGGCGCCCCGTGGTATCAGGCTGTCCAGTGACCAGGCGCTGACCCCGGATGCCGATCTGGCAGTGGAGGTGAGGCCGACTCAGACCGCGACCGTGCCCCACCTTGCGCCGCGCCGCTACCACCCGGTAACACGGCCCGAACCCTCGGAGAGCGATACCGCATGACCACCGAACCGACCATTGTCCTCCGCCGCGACGGGCGGGTGGGGCGTATCCTGATGAATCGCCCGAAGGCGCTGAACGCGCTGACGCTGGACATGATCCGCACCTGCGACAGCATCCTGCATGAGTGGAAGGACGACCCGCACGTCCACGCCGTCGTCATTGAAGGCGCCGGCGAGCGGGCCTTCTGCGCCGGCGGCGACATCATCGCGCTGCGCGAGGCGCAGGTCTCCGGTAATCGTGAAGCGGCGGACGCCTTCTTCACCGAGGAATACGCGCTCAACCTGCTGATCGCGACCTATCCGAAGCCGTATATCGCGCTGATCGACGGCATCTGCATGGGTGGCGGCATCGGCATGTCGGTGCACGGGCCGTACCGGGTCGCCACGGAGCATGCCGGCTTCGGCATGCCGGAGACGGCCATCGGCTTCTTCCCCGACATTGGCGCCACCTTCCTGCTGCCGCGGCTGCGGGGTCATCTCGGCGCCTATCTCGGCCTGACCGGCCTGCGTCTCACCGGCGCCGACGCGGTGCATGCCGGCCTCGCCACGCATTTCGTCCCACGCGCCAGACTGCCGGCGCTGTCCGCTGCGCTGGCCAAGGACGGGCCCTCCGTCCTGGCGGATTTCGCCGAGACGCTGCCGCCGTTTTCCCTGGCCGACCATCTCGACGCCATTGAGCGCTGCTTCACGGCCGAGACGGTGCCTGACATCATCGCCCATCTGGAGCGGGAAGACGCCGATTGGGCCAAGGCCGCGTTGAAGGCGTTGCGCACCGTGTCGCCCTCGGCGCTGTACTGGACGCTGCAGGCGCTGCGCAACGGCGCCAACATGAACCTGCCCGAAGCACTGGATGCCGAGTTCCGGCTGACGAAGACCACAATGGCGCATCCGGATTTCGCCGAGGGCGTCAGAGCCATGGTCGTGGACAAGGACCGCCAGCCAAAATGGTCGCCGCCCCGGATCGAGGACGTCGACCCTGCCGTCATCGCACGCCTGTTTGCGGCATAGCCCGACGCGTCACGGCGACAGCGACCAACGGCGCCGTGCCGCTCGGTATTGAGCCCGTGGCCGCCTGGTAAGGGCCACGCGGCGGGATCGCCATGCCGGCGGAGCGGTGCTCGCCCGCCCAACCGCCGGCACGGCGTCCGGCAGCCGGAGTCGCCGGGCGCGGCCGATGCGCCACCCGGCACCCGCATGACGATGAACCTTGGATCACGTCCGTACGTGACACGTGGGCGGAAACAAGGCTACTGGCCAACGTCCGTCTGCTCAGCCAGGTCCGGCCCGGACGATCCTCACGGCGCCTGAACAAAGAGGTTGCATGCCTGCCTTTATCTGCACGACCTGCGGCAGCCAGTACCCCAACACGGACGAACCGCCCGGCGGTTGCCTGATCTGCCTGGACAGCCGCCAGTATGTGAATCCGGCGGGGCAGAGCTGGACAACGATGCCGGCGATGCGCAGGACGCATTTCAACGCGTTCCGCCGGCTGGAGCCGGGTCTGATGGGCATCGGCACGTTTCCCAGCTTCGCCATCGGCCAGCGCGCGCTGCTGGTGCGTACCTCGGCCGGCAACGTGCTGTGGGATTGCATCAGCTTCCTCGATGAGGCCACTACAGTACTCGTGACGGCACTGGGCGGGGTGGCGGCCATCGCCGTGTCGCATCCGCACTTCATCGCCGCGGCCGTCGATTGGAGCCACGCCTTCGGCAGCGTGCCCGTCTACATCCATGGCCGTGACCGCAAATACGTGCCGCGGATGGACGCCGTGATCCAGTTCTGGACCGAGGATGAGGTGCTGCTCGCCGAGGGGCTGACGATGATCCGCTGCGGCGGTCATTTTCCCGGCAGCGCCATCCTGCACTGGGCCTCTGGGGCCGGCGGCGCGGGCGCGCTGCTGACTGGCGACACGCTGCAGGTGCGGCCCGATGGCAGGCTGACGTTTATGCACAGCTATCCGAATATGATCCCGCTCGACGGCGGGACCGTCCGGCGCATTGCCGACCGGCTGGACCCGTGGCCCTTCGAGGCAATCTATGGCGGGTGGTGGGACCGCGTGGTTGCCGCAAACGCGAAGGCCGTGATGACCCATTCGGTCGCGCAATACCTGAACGCGGTGAATGGCCAGTTGGCCGAGGAATGAGCGGCACCGTGACGGCGGCGAGCGCCGGGGTGGGAACGCCGGCGGCCTCGCCGAACGCCGTCACCGTGCCAGGACAGGCGCCCGCAGGGCGGGCGCGGTAGCCTCAGCGGACCGAGGTGGTGGCGTTACGGTTCTGTGCCCAGGCTTCTTCGGTGCTGCCGAGGGCGACCGGGCGCTCCTTACCGAAGCTGATGGTGCTGATCCGCGCCGCGGCGACGCCCCGAGCCTTCAGGTAGGACGCGGCGGAATTGGCCCTGCGCTGGCCAAGGGCAAGGTTGTATTCGGCGGTGCCGCGCTCATCCGTGTTGCCGGCGACCTGTACATTGACGCTGGGATATTTCGCGAGCCAGCCGGCCTGTTTGTCCAGGGTATCCTTGGCGTCCTGGCGCAGCGACGACTTGTCGAAGTCGAAGAAGACGCGGTCGCCGACATTCGCCACGAGGTCTTCCTGGCTGCCCGGTACGATGGTCGAGGCAGGAGTTGTATTGGCGGACGTATCGGTGGGTTCCGGTGTCTTGGCGCAGGCTGCCAGCAGGGCGAGGCCGGCGACAGCGCCAAGGGTCTTCATGCTGCTCATGTATCTTCGTCCCTGTACCTGGGTGCCACAGGAGCACAGGCGAGCCTGTACGGACGGAAACGGCAACCGTTCCATCTGCGTGAGCGATTAACGCGCCGGCCTTGCCGGGGTCAAGGTCCCGTTCACTGCCTGCCAGGTGATCACCTGGTGGCAACGATGCCGGCGAGGCGCGCAGGCTCCGAGGCACTGCATCGAAAACGTCCAACCTCGGCGCTGGCCGCCGGCAATCCGTCGCCGCGTCCGGCAGCGTCGTATCGTCCGGCTCCGGCCATGCCGGTTACTTGTCCGGATGGATACGGGTGATCTTCGACCCCTCGATGCCGATACCGGCCATCAGGCCCTTCTGCCCGAACGGGAAGGCATAGACGTCCTGGCTGAGCGTCGTGCTGGTGACGCTGGCGGCCGCGCCCTCATCCATCACCACCACGCTGGGACCGCTGCCGATCGCCCAACCATCGCTCTTGCGCAGGTAGTCCAGCGACTTTTCGTTCATGAAGAACAACGCATAGGCGAAGCGCTGGCCGCCCAGCTGCAGTCCAAAGGATGCGGCGGAAATGTTGTAGTACGCTTCGGGCTTGCCGCGGACCAGCAGCACGCCGTCGCCGCTTTGACCGCCGATGATCACGCCGCCCTTGAAGATCTTCGGGAATACCAGGACGGCGACAGCCCGCTTCGACAATTCCCGAGCTTTTGGCTGTTTCTGGTACAGCAGGGACAGCGCCTTGTGCGCCTCACGGGTGATGTCGTGAGCCGATGCCGCTTGGGCTGTCGTGGTGTCCAATAGCAGGGCACCAGCCAGCCCCGCCAAACCCAGCAGCACCGTTCGGCGCGTGCCTGCCATATCAAGTTCCCCCCTGCATCAGAAACGATCGTATGGCGATACCGGCGAAGCGTAAGCCATCCGATTCGCTGCAGACGCTATCACGCCGCGCGATCGGATGCCCTATGCGTCCCGGTAGTTGCTGCTGTGCAGCGGCGGCACGACTTGGTCGAAGGCCAGCACAACGGTCAGAGTGCAGAGCAGCACATCCGGCAGACTGTCAGGCCCGATCCTGCGGCGCGGAACCTGCAGTCCCATCGGCACAATCTCACGGGTTGCCGGGATGCAAATCCATCGGGGCAGGCTGCCAGGGCCGCGTAGAGGGCGCCAACGCGGCCTCAGGCCAGAAGCTGCAATCCGAACAACGCGAGGCCCAGCTCACGCGCATCGTTCCGGGTCGGGTCCAGATCCACCACCCGCGCAACAACTTTTGGCCGGAACGACAGGTGGATCGTCGGATGCCCGTAGTCGCCGGCCCGAATCATTGACGCCGGTATGGTCACGCGCCGCTTCGCCCGGTTCTCTTTTGCCGCAAAGGTCCAAGTCGTCAGCAGCACGTCACCGACATAGGCGTCAATCTGCCGTTCCAGATGCGATCCGACCAACGCTGCCGCCCCGTCGACCTCAATGGTCACGTCA
>JAFEFW010000127.1 GCA_018240405.1 Pseudomonadota bacterium
CATGGCAGGCCGGGTGAGATCGTCTTCAGCGCCGGCGCACTGACGGCCGACACCGTCGCACAGCAAGCGGACGATCTCGCAGCCATTGGCCGCGCCTTGGCGGCCGATGGCACCCTGTGTGTTTGGAGTTGCCATACCGCTTCCGGCAACCGCGGCGCGCGGTTGGCCGCGGGACTCCGCGCCGCTCTCGGCGCTCCGGTCGCTACGGCGGACCGGCTTGTTGGCGCCGCTAGGTTCGGCGGATCCTGGGAGCTGCCTGGCCTTCCTCGCCCGCCGCTGACCCGCGCTGGCCAGGCAGCCTATCCGGCCACGCTGACCAATCGTACCTGGACGGGCACCGTCTCAACGAACTGGAGTACCGGCGGCAACTGGATCGCAAACAGTGCAACGGGTGCCCCCACGGCAACGGATACTGCCATCATCGGTGCGGTCACCAGCGGACCGACGCTCAGCGGCTTCGCCAGCATCACATTGCTCTCGGTTCTCTCCGGCGGGCGGCTGACGCTGACCAACGGCGGCCACATCACCGCGACAACTGATGACGGTTCCGCCTCCATCCGCAACGCCGGCAGCATTACGCTGAACGGTGGCCTCGCGCTGGTGGCGCAGACCATGGAATTCGATCACTTCGCGGGCGGCGGCGTGAACGCTATTCCGGTCTACACACTGGCTGCTGGCACGGTTTTCAATGACCTGACCGGCGTGATTTCCGGCGCCGGCACAATCGATGCTCGCCTCGTCGACAACCGGGGCGTGCTGCGGTCAGGCGGCACCGGGCTCGTTCTCAGTGCCGTTACCGTCGACAACCGCGGCACGCTGCAGGCTGACACCGGCAACTTTGCAGTCACAGGCTCGCTGGGAAACACCGGCTCGGTCCTCGTAACCGGCGGTAACGTCACAGTTGCGAACCAGCTCGACAATAATGCCGGCGGCGACATCCTGATTGGAAGCGGCCGTACGCTGGTTGTCCATGGCGTGGTCAACAATAACGGCAGCGTCGGCGCCCAGGCGACCATCGCACTATCGGGCGGTGCACTGCTCGCCGACGGCGCCGCGGTGACCACAGCCAAACCGAGCGTCACGAACAAGGCACAGGGAGTCATTGTCGGCTACGGCTCGATTTTTGTTCCCGAAACAACGATCACCACGACGGGCTCGTTCATTGTTTTCGGCGGCGGCCTTTCAAATAGCGGCCTGATCGCCACCTCCGGCGGCACGCTCGGCATTTACGGGCTGTTGACCAACAACGGCACCGTTGCCGTCACCGGCGGCGATCTGGACGTCGCAGCGGACACGACCAACGCCACCGGCGGCCAGATTACGATCGCCACCGGCAACACACTCGACATCGCCGGCACCTTCACCAACAGCGCGACCGTTGCGCTGGCCGGTGGCGCGCTGGCAGCCGCCAGTACAGTCGGGATCGTCAATAATGCGGCGGGACTGATCGACGGCAATGGCGCGATCGTGCTGACCCTCGGGTCCATCGCCAATGCCGGCACCATCAGTACGTCGGGCGGCGCGCTGACCGTAACCGGCCGGATCGTCAACACCAAGAGTATCCTGGTTGCCGGCGGCGACCTGATCGATACCGGCACAATCGTCAACAACTCGGGCGCAACGATTCTGCTGAATGCCGGCCGCACCTTGGCCGCGACTGGCATTACCAATAACAGCGGCGGCCTGATCACCGGCGCCGGCGCGCTGTCAGCGCCGACCTCAGGCATCACGAACAGCGGGCGGATGACGCTCACCGGCGACCTTGCGGCGTTTGGCGCGCTGGTGAACACCGGCACGATGACCGTCGTAGACGGCAGCCTGACCGAGACTGGCGCGCTCACCAGCCGTGGCGGCGGCCAGATCACCATTGCGGCGGGCCGGTTGTTGAGTGCCAGCGGCGGCATCGTCAACGGTGATACCACAGGCGCAACGTTTTCCACCATCAGCCTGACAGGCGGCGGGCTTGTCTCCACCAGCACGGCCGGAATTTCGCAGCGTTTGACCGGACGCATCACCGGCTTCGGCTCACTGGTCGCCGTTGCGGGATCGATCGGCAATGCCGGCACGATCATCACCTCCGGCGGCGCGCTGACCATCTCCGGGTCACTGACCAACAGCAAGCGGGTCGATGTCGGCGGCGGCGACCTGATCGGCAGCAGCCTGACCAACAACAGCGGCGGCTCCATCACGCTTGGCGGCTATCGGATCGTCACGACCGGCGACATAACCAACAACACGGGCGGCGTGATTTCCGGCGTCGGCACGCTGGCCACGTCGGTCAGCAGCACGATCAACAACGCTGGCGGAACGATCACCACGACCGGCGCCTTCGCCACCACCGGCGGTCTGCTCCTCAACACCGGCAGGATCAACGTCACCGGCGGCGACCTGGCGCAGACCGGCGCGCTGACCAACAGCATCAACGGTCTCATTACCATCGGTCCGCTGCTGACGCTCAGCGCGACCGGCGGCATCGTCAATGGGGACTCCGGCACAACCGCGTCGCGCCTTTTGATGACCAACGCCACGGTGCTGTCCACCGGCACGGCAGGCATCGTCGTTGGTGCCCTCGGCCAGGTCACCGGTTATGGCGCGTTGATCGCGACGACCGGAACGGTCGCCAACGCCGGCACCATCACCACGTCCGGCGGTGCATTTGCGGTGACCGGCCCGCTGAGTAACAGCGGAACGATCCAGGCCATCGGCGGCAACATCGCCGCCAGCGGCGCGGTCACCAATGCAGCCGGCGGCTCCATTGCCATCGATAGCGGCTACACCTTCAGCGCCGCCGGCAATCTTGTGCACGGCGAAGCGACCGGCGCCGCTGCGTCCATCAGTCTGACCAACGCCGTCCTGTCAGTGGGCGGCTCGACGGGAATGGTCGTTGGTGCCACCGGCCGGATCACCGGATTCGGATCGGTTATCGCCGGGTCGATCGGAAACGCCGGAACGATCGCTGCGTCGGGGGGCACGCTCGTGCTGACCGGGGCCGTGGCCAACACCGGCCTGCTCGATCTGGGCGGCGGCAGCCTGACCGACAGCGGCCAGGTCATCAACAACAGCGGCGGCGTCATCTCCATTGGCACGGCGTTTACGCTGACCGCCGGCACGGGTTTTTCCAACAGCAGCGGTGGATGGATCAACGCGGCAGGCGCCTTGATTGCGGCCACCGGCAGCATCGCCAACGCCGGCACGTTTACGGTCGCCGACAACCTGCTGGCGGGTGGCAGCTTCATCAACACCGGCACCGTGTTCGTCAGCGGCGGCAATCTCATCGGTTCGGGCGGGCTGACCAATGACGCCGGCGGAACCATCTCTATCGGCGCCGGGCGGACGCTGTCGGTCGGCGGCGTCCTGGTCAACGGCGTGCCGACGGGTACCTACGCCTATATTTATTTGAACGGCGGCGCCCTGTCGGCGTCGTCCATCACGGATCGCGGCAGCGCCGTCATCAGCGGCTACGGCGTCGTCAACAGCAGCATATCGGCGTCCGGCACGGTGATTGTGGGCGGCGGCACGATGCAGATTAACGGCGCCATCGGCACAGCCATCGCGGCGCCGCTGTTCCGCATTGGCGCCGGCACGCTGAAACTCGCTGACGTGGTGGTCGGCACCGGCACACTGCACCCGGCCTTCAACTTTGGCGGCTCTGCCAATAATGGCGTGCTGGACCTGACCGGGCTGTCGTCAGCCAACCTGGCCAATTTTTCCGCCAACGCGCGGCTTCAGGCCATGGGGGGTGCGGATCGCATCCGCATCACCGGCGCCCACCACGCCACCTATACCAGCTCGGTCCTGAGTGTCTATAACTCCGTCAATACGCTCCTGGCGGCGCTCAGCTTCAACGGGGCGATACCGCCCGAAGGCACGGTTTTCACTGTCTCCAACGACGAAGTGGTGATCTGCTTTCTGGCCGGAACGAAAATCGCCACGCCGGCGGGCGAACGCGCCGTCGAGGCTCTGGCGATTGGCGATCCGGTGCTGACGGTCGACGGCCGAGTGGCCCCGGTGCGCTGGATCGGCCGCCAGACCGTGTCCGCTCGCTTCGCCGATCCCCTGCGCGTTCACCCCATCCGCATTGCCGCGGGTGCACTGGGGGAGGGTCTGCCGCGGCGTGACCTGCTGGTGTCACCTGACCACGCGCTGCTGGTCGACGGAATTCTGATCCAGGCCGGGGCGCTGGTGAACGGCACCTCGATCACGCGCGAAGCGCGGGTGCCGGATCGCTTTGTCTATTACCACGTGGAACTGGCGGACCATGCGCTGATCCTGGCCGAGGGCGTGCCGGCGGAAACGTTCATCGACAATGTCGACCGCCTGGCCTTCGACAACTGGGCAGAGCACGAGGCGCTGTATGGCGCTGACCTGCCGCTGGTCGAGATGGATCTTCCGCGTGCCAAGTCCTACCGGCAGGTGCCGCGGCGCATTCGTGATCGCCTGGCGCTGTTGGCCAGCGCTGTCACATTGGCCGCGTAGGCCGGCATCGGACAGCCGACGGCAGCGTGCGGTGCCACGGCGCCGGCCGCATCGGTTGGTCGTCGCTATAGCGTAGTGGCGGCGCAGCCAGCGCGGGCGCGGTGAGAACGGGTCATCATCCATTCGCCCGCGCCAACGCCGTCCCGGCATGAACCGGTCGCTGCGGCGGCGTCAGGTCGCGGTCTGCCGCCGCATTGATACCCGCCGACCCACCCAATCCGGCGCCGCCCCGCGATGCGCCATCGCAGCCGCCTCCAGGGCGCGGCGCTGCGCCTCCGGCCACGGGGTCACCTTGCGGGTGTTCAGGTCGACGTGCAGGTTCATCGACTCGCTGCAGGCCGCGCGCTGCATGTCGGAGGCCCGATACATTTCATGCGCGACATGAAGGCGCTTGGCGTCCATCTCGATCACCCAGGAGTGCACGCGCACTGTCTCACCCTCGAGCAGTTCCTGCTCATACAGCGTGTGTGCCTCCACCGCGAACAGGCCGAGGCCGGTGCGTTTGGTGTATTCCCAGTCCAGGTCCCATTCTGCCAGCAGCAGGTCGAACGCCTCATCGAACAGCACGATGTAGTAGGCGAGGTTCATGTGGCCGTTGAGATCGATCCATTCCGGCTTCACCACGCCCTGGTAGCGGGTGAACGGGACCTCCAGGCGAGCGCTCATTGTGCTGCGCTGACGGGCAGGAGCGCCCTTGGGCGCCTGCCAACGATACGGTCGTCCACGGCGTCGTCACAACGCATCCCGATCCTATCCTCTTCCTGCGTGCGGCGGGGTCCGCCGGTTGGAGCGGAAGGATAGCAGGACGATTCGGACCCGCACAGCATGGCGGCTGGCGCCGCCCAAATCCTCATATCCATTTCCACCAGCGGAACATTGCCGTCGGGATCAGGGCACTCAGGATGATGAGTCCCCAGGCATAGGCGTAGCCCCAGGTCCAGTTCAGCTCCGGTATGATCTTGAAGTTCATGCCGTAGACGCCGGCGATCAGCACCGGCGGAATGCCGACCACCGAGGCAATTGCCATGACCTTCATTACGTTGTTCTGCGCGATGTTGATGAAGCCCAGCGTGGCATCGAGCAGGAACTGCTGCTTGTCGCCGAGATGCGTGCCGAAATCGCTGATCGACGCTACGTCCTGCCGTAACGTGGCAAGTCGCGGCGGCAGGTCGGACGGCAGCCAGTCGGCGGCCGTGCCCTCAACAAACGGCGCAATCCGCGCCACGCCGACCAGCGTCTCCCGCGCGTGCGACCCCAGGTCGCCAAGCCGGCCAAGCTCACCCAAGATCCGCCGCAACGCCGCATCCTCGTTCTTCCGCCCGGTGCTCGGCTGCATGCTCAGGGCAAAGATGGTGTGGGAAATGGCTTCGGCGTCGCGCCGCATCTGCTCCAGGATGTCGGCACCGCGGTCGACGATCGCTTCGAGCAGCCCGACCAGGACATGCGCCGGCGTTCCGTTACGCAGGCTCTCCACCTGCAAGCTATCGCTGTAGAGCTTGAAGGTTCGGCTTGGCGCGAACCGCACCGTGATCAGTTGTTGCTGCGACAACACGAAGCCGGCGGAGACCAGCGATGCCAGTTCGGTCAACGTGCTGATCAGCGGCATACTCAGATACAGCACGCCTTCGCGGTTGGCGAGGCGGCTGGACGTTTCGATCTCGCTGATCTCGGCCTCGGTCGGCACGTGCAGCCCGGTCGCCTGCTGCACAAGGTCGACCTCGGCGGCGGTGGGGCTCTCAAGATCGATCCAGGCCGCCGAACGGAGGGCATCAACCGTGGCGGGAGCGGAGGCCCGGTGGACCTTGCCGTTGGCACAGACGAAGGCTTGCAGCATGGGGGCGTTCCATCCGGCGATTCGCGCCATCGCATCATAGTGGCTTTGCTTGCGCCAGATGATGCAGACGAGCAAGCGCCGCTGGGGCACGGGACGGCGTGGACATGGCGGTTACCGCGTAGCCACCGCACGGGCCGGTGCGGTGGGCGGGAGCAGGCTGGCTAGCGGGTCAGCACCGCCTCCTCGACCTTGCCGGGCTGGTCGAGGATGGCGCGTGCCCGCTTCACGTCCAGCGTGCCCTCCCACCAGGCCACGAATATCGTCGCGACCGTGTTACCAAACAGGTTGGTGATCGCGCGCGCTTCGCTCATGAACCGGTCGATCCCCAGGATCAGCACCATGCCCGCCACCGGAACCTTGCCGTTCAACGTCGCCAGTGTCGCCGCCAACGTAATGAAGCCGCCGCCTGTAACGGTTGCCGCGCCTTTCGAGGTCAGCAGCAGCACCGCCAGGATCAGCATGTAGTCACCCCAGGACAGCGGGATGTTCAGCGCCTGGGCGATGAAGGCGATGGCCATCGTGAAGTAGATCGACGACCCGTCGAGGTTGAACGCGTAGCCAAGCGGAACGGTCAGCCCGACCAGGGATTTGCCGCAGCCCAGAAGCTCCAGTTTTTCGATCAGGGTCGGCATGGCGGCCTCGGAGGATGAGGTGCCGAGGACGATCAGGAACTCCTCCTTCACAAAGCGCAGGATCTTCAGGATGTTCAGCCCCATGATCGCCGACACGATGCCCAGTACGACGAAGATGAAAATGATGCAGGTGATGTAGAAGCACAGCATCAGGAACCCGAGCTGGGTCAGCGCGCCGATGCCGTAACGGCCGATCGTGAAGGCCATGGCGCCGAAGGCGCCGAGCGGGGCGAAGCGCATGATGATGGCGATCACGCCGAACAGCGCGGCACCGGCGTCATCCAGGAAGTGCAGCACCATGTGCGACCGTTCGTTGCCCATGCGTGACAGGCCAAGGCCGAACAGCACGGCGAACAGCAACACCTGCAGGATCTCGCCCTTGGCGAAGGCGTCGATCACGGTGTTGGGAATAATATTCAGCAGGAATGTCGTCACGTCCTGGTGCGGCGCGTCCGCATAGCGGGCGACGGCTTTTGCATCCAACGTCTTCGGATCGATATTCAGGCCGGCGCCGGGCGCCAGCACATGGCCGACGATCAGGCCGATGAACATCGCCAGCGTGGTCAGGATTTCAAAGTAGATGATGGCCTTCAGCCCGATGCGCCCGACCTCCTTCGCATCGGACAGCTTGCCGATGCCGACGACGACAGTGACGAACACGATCGGCGCGATGATCATGCGCACCAGCTTGATGAATGCCTCACCCAGCGGCTGCATCTGGACGCCGAGGCTGGGCCAGAAATGGCCCAGCGCGGCACCGATCAGGACGCCGAGGATGACCTGGATATACAGGCTCTTAGCCGAATTCGCGGTCGCCATGGGCGTGCCTTCCTGTGCCAGTCCTGGTGCAGCGTCGTAACGTCAGGCTGTGACGGACGCAACCTGTGTAACGGCGCGATGGCAGTGTCGTTACCTTGGACTGGCACCGGCGCTGACGGAGCAGGGGCGAAAGCAGAAGCGCCTTTGCTCCCACAGTCATGGCCGGAACAACCGCATGTCCGCTCATGACGATGAGGGAACAAGCCCAACGTTTCCACACTGGGTGGGTTGGACAACCTTGTGTCTGCCACAACAGTTGGGGCGACGGTGCGCCACAGTCAGCGTCTATGATTTGACCGCGCCCCTGTCATCGGCGGTGTCCCGCAAGCGTCTGGATCAGGCGCGATGACCACGCGGCTGCAATCCTTGCCGTCGCAGCGTCATGCCGGCGTCGCGCGTCACCGCTCCGGCTCGGCCTGGCACGCTTCTACAGATGCGCGCCCGGCAGCGTGTCCATGATTTCCGCGTTCGGGCAGAACTGGTGCGCCGTCTCCGCCGCAGTGCCGTTTTCAAGCCGCTTGCGGCACATCGACGGCGTTGGGCACAGCGCGCACGAGACTTCCATATCGCGTACCAGGGCGGCAAAGGATGTCCGCGCCATCTCGGGATCAATGCCGCGCGCCAGCATCATCTGGTCCATCAACTCGGAATGATCGGCGATCTTCGGCGCCAGTGCCCGGAAATCCGCCTCACTGATACCAATGTCTGCGGCGAGATAGTGCATGTCGGCGCTGGACAGCAATGCCAGTTCATTGTCCCGCGCGATGCGCGCCTTGATCCAATCCAGCGCCCGCATAAGGACACTGCCATCGTGTGAGTGGGGCATGCATGGCCTCCTGTGTGACTCTGCACACAGACTGCCGGACACCATCGCCACTAACGTTGATTTGCCTCAACGTTTCCGGAAGGCGCAGGGCGGGGTTACCCGCCAAGCATGGCACCGACCTCCAGTCCGGCCTCTGCCGCGGCAATCTTCTTGCCGTCTTCCCAGCGAACGCGCTGTACTTCGATAAAACCGCCCTGGCCGTGAATGCTGACGCCGTTGCCGTCGATCGCAACGACCTGGCCGATCTTCTTGCCCTTCACCTCGCTGAAGGTGCGGGCGATGCGCTTGCGGCACTCGAACAGGAACAGCTTCTTGCCGTTCAACGTGGTCCAGGCGCCCGGCGCGGGATTGCAGCCGCGGATCAGGTTGTAGGTCAGGTCAACATGGCTCGCCCAGTGCACCTGCGACTCGGCTTCGCGGATGATGCCTTCGTAGCCGGCATCCGGCTCATACTGCGCAATGGCGGGTGCCGTGCCGCGCACCACCATGTCCGCCACCTCTTGCAGGCCGGCAACGCCCATCGGAAAAATCTTACCGAAATAGAGGCTGCCCAGCGTGTCCTCGGGTTCGATCGGGACGGTGTAGGTCTTGATGACCGGACCTTCGTCAAGTCCGTCCGTCGGACGGAAAATGCTGAAGCCGGTTTCGGTGCGTCCGACAATGATGGACCAGCTCATCGACGATGCGCCCCGGTGCAGCGGCAACAGGCTCGGGTGGAACTGGATCGTGCCGAAGGTCGGGATGTTGCAGAAATCCTGCGGCACGAACTGCGTCACATACGCCATGATGCCGATATCGGCGTTGGCCGCGCGCAATGCCTCCTGCGCCGCCGGGTCGGACAGCTTCGGGAACTGGTGCGTCGGCACGCCAGCCGCCTCACCGGCGAGGCGCAGCGGGTCGGGGCGGCCCTTCTCCGGCGCGCAGAACACTGCCGCCACGGTATCGCCGCGGCGGAGGAAAGCCTCCAGCGTGGCCTTGCCGAAATCCTGCTGGCCAATGATGGCGACGCGCATCCGTTTCCTCCGTTTCTGGGTGCACGGCGGAGCGGACGCCGCGCGATGGCTGGTGTTATTGGGCAGCATGGGGTTTCCCCCGGCCCTCTGTCGAGTGCCATGGCCGTTGCGCGGCGCCCGACCACCGTGACAGCTTGCCGCCCCGCGGAGACAAGCTCGGGGAGAACAGACTCATGACCGAACCGGAATGGCGTCGCCTGAACCGCGCGAACTGGGACGAGCGAGTGCCGCTGCATGTTGGCAGCACACTCCATTACGACGAG
>JAFEFW010000128.1 GCA_018240405.1 Pseudomonadota bacterium
CGACGACGCTGCTGTCCACGCCGCCGGACATGGCGACGACCACCCTCATGACGGCCATGGACTTATACGGACGTTCATCCCATGGCGTTGCGGGTCGCAGCCGGCAGCTTGACAACCAGCCCGTCCAGCGCATCGGTCAGCACGATCTGGCAACCCAGGCGCGAGGTCTGGGTCAGGCCGAAGGCCAGGTCGAGCATGTCCTCCTCGTCCTCGGTCGGCTTCGCCAGCTTGGCGAACCAGGCCGGCTCGACGATGACGTGGCAGGTCGAGCAGGCCAGCGATCCCTCGCACGCGCCTTCGATGTCGATGCCGAACTTGTGGGCGATCTCCAGCACCGAGTATCCGGCCGGAACCTCGACTTCGCGGCGCGTTCCGTCGCGCTCGATAAACGTCATCCTGGGCATAACTATCAGGCCTCAGCCGGGTTTTCGGATCGTGGAGAGGCGGCGGACGCCGCCGCGTGGGCCGCCGCGAGGGCCGCGGCGGCGTAGTCGACATCGGCCGCGGAGGTAAAGCGTCCTACCGCGATACGCAAGGTTTTCCCCGCCTGGTCGTCCGACAGTCCCAGAGCGCGCAGTACATAGGACGGTTCGACCTCGGCCGAGGAGCAGGCGGACCCGGTCGAGACGCATAAATCCGGCATGCGGTCCATCAAATCGACGGCAGTGGCGGCCGGAAAGGTCAGGTTCAGGTTGCCGGCAATGCGCGCCTGCATCGAGCCATTGATGCGCAGGCCGGGGATGGCATCGGACAACCGGGTCAGCAGACGCTCGCGCAAGCCGGCGATGCGGTCCGCGTCGGCACGCATTTCCTCACTGGCGAGATGGCAGGCCTCGCCGAGGCCGACGATCAGAGGCGTCGGCAGCGTGCCAGAGCGCAGGCCGCGCTCCTGACCACCACCGGAGAACAGCGGCTCGATCCGCACCCGCGGCCGACGGCGCACATACAGCGCGCCAATGCCCTTCGGCCCATAGACCTTGTGGCCGCTGATCGAGGCGAGGTCGACTTTCCAGCCGGCCAAGTCAACCGGGATCTTGCCGGTTGCCTGCGCGAGATCTGTGTGGAACAGCGCGCCGGCTTCCTTGGTAATCGCGGCGAGCGCCGGGATGTCCTGGATGACGCCGATCTCGTTGTTCACGCCCATGACGCTGACCAGCAGCGTCGGCACGGCCAGCGCCTCCCGCAGCCGGTCCGGATCGAGCAGACCGTCCGCATCCACCGGCAGCACAACCGGTTCGAACCCCTCGGCACCCAGATCGGCGACAGATTCCAGCACACACTTATGCTCTGTCGCGACAGTGATAATCCGCCGCCGTTCATTGCCGTAGCGCAGGGCAAAGCGGGCGGCGCCCTTGATGGCGATATTGTTCGCCTCAGTCGCGCCGGAGGTGAAGATAATCTCCCGGGTGTCGGCCCGTAGCAGATCGGCAACCTGGGCCCTGGCGCGTTCCACCGCTGCCTCGGCCTTGCGGCCCATGACATGCTCCGAGCTGTGCGGATTGCCGAAATCCTCACTGAACCAGGGCAGCATGGCTTGCAGCACGCGCGGGTCACAGCGCGTGGTCGCCTGGTTGTCCAGATAGACGGGCCGGTTCGGGGGCGCGGGCTGGCTCATGCCTATACAGGTAGGGTCATGCAGCCCGCGAGGCCAGGGCCGGACGCAACCGGGCGGCGGTACGCAGATATGCGGCAGCAAAGGCTTCGACGTCGGCGGCGGCGGCATTCCAGGGCAGAGACACGCGGATTGCCTCGCCGGCGAGGCTGCCGAGACCCATCGCCTGCAGCACGTGGCTGGCGACGACCTTGCCGGAACTGCAGGCGGCGCCGGCGCTGACCGCAATTCCCTCCAGGTCGAGCGCGATGACCTGCGCGTCAGCGCGTATGCCGGGCAGGGCAAGGCAGGTTGTGTTCGGCAGACGCGGCGCCGTGCCAGCGATGACGACCGCACCGGCAGCGACGGCGGCCGCCTCGGCGGCATCGCGCAGTGGGGCAAGGGTGGCGGGATCGTCGCGCACCGCGGCTGCCGCGGCAAAGCCGGCAGCCAGCGCAACCGGCTGGGTGCCGCCGCGCCGGCGCAGTTCCTGTCCGCCGCCGGCAATCAATGGGCTCGCAAACGGCGCATCGGACGCGAGTAGCAGCGCGCCGATCCCCGCGGGTCCGCCGAGCTTATGCGACGACAGCGCGATACTGTGGGCGCCGAGGGCGGTCAGATCGACGGGTATGCGGCCGGCACCCTGCACCGCGTCCACATGCAGCAGCGCTGCATGCGCTCGGCAGATTGCAGCCGCCTCTACCACCGGTTGCACTACGCCGGTTTCGTTGTTTGCCAGCATCAAACACACCAGCGACGGCACATCTTCATCGAGTATTGCGTCCAGCGCATCCAGGTCTGCAACGCCGTCTGGCCGCACCGGCAGAACCGTTGCCTCGGGCACCGCCGCTCGTATCGCGTCGTGCTCGATTGCGCTGACGATCACCCGCCGACCTGCCCCGAGTGCATGCATCGCCAGCGCATCGGCTTCGGTCCCACCGGACGTAAAGATAAGCCCGTTCGGGCGGCCGCCGAAGCGCACCGCGAGCGCCTCCCGCGCATCCTCCAGCACGCGCCGCGCCGCTCGGCCTGCCTGATGGACCGAGGACGGGTTACCGACGACGTCCCAGGCCGCCAGCATCGCGGTCCGGGCTTCCGGTCGCAGCGGTTGGGTGGCGTTAGCGTCAAGAAAATGCATTTTATTCAGCGGCTTCCAGTGACGCGTCGGGCGGCGGCATGGCGACAGCGCGTCCCGCCACGTTGCCGTTCACCACGTCCGCCAGCGTGATGCCACTGAGGAACAGCGAAACTTGGCGGCTGAGTTCGAACCACAAATCATGCGTCTGGCATTGCATGCCGCCAGGTTCTGTTCCCGGCGCGGCCATGCAGCCGCCACTGCCGGCCTCGCACCGCGTGGCCCTGATTGGCTCATCGACCGCCAGGACGATCTCGGCAATGGCAAGGACGTCGGCGGGCCGAGCGAGGCGATAGCCGCCGCCTGGTCCCCGTGCCGATGAAACCAAACCGGCTCTGCGGAGCTTACTGAACAATTGCTCGAGGTAGGAAAGGCTGAGTTGTTGCCGTGCGGCGATGTCGGCCAGACAGACGGGTGCCGTACCGGCAGTTGCTGACTGCCGGGCGGCCAGATCGACCATAGCCATGACAGCGTAGCGGCCACGCGTTGAGATCTGCATAGATTATGTCCAGGCTGCTGCCCTGCTGTGGGCAGATGGTAAATGTGTTAAGTTCGCAACGCTGTCGGCATCTTTTTTGCGTTTATCGCCTGTTTTTGCTGTTCGGTCGGGCAACCATGGCAGGCAGCCCATCTGCACCTGACATATATTGTAACAGGAGGTTCGAAGCCACACATGTTCCAGCTGTGTCAGCATCTACAAATTCAATCCCTAGTAGCAGAAGAACAAGTCCCCACATGGCGGCGAAACGGCATTTTCGTTGCAGTGCGGGATGATTAACGCGGACCGGCACATGAAAGCCATGCGACATTTCCATTATGAAAGATCGATGGAGTTGTCCTATAAGCAATCGGCGCGGCAGAGCGCTACGTGGGGGTTGCGCCGTGCTGCCGGTCGAAGAACGGAAGGAGAGCTTGAGCCGGATACGGTGACGGAGCCCTTTGCGCGGTCGTATAAATTCTGACTCCGAGAGTCAAGAATTGATCGATACTGGGTGTCTTGCATCTGTAATTCGTGTCTTGCGTTTCCCATAGTGTGGGGTTTCAAACCGGGTCTCCCGGATCGTTCAAGTTGGCAGGCCGGTTGCGCGACAGGAGCCACGGTGGCTCTCTGGTCAAACGTGGCCGGTGGGACAGGAAGCAGGTTGTATGCCAGAGGTCATGTTCGCCGGCCCAGATGGGCGGCTCGAAGGTCGTTATCATCACTCAAAGGAGCAAAATGCTCCGGTTGCCCTGATCCTACACCCGCACCCGCTGCATGGCGGGACTATGAATAATCGTATCACCTACTCAATGTACCAAGCCTTCCAGAAGCTGGGATGCTCGGTGATGCGGTTCAACTTTCGCGGCGTTGGGCGAAGCCAGGGCCGCTATGACGGCGGCATCGGTGAGATCGGGGATGCCGCGGCGGCGCTGGACTGGATGCAGGCCGTCAACCCGGGCCATGGCGGCCTGTGGATCGCCGGCTACTCCTTCGGTGCATTCATCGGCATGCAGTTGCTGATGCGCCGGCCGGAAATTTCCGGCTGGGTCAGCGTGGCGCCGCCAGCCAACCACTACGATTTCGGCTTCCTCGCCCCCTGCCCCTGTGGTGGGCTGATGCTGCACGGCGATGCCGATGAGCTGGTGCCCGAGCCGGCCGTGCGTAAGCTGGTCGACAAGCTGAACACCCAGAAGGGCGTGCATGTCGACTACCGCATCCTGGCGGGTGCGGATCACGTGTTCGCCCAGCACGCCGACGCCGTCGCCGACGCCGTTGAGGATCACTGCGGCAAGGCCATTGCCCGCAAGCAGATGGCGCTCGCCGCCGACTGACTGCACGCGACCTGACTGCCCGACACGGGCCGGCCGAGCGACGGATCGCCTGGCCGGCCCGAACTGCGTCAGGGGTGGACGATGCGGCCGCCTGGCATCGCGGCCGCAACGCCGGTTGTCCCCGGAAAACTGAGCGGCAAACCCTGCCGCACCCGCACGGCCAGGAAGCCGAAACACTGCGCTTCCAGTGCGTCGCCATCCCAGCCTTCGGCATCCGCCGGCTCAACCGGCACGCCAAGTGCCGACTGAAGGCCGGCCATCAGCACAGGGTTGCGCCGCCCGCCGCCCGCCACCAGCCAGCGCAGCGGCTGCTCCGGAAATCGTGCTTGGGCGACCGCCGCCACCGTGAAGGCCGCCAATGTGGCAGCACCATTGGCGACTGACAGTGACTCCAGCCCGCTCGCCGCCAGGGCGGCGCTGAAGTCCAGCCGGTCCAGCGATTTTGGCGCCGGCCGACCGAAATACGGATGCGCCAGCAGGCGACTGAGCACCGCCGGGTCGACCCGTCCCGCAGCGGCCAGCGCGCCGTCGCGGTCATAGGCCGCGCCGGTGTGGCGGGCGGCCCAGTCATCCAGCGGGCCGTTACCCGGGCCGGTATCGAACGCCAGCAGCGAGCCGTCGTGGCCGATCCAGGTGACATTAGCCACACCGCCGATATTCAGCACGGCAAGCGGCTTCGGCAGCGCCTCGGCCAAGGCGGCGTGGTAGACGGGTACGAGCGGCGCGCCCTGGCCGCCGGCGGCGACATCGGCACTGCGGAAGTCGAATGCCACCGGAAGGCCGGTTCGTCGCGCCAGCAGCGCGGCATCGCCGATCTGCCAGGTCCGGCCCTGCTCCGGTCGGTGGAGGATGGTCTGGCCGTGGAAGCCGATGATCTCGGCCGACTCCCCCAGCGCCTCAACCGCCCGGGCATGATACTCCGTCAGCCGACCGACAGCGCGCGCCAGGTTCGGATCATCCTCTGGCAGCACCGGCGCGCGGTCGAGCAGCGCACGCAAATCCTGCCGAAGGTCCGGATCGTATGGCAGCGTCAGCGACCGGCCGAAGGCGGTCACGCGGTGCCCATCCGTCTCCAGCAGGGCGACATCGACGCCGTCCAGCGACGTCCCGCTCATCAATCCGATGGCACGCGCCATTTTCCCTCGCGTCCGGCTGTGATAACCCGCCTGCTCCGCACAGCACGGGTTCGCCATCCATGTCCACCCACTCTTTCCTGGAGGAAGCCACCGAACGCGGCTTCGTCTTCCAGTGCACAGATACCGAGGCGCTGGCCGACGCGATGAAGTCGGGACCGATCAGCGCGTATATCGGCTTCGATTGCACAGCGGACAGCCTGCATGTCGGCAGCCTCGTGCAGATCATGATCCTGCGCCTGCTACAGAAGCACGGGCACAAGCCGATCGTGCTGCTGGGCGGCGGGACGACGCGGATCGGCGATCCATCCGGCAAGGACGAATCCCGGCAGATGCTGACGGATGAAACGATCGCCGCCAACATGGCGGGCATCCGCCGCTGCTTCGGGCCGTTCCTGCGCTTCGGCGACAGCGGTTCCGACGCGATCATGGCGAACAACGCCGACTGGCTGGACCAGCTGGGCTATATCGGCCTGCTGCGCGATATCGGCACGCATTTTACCATCAACCGGATGCTGACCTTCGATTCCGTCAAGCTGCGGCTGGACCGGGAGCAGCCGCTGACCTTCCTCGAATTCAACTACATGATTCTGCAGAGCTACGATTTCCGGGAGCTGAACCGGCGGCTGGGCGTGACGCTGCAAATCGGCGGATCGGACCAGTGGGGCAACATCGTTGCCGGCATCGAGCTGACGCGGCGGACCGATGCGAAGCAGGTATTCGGGTTAACGACACCGCTGATTACCACAGCCTCGGGCGCGAAGATGGGCAAGACGGCGCAGGGCGCGGTGTGGCTGACCGACGATCGCGTGTCGGCCTACGATTACTGGCAATTCTGGCGCAATACCGAGGACGAGGATGTCGGCCGGTTCCTGCGCCTGTTCACCGACATGCCTTTGGACGAGATCGGGCGGCTGGAGCGGCTGCACGGCGCCGAGATCAACGATGCGAAGAAGCTGCTGGCGACCGAGGCCACCGCCCTGGCGCATGGACGCGACAAGGCGGAAGCCGCCGCCGAGACCGCCCGTCGCGCCTTCGAGGAAGGTGAGGCCGCGGCGACGCTGCCGAGTGTTGAGGTCCCCGTCGATGAGTTGGCGGCCGGGATTCCGGCGTTCCGCCTGTTCACGCTGGCCGGCCTGGCGGCCAGCAACGGCGAGGCCCGTCGCCTGATCCGCGGCGGCGGCGCGCGGGTCAACGACGCGACGATCAGCGATGAGGGCGCGGTCATCTCCGCCGCGTTGATGCGAGACGGGGCGATCAAGCTGTCGGCGGGGCG
Source organism: Pseudomonadota bacterium (assembly GCA_018240405.1). GTDB lineage: Bacteria > Pseudomonadota > Alphaproteobacteria > Acetobacterales > Acetobacteraceae > Rhodopila. The sequence goes on from JAFEFW010000128.1 coordinate 6,948, forward strand.
GAAGCAGCACCGGCTGGTGCGGGCGGTCTAGGGAGACAGTTTGTCCTTCGCGGCAACGAGCGGCGTATCGCGGTGGCAGGAGCACCTGCCGATCATTCAATGGCCAGAGGCCGGTGACTCAGACAGGCGGTAGCGGATCGAGAGGTACGCCGAACGACTTCCCAATCGATAGCTGGAAGAGTCGATATCTCTAGAAGACGATCCTGCGCCAGCGCCGATGGGGTTCGGTGCTGGCGCAAACATTCCGCCGGCGGCTATCGCCCCTGGAACACCGGCCGCCGCTTCTCCATGAAGGACCGCGTCGCTTCCTTGAAGTCCTCGCTGTTGGCGGCCTCCTTCTGCATGGCCACCATCCGAACCTCATTGCGCTCCGCCTTCTCCAGCCCGAGCTGGTTGATGAAATACTTTGAGGCGCGGATCGACAGCGGTGCGTTGGCGGCCAGGATTTCGGCGTATTCGACCGTCACCTGCTCCAGCTCCTCCGGCTCCACCACGCGGTTGACCAGGCCGACGCGCAGCGCCTCGTCCGCCTTCAGCCGGCGCGCCGAGAACATGATGTCCTTCGCCACACTCGGTCCCACCACGTCGACGAGTTGCTTCAGCCCCTCGGGCGCATAGGCGACACCGCGATGCGCGGCCGGAACGCTGAACTGGCTGTCCGACGAGGCGAAGCGGATATCGGCGTTCAGCGCCATCCCCATGCCGCCGCCCAGGCAGTAGCCGCGAATCATGGCAATCAGCGGCTTTGCCATGTTGAGCATCGCCAGCCGCAACTGCTCTGGCACTTTGCGGGCAGCCTCGGCCGCCGCCGCGTCAGAGCGGGTCTTCTCAAAGCTGGAAATATCCGCGCCGGAAATGAACGCGCGGGTGCCGGCGCCGCGCATCACCACGACCTTCACCGCGGGGTCCGCTTCATAGGCCTCGATGACCGACAACGCGTCCGGATACATCGACGGCGAGAGGGCGTTCATCTTGGACTGGTTGTCCCAGATCAGCCAGCCAATCGATCCCTTCACCTCCGCAGCGACCAAACCGGATGTGAGCTTCATGGTGGTTCCTTCTCCCCTGACATGGCCGCGGACCGGCAATCCGGCCTGGCGTGGTAACCGTCCTCGCATGATCCGATCGCGCCGGATGCGGGCGCGTGGTCGGACCAGTCCCCAACCAAGCAAGTAGCCTACCCGATCGCGTCTGGCGAGGGCGGCGGGTCCGGCGTCCTTTGCAACCGTGCAAATCCACCTGGCGCCGAGGCATTCAGGACCAGCGCCGTGGCGGCGCGGATGCATGGGGTACGCGCAGATAGCTGCAGCCCAAGCAATGCGCCATTGTGGCAACGGCACCCACTGTGGCGGCGTCAGGGCGTGATTGGTCTGGCGTCGCGGACCGATCCCGCAGACTATCTCCCCAGCGTATCGATGCCGTCCGTCATGGGCGGCTTGACCAGGGAGCATGGAATGGGACCCCCGGTTCGTTTGCAGCGCCTGCTGGCGGGACTCCTGCTGATTGCCGGCCTGCTTGTCATGCAGGCGCAGCCGGCTGCGGCGGACGACCTTACAGCGATCCGCCAGCGCGGCGTGCTGATCGTCGGCGTCAAGGACGACTATCCGCCGTTCGGCTTCCGCGCCCCGTCCGGCCAGATCGTCGGCATCGAGCCTGCGCTGGCGGGGGATCTGGCTCGAAGTCTGGGCGTGAAGCTGGAACTTGTGCCGGTGCTGGCGTCGAACCGGATCCAGCTGCTGCAGGACGGCAAGATCGACCTGATCATCGCCACGATGAACGACACGCTGGAACGCCGGCAAGCGGTCGAGATCGTCAAGCCGTACTACTACGCTGCCGGTTACACGGTGCTGGCGCCAAAGGCGACGCCGCTAGCATCGTGGACGGAGCTGAAGGGAAAGCAGGTCTGCGGCATCCGCGACGCGTGGTACAACTATGAGGCGGCGACCAACGCGGGCTTGCGCATCGTCGAGTTTCCCGCTTTGCCCGAGGCGTTGGCGGCGCTGCGGCAAGGGCAATGTGCCGCGCTGCTGTACGACGACACGTCCATTGCCGGCCTGCTGTTGCAACCGGCGTGGAGCGACTTCACCACACCGCTCGACGCGCAGGGCGAGCAGCCCTGGGGGATCGCGGTGCGCAAGAACCAGCCTGAATGGGCAAAGTATGTGTCCGCCGCGATACAACGCTGGACCCGGGACGGAACGATCGTGAACCTGGAAACCGAGTACCGCATCCGGCATTCCAAATTCGCCAATGACGCGCACCGCAGGGCGTCGACCAGCGGCAATTGATGTCGCCACCGGCCGCGCAAAGCGCCGGCGCCTACCGCGCCGGCGCTCCGATCAGCCGCATCCGCAGATAGCGCGAGGCCGTATCGATCACTGCCACGGTCAGCAGGATCAGCACGATGATATAGGCTACCTGGTCCCAGGCATTGATCTGGATGCGCTCCGACAGCCGCAAGCCGATGCCGCCGGCGCCGACCAGGCCCAGGATGGTTGCCTCGCGTGAGTTCGACTCGATCAGGTACAGCGTCTGGCTGATCATCACCGGCAGCACTTGCGGCAGATAGGCATAGCGCAGCACCGCCAGACGACCGGCGCCGACCGAAGTGATCCCCTCGACGGGCTTGCGGTCGACGTTCTCGATCGCCTCGGAAAACAGCTTGGCCAGCGTGCCGATATCGGCCACTGCAATCGCCAGAA
>JAFEFW010000129.1 GCA_018240405.1 Pseudomonadota bacterium
ACAAGGAAACATCATTCCATAGCCAAACAGACATTTTGCAGAACTTGACGCACACAACTCGAATTCTTCGCCAGCCAGGCAGCGACTTTCCGGCCGCTCTCGGCGGCGCGTTCCATGCGCAGCGACAGGGTCTCCATGGAGCGCGACAGCATCCACGACGAATGCGGATCGAGTTGAAAACCATACGCCGAGCGGGCCTGTCGTACTGGCTTCAGCATCTCATGCGAGCCGGTAATTCCGCCGGCGACAAGATCGGAATGGCCGCCAACATACTTCGTCAGCGAGTAGACACAGATGTCCACACCGAAGTCGAGCGGCTGCTGGAACACCGGGCCCAGCATGGTGTTGTCGCAAACGATGATCGGGCGCTGGCCCGAATGCCGCGACCAATCGTCGACCGTGCGCCGGACCAGGGCCAGGTCCGTCAATGCGTTAGTCGGATTGGCCGGGGTTTCCAGGTAGACCATTTTCACCGGCCCCTGCGCCGCTGCCCGTGTCAGGACATCCGTCAACGCCCCGGTGCTGGTGCCGTCCGTGAAGGGGAACGGATTGATGCTCCATTGTGCCAGCACCTTGCCGATGAGGGTCTCCGTCCCACCGTAGAGCGGCGTGTAGTGCACGATCGCATCGCCGGGACGCAGATAGCTCAGGGCCACAGAACTGATTGCCGCCATACCCGACGACGTGACAAGTGCACTTTCCGCATGGTCATAGAGCGCCAGCCTGTCCTCGACGATCTCCAGATTGGGATGGTTGAAGCGGGAATACACCAGCCCGCCCGCCCCCATGCCGGTCGGCGCCGGCTTGCGACCGGCCACCACGTCGAAGAACTCGGCACCCTGTTCGGCGCTTTGGAAGACGAACGTGGAGGTCAGAAAAACCGGCGGTTTGACCGCACCCTCCGACAAGGCAGGGTCGTAACCAAAGGCTGTCATCTGGGTCTGCGGATGGAGGGGCTGGCCGTCCAGATGCGTCCGTCGAAAGTCTTTCGCCATGGCTGCCTCCGTTTGCCGGAGCATCGTTATATGGCCGATATGCGCAAGAAATTCTGGCTGAATCGCCGTTTTTGACGGAGATGTTAGCAACGGGCGTCCAGAGTTACTGCAATGGGATGGGTGAACTTCTGCGCGCTGAACCGGTCGGCGGGTTCAGTGGGAAGCGTGCAAGGCCAATGCCCGCCTGGCGAACCGCGGCGCGCCGTTACATCCGGCGGCTTGACGAAGCCGGGATCACTCAGCGCCAGGGAATGAACGCTACAAGCGATTTCGCATTCTGTAGCGCTCGCCCCTACTGAAATCGCCCTATGTCTTCTCGACGTTCCAAAACACCGGCGCCGGCCCCCGCAACTGGCCGGTAATGTTGCTGCGCCAGCCACCTGCCGGCAGGTACTGCCCGAGCGGAATGTACGGCACGTAGTTGAAGCATTCGAGCTGGATCTGCGCCGCCAGCCGCTTCTGCTCCGCCGGATCGGCGCTGTCGATCCACGCGCTGCGCAATTCCTCGATGCGCGCGTTTTCCGGCCAGCCCACCCAGGCGTCCTTGCCGTTGGTGCGCAAGCCGCCGGCCAGCACCGGATTGGCGTAGTCTACCGGTGGAAACCCCGATGGGAAGACCGACCAGCCCCCCTTCTCCAGCGGTTCCTTACTGATGCGGCGGGCGGTGACGGTGCCCCAGTCTGTCGTCTGCACATCGATGTTGAGGCCGACGCGGCGGAATGCGCCCTCGGCCACGCTGCACAGCACGTCATAGGCCGGCGGGTCGGTCGGGTGCATGAACACGATCCGCTCGCCGTTATACCCGCCCTCCTTTAGCATGCGCTGGATCGCCTCGGCGCTCGGCGGGTTGCGCATCAGCTCCATTCCGGCGTCGCTGGCGGCTTCAGTGTCCGGAATGAAGAAGCCGATCGGCGCCCGATAGCCCTCCTGGTCGTCGCCCATCAGCGCGGTCATTTCATCGGTCTGGTTGATCGCTGCCAGCATCGCCCGGCGCACCGCGACGTTGGCGGTCGGACCCTGGATGAAGTTCGGCCGCAGCACCGGAAACACCCCATGCGTATCAAGCCGCTTCACCACGACACCCGGCGTCTTGCGCAGCATCGGCAGCAAATCGGGCAGCGGCAACTCCACCCAGTCCACCTCGCCTGTCGCCAATGCGCCGGCCGCCGTGGCAGCATCAGGGATGATGCGCCACTCCACCCGGTCCACCTTCACGTGGTAGCCGCCCCAGCCGTACTCGACCGGCTCCGGCCGCGGCACATACTTCTCAAACTTTGCCATCACCGCCCGGCTGCCGGTGACGAACTCGCCGGGGATCCACCGGAACGGCCCGCTGCCGATGCATTCCGGCGCCTGCTTCCACGGATCGCCGCACAGCCGCTCCGGCATGATCGCGGGCGTCGGCTGGGTCTTTGCCAGAGCGTTCGGCAGGAACGGGAACGGCCTGCGCAGGCGCCAGACCAGCGTGCGGTCATCCGCCGCCTCGAGCGCATCCAACCGCTCATTGATGAAGGCGCCGGCCGGGTCACGTACCATCCAGCGCTTGATCGAGGCAACGCAGTCGCGCGCCCGCACCGGGGTGCCGTCGTGGAACCAGAGCCCCTCGCGCAGCTTCATCGTCCAGCGTTTGCCGTCATCCTCGACCAGATGCCCCTCCACCATATGCGGATGGGGATTGAGCCGCATGTCGCGGGTGTAAAGCGTTTCGTAGATCATCAGGCCCAGCGTCCGCGTTGCCTGCGCCGGGTTGAACGCCGGGTCGTAGCTAGGCGGATTGGTGGTGGGCACGAAGATCAAGGTCTTGCTGGCACCGCCGATAGCGGGCTGGGCGAGCACCGGACGCGCTGCCAGAGCGGCAGCACCGGCCAGGACTTGGCGGCGTTTCATGGACGTAGGCTCCCAGGGCGTTTTGGTTATGCTCCGCCATACAACAACCCTGCGACGGTGTCTCCCAGGCGGACTGGCGCCGGCGCTATCCCGGGAAGAACCGCATGAACCAGTCGAACACCTGGTCCGGCGCTTCCTCATTCACGTAGTGGCCACAGGGCAGCGCCGCACCGGTGACGTTTTCAGCGCGCTGACGCCAGATGCCGAGCGGATCGGTGAAGCGCTTGCCGACGCTGCTGTTGGCGCCCCAGAGGACGAGGACCGGCATCGCCAGTTTGCGGCCGAGGTCGGCGGTGTCGAGTTCGCAGTCGATTGTCGCGGCCGCCCGGTAGTCGGCGCAGGAGCCGCTTATGGTCTTTTCATTGAAGCAACGGACATACTCCGCCCAGATTTCGGGCGGAATGTGGTTCAGGTTGGCGGTCAGCTTCAGCAGCTTCTTGCGCATGAACCAGTCAGGATCGACCGCGTTGAAGAACATCTCGGGGAAGCCCTGCGGCTGGGCCATGAACGGCCAGTGCCAGCCGCTGATGGCGCCGTCCTTATCCATGGCCGCCCACATATCCAGTGTCGGCACGATGTCGATGATCGCCGCCTTCAGCACCTTGTCCGGATGGTCCAGCGCCATGCGGTGCGTGGTGCGGGCGCCGCGGTTGTGTCCGGCGATAAAGAAACGATCGTAGCCAAGCGCCTGCATGACCTCGACCTGGTCCTGCGCCATCGCCCTGAACGAGTAGTTGGCACTGTCAGGGTCCTCAGGCGGCGCAGAACTGTCGCCGTAGCCGCGCAAATCGGCCGCTACGACATGGAAATGCCGGGCGAGGCGCGGCGCGACCTTGTGCCAGGCGGCGTGCGTCAGCGGGTTGCCGTGCAGCAGCAGCAACGGCGGCCCGCTGCCGCCGTGGCGCAGGCGGATGCGCGCGCCGGAGGTCTCGATGTCGGTGAGGGTGAAGCCGGGCATGATCTCGGGCATGGCGCTGCTTTCGACTTTGCAAGGTGACGCCCGAGCCTACTGCTGCGCCCTGCCGGCGACGAATCCCAAGGGCCGCGACGGCACCGTTCAGCGGCCCGTGCGTCCTATCGTCTGCCTCAGCGATGCCGCCCGACGGAGCCGACGGGATGACGGCCCGGGCCCCGGCCGAAGGAATAGTCAGGCGACGCGATCGCCCTTCTTGATTTCCACCAGGCGGTTATCGACCGCCGGCAGCATCTGCGAGGGATCACGCGTTACGACGACATCGATCACCGTGGGGCGGTCGCGTTCTTCCATGCCGCGGCGCAGTGCCGGCGCGAGGTCGGCGGGATCCTCCACCCGGATGCCACCGCAGCCCATGGTGCGGGCGATGGCAGCGTAGTCCATCTCGATCAGGTCGGCCGATTGATACCGTCCTCCCATCATGGCGTGCTGCAGCGCCTTCACGTAGCCGGATGCGGCATTGTTGACGACGATCACGGACAGTCCGCAACCCGCGCGGCGGGCGGTTTCGAGGTCGCCCAGCGTCATGTTGAAGCCGCCATCGCCGCTGATGGCAACCACCGGGCGATCCGGCGCGGCGAGGCAGGCGCCCATGCCACCGGGTAGCCCGTAGCCAATGGAGGCAAAGCCACGGTCCGGAATAAACGTCCGCCCCGCGGTCTTGGTGTCGTAGAGCAGCCCGGTCCAGTGCCCGGCGAAGCCGCCATCGGCCACGAGCAGCGCATCCTCAGGTAGTGTGCGGTTCAGTTCCCGGCACAGCCGCGCCATGTGCACCGGCCGGTCAGGCGAGTTCAGCCGTTCCGAGGCGCCGTCCTCCCAGGTCTTCATCCGTGGGGCGATCTCCGCCACGTAATCGGCACGGGCCGTACGAGCCGCGGCGGCGCTGTCCGACAGGGCATCGATGAAATCCTCCAGACCCGCCCGGGCATCGCCCCATAAGGGGACTTCGGTCGGCATGCAGCGCCCGAGTTCCTCGGCCACGATATCAAGATGGATGATCGGAATATGGGCCGGCGGCAGCGAGAACCGTTTCGTTGCGATCTCACCCAGCTTGCAGCCAACGACGATCAGGCAATCCGCCTGCTCGATCATGTCGTTAGCGATCCGGGAGTAGCGGCCGAACAACCCGACATTCAGGGGATTGCTGCAGGCGATACCGCCCTTGCCGCTCATGGTGTGGGCGACCGGGATGGCGTGCGCCTCAGCGAAACGGGTCAGCGCATCCCACGCCTCTGACAAGTGGACGCCGCCGCCGGTCAGCAGCATCGGCCGCTTCGCCTTGGCGATCAGGCGCGCGGCCTGCTCAACGCCGCTGCGATCGGGGCGGATGCGGCGCGCGGGGGCGCGGAGGGTGGTTTCATCGATAACGAAGTCTTCCGGCGAGAAATCGTGCAGGCCATGGGCGACATCCTCGGGGATATCCAGCAGCACCGGCCCCGGCCGTCCCGATGTCGCCACCGCAAAGGCTCGGCGCACCAGTTCCGGGACCCGGCTGGTCAATTCGATCCGGATGAGTTCCTTCACCGCCGGCCGCAGGATTTCCACCTGGCGTGCTTCCTGGGTCATATTCTTCCAGGAATGCGTGCGGTTCGTGTTTCCGGCAATGGCGACAATCGGGATGCCGCCGTTGAGCGATTCGATCAGGCCGGTCACCAGGTTCGTTGCGCCCGGTCCGGTCGTGCCGTCGCAGATGCCGGGACGGTTGGTGACGCGGGCATAGGCGTCAGCGGCGAAGGCGCCACAGCGCTCATCATTAATCAGATGGTGCGTCAAGCCAACCAATCCGACAGCGTCGTAGAACGGCAGCAACTGGAAGCCGCCCATGCCGAACATCGGCCCGGCGCCGGCGATCCGCAGCATTTCCGCCAGCGCTCTGCCGCCGGTCATCGTGCCGGACGGGCGGTTCTGCAGGGTCTGGGACATTCGTTTCCTCCTTACCGCACCAGCGCTTTACGCAGCGCGGCGACGAAATCACGCGCGCTCATGCCGGGATGCAGGCCCAATGCGGCGGCGCGGCCGTTCACCCGGCTGATGATGCCGTCCTCATAGGTCGAGCGCGCATCGCCAATGCGTGCGCTCGCTGCCGAAACCGTCGCCGCGGCGATGCCGCGCGCATCGAGCGCCGGCAGCCGTGACGTTCCGGCATCGTCCTTGCCGATGCCTGCATCGTTGTACAGGGCGCCGCGCACGTCGTATTTCAGAGCGGTTTCCGGCCGTCCGCCGAGCAGGCCACCGTGGGACCCGGTGATGACGATGCAGTGTTTGTGGTCGGGCAGGACGAGAGACGCCGAATCCAGCGCCCAGACCTGCGGCGGTTCCGTAACGATCAGAAACGCCGCTTCCAGCGCCTCCGGTGGCGCCTTGCCGGTCGGCTTCGCCTGCTGCAAGGCGGTGGCGGCATCGCGGCACGACTGCCCGGCCCGCACGCCGAGCGCGATGGCTGCCTGGTTGGCGTAGGTGATGACACCGCTTGCCATCATGTCGGCGCCGTCACCGATCCGTGACGTGTTATGGCCGACCGTGGCCGCGGGAATTGCGAACTCCTGCAGATAGTCGAGGCCGCTGATCCCTGCCCGATCGGCGCCCACACCGGCATCGTTGAAGATCGCCGCCGCAACGTGGAGTTTCGCTGCCAGATACGCAGCGTAGACGCCGCCATGCGAGGCGTTGACGACGACGGCGCCGGACGCCGCCTCGGGCGTCACCCGCGTGATGCTGTCGGCGACGACGACCGGCGCGGCCATCAGGCAGCCACGGCGCGACTGCCGCGCAGCACCTCTCGGATGCCGGCAATAATCCGGCTGCGGTCGGGAAAAACTGCGTTCTCCAGCACCGGGCTGTAGGGGATCGGCACCTGCAGCGCGCAGACCCGCTTCACCGGCGCCTGCAAGCGCGCGAAGGTTTCGGGATCTTCCGTGACCAGCGTCGCCACTTCGGCCGAGAACCCGGCCGTCGGGCCCGCTTCATCGGCCACCACAAGGCGGCCGGTCTTGCGCACCGAGGCGCGGATCGTGTCGCTGTCCAGCGGCACCAGAGAGCGCGGATCGATGACTTCGACGGAAATGCCTTCCGCCGCCAGCGTGTCCGCCGCGGCCAGCGCCTCATGCACCAGCCACGCCAGCGCCACAACGGTGACGTCGCTGCCCTGGCGCTTCACGTCGGCCACGCCCAGCGGAATGGTGTAGTCGCCGTCCGGCACCGGCCCCTTCAATCCCATCAGCCGCCCGGACTCGAAGGAAATTACCGGGTTGTTGTCGCGGATGGCGGTCTTGATCAGCCCCTTCATGTCGGCGGGCGTGGAGGGAAGAAACATCTTCAAGCCGGCAACATTCATGAACATCGAATACGGCGACTGCGAGTGCTGCGCCGCCACCTGTCCGCCACCACCCACCGAGGCGCGGAACAGCATCGGGAATTTCGCCTGTCCGCCGAACATGTAATGGATCTTCGCGGCCTGGTTGACGATCTGGTCCATCGCGACGAAGCAGAACGTCACCTGACGCCAATCGACGATCGGCCGAAACCCCGATCCGGCGGCGCCGATGCCCATGCCGGTGATGGCGGACTCAGCGATCGGCATCACCTTGATCCGGTCAGCGCCGAATTCGTTCCACAGCGACGGCAGCGCGTCGGTGGACATGTAGAAGACTTTCGGATCGCGCCGCATCTCCTCGGCAATCGCTTCGAGGGCGGCCTGATTATAGGTCAGTTCTCGCATGGTACGATCTCCGCGTCAGGCCGCGAACACGTCATCGGTCGCCTGCTCCGGCAGCGGCACCGGGCTGGCTTCGGAAAAGGCGACCGCGGCCTCAATGGCGCCGGCGATCTCGCTTTCCATCGCCCGCAACACTGCGTCGTCGAGTTCGCCCTGCTGCCGCAATTGCCGTTCCAGCAGCGCAATCGGATCGCGCTGCAGCCACGCCTCCACCTCGGCCTTGTCGCGCGGGTCCGGCTGGCCTTTGCGTTCGGTATGCGCGCGCCAGCGATAGGTCTTGCATTCGATCAGCGTCGGCCCCTCGCCCGCCCGCGCCCGGGCGACGGCGGTGTTGGCAGCCTGGTAGACGGCGAAGACGTCATTGCCGTCCACGACAACACCGGGAATGCCATATCCCGCCGCTCGGCCCGCCACGTCGATCTCGGCGTGCGTCTGCGCAGCCGAGGTTTGCGCGGCCCAGAGGTTGTTCTCGCAGACATAGATCATCGGCAGCTTCATGGTGGCCGCGATGTTGAGGCATTCATGGAACGGGCCGGCGTTGGAAGCGCCGTCGCCAAAGAAGGAGACGGCGACGCCGCCCTTGCCCTCCATCTGCGCGGCGAGGCCGGCGCCTGTGACGATCGGGATACCGCCGGCGACGATGCCGTTGGCGCCGAGCATGCCGATGTCGAAATCGGCGATGTGCATGGAGCCGCCTTTGCCTTTGCAGTAGCCGGCCTGGCGCCCGTACAGCTCCGCCATCATGCGGTTGAGGTCGGCGCCCTTGGCGATGCAGTGGCCGTGGCCGCGATGGGTGGAGATAATGCGGTCGGTGCGGGTCAGTGCGGTGCACACGCCGACGGCGACGGCTTCCTCACCAATGTAGCAATGGACGACGCCGTGGATCTTGCCGGCGCCGTAATCGTCCGAGGCGCGTTCCTCGAACCGGCGGATGGTGAGCATCTGCTGCAGCATCGCGCGCTGCCGCTCCGGCGGCAGGTTAGGCGAGAGGCTTATCATTGGACTTTTTCCCCTAGGCCTTTCGACAATTGGCATCATGGGGGTGGTGGGGGAGGATGGCAAGTTCGGTTGACGACGGCACTAAAGGTCGAGTTGCAGCCGGATCACTCGTTCAAGGGAGGCCAGATCGTCCCCGATCAGGGCCCCAAGCCTGCGGAGCAGCCTCTGCTTGCTGGCGGTGGTAATCTGGTCGGTCATGGCCTTACGCCGAACGCCGTTCAATACAAGCATCGCCTCAGCGGGATAGAGCCGCTCGGTTTGGCTTGAAACTGGAACCACCTGAACCCTGTTCAGCACAGCGTTCGCCGCATCATTGCTGACGATGATCGCGGGCCGGGTCTTCTGGATTTCGCCTCCAATGGACGAGTCGAACGCAACCAGCCACACCTCGCCGCGGCGAGGGGAGGTTTCAGTGGCCACGCTTCGGTTCGTCGGCGACGTCGGCCAGCAACGCTTCGCTCCAGGCTTCTGCCTCGGCCTCACGGGCCTCGTCGGCAGCCATCTCCGCGTATCCAGCTTCCAGTCCGTGCCTCACAACGTGGGGGCGGGCGAGGTCATTAAGAAAGCGGCTGATCCGCCGACGGCCAATCACGTCGTGAAGGCCGGCATAGACGTCAGCGTCAACGGTTATGGTGAGCTTTTTCGCCATCATATCTCCTCTACGTATTAGAATACGTATACGATGGCGGCACGGCAACAGGAGAACGGCTTCTGGCGGCAGTGCACCCGTTGACGATCGAGCATCCTGGCCGTCAGGTCGTGCGGGAGCCCAGTCAGGAGCGCCGGGCGCTTCCTGGTCTTGTACAGAACGCTGAGGACGTCGATGACGCGGAGAAAACGCTCCCTCACGCCTTCGTCGGGCGGCGCTGGATGAACCGCGGCATGTCGGCCATGGCCTAATTAAAGGTCTCGGACAGGTGACTGCGAGCAACGGAGGACTGCCCGGCAGA
>JAFEFW010000012.1 GCA_018240405.1 Pseudomonadota bacterium
TGCCGTCCGACGACCAGGTATAGGAATGCGCGGCCAAACCTGACTTGTTCACCCTGGCGACGTAGTTGAGCGATCCTGGTACACCGCTAAGATCGATAATGTCAGCGGTATTGAACCCGGCGATCACATCCCACCCTGCGCGGCTGGAGTCACTGGTCGCACCGTACACGAAGTGGTCGACGCCGCCGCCTGCGATCATGCGATCGGCGCCGCGACCGCCCGCGAACCACTGCTCGCCGGACATGCCTGAACCGTCCAGCACGTCGTTGCCATCCAGACCGTAGATGAAGGTTGGCGAACTGGTGCCGATTGTATCGGACAGCGCCCGCACGGACACCGTATCGTCGCCGCTGCCGGCAACGATCACATTCAGCGGGCTGGCGGGCGACGACAGCCCGGTGGTGATGTCGCTGGCGGTGACCGTCAACTGGTAGAGCGTGCCGCCAGAGGCGCCGTCGACGCCTGCGCTGCCGGCCTTCAGCGTGCCGACGTTGCCGGAAGAGGTCAGGTCGAATGCCCCCGCTCCGGTGCCGCCGAGCGTATAGGAATAGCTGTCTCCAGACGGGCCGCCGGTTTGCGTGAACCGGCCGAGGCTGGCCGAACCGGCAAGGCCGGCGTTCGTGCCGACGGATGCAAGAGAGTCGGTGACGAACGCTATCACGACCCCGCTTGGCGGCACTGGTGGCGGAGGCGGATCGATCGGAGGCGGGTCAATTGGTGTGCCGGTCGCACGGTTGTAGCCGACGACATCGACCGCCGTCAGGTCCGATTCCGATACGACCTTGACCACCCCCGAGGTCGCGTAGGCGTTGCAGGCATCGTAGCCCATCCCGCTGCCCCAATCGCTGGGATCGGCGCCCGAGGTGTCGAAATTGCCGAGGTTGGTGACGCCGCTGTCGATCGAAAAGTAACCGGGAGCACCAGCGGAGGCTCGAACGCCGGGCGCTGCGTAATCGAACAGATCATAGATACTGTAGCTGTTCGGCGTGCCCAGCATGGTTGAGCCGACGAACTGCCAGCGACCCATGGCATGGGTCAGTTCGTGGACGGCGGTGCCGAACAGGTCATACGTACCGCCGGTCACGCCATCGGAATTGTCCAGGTCGAATGTATAGGTGCTGGAGAACCCGACATAGCCGTCGATCGCCGTGGAGGTGCCTGACGTCAGACCAAGTGCCTTGGCCTGCGGTGACGTTACCCAATAGGTGCCATTGTACGGGCTCGCCGATGGCAGCGTTGCGACCGCAGCGGCATCCGCGGTGGTTGTCTGATCGGCCTTCAGCGCCGACAACAGAGTCGAATATGAGTAGGATTTCAGGTAGCTGGTTGCCCCTCCCAGCATCGATCCCGACATGGCGTACGGGCCGACATTCCCGTAGCCGACGCTGATGTTGATGGTAATGGGATCGACGAACTGGCTTTCCAGGTAACTGGCGGCCTTGAGCACGGCATCCTTGAAGCCGCTTGGCGCCGAACCGACGCTACTATCCCAGGAAATGTTGATCACGAAGGGCGACACCGTCGTAGACGTCGTGCCCGCGAGCTGTGTCGACGTTGTGGTGGTGCCTGCGGCTCCGCCCGAACCACCGCCGGACGAACCGGCCGAGGCAGCCGCAAGGTAGCTGTCGCTCCCATCATCTCCAGGCAGGAAGACAGGCGCATGCGACGCCGCGGCTGGGGCCACGGCCGGCGACACACCTGGCTCCAGCAGTAAGCTGGTGTAGTCGGAGAGCCAATCGTTGTCCGGGTCTGATGTTCCAACGTGAGGGGACTTCACGAGCGATCTCATGGATCAGTCCTTTCTTCCAGGCACGGGTCTGGGCATGAACCCATCTTATGTTACGTTAACGGAACATATAGGTTATGGCTTGCGGGTGATCGTCAAGCGCTCATTCGTTGAAGAAGTCATCTCTGCCGTGGCGCGTTGGCAGCGCGCCGGCCCCAAGAACGCTATCCGGGGCTCGCCGCTACCGGCGTGTCTGCAGGCACTCGCAGTGCCGCTGCGCCGTTAAGCGTAGAATTGGTTACGGCTCAAGACAGGGTAGCAGCGTCCTCCATGCTTGTATCAACGGCATCCAGCCAATCTTTGTCAGCCGGCAAGCCATGACTGTTTGTTAATCCAACGGTCTGAATATCCCGTTAACGCAACCGATACAAGTATGTGCGGACCGAAATAATGATGGCACGCTACAGAAATTTAAGGCCCTAACAGCGTAAAGTTTGATTCTGCATCAATTTGTAGACTTACCTCACAAAGGCCCGTGTGTGCCGCATTATGAGCCGCCACTGGGCGGCATTGGTAAGCTGCGTCTACAGGTCGGCGCCGCCGGGATGCCGTTCCGTGTCCAGCGGAAGGAGCTTAGCCACTGGCGACGAGCGCGTCCCATCCTGTGCTGCCGGGGCGCCTCGGCTCTTAGTATCAGGCCGCCACAACAGCGCAGTGAACCGGTGGGGCGTGAAACTGCTTGCTCGGCACAAGACAATCCGGGTCGTTACAGACGTTCATCGCGTGATCATTGTCAATGAGACAGCAGGGCTGCTTGCCGTGGCGTCTACTACCCACGAAGCAGGGCAACATTGCCTGGCGCCATCTCGGACGCTCGTCCACCGGATAGAATTGCGTCGTCAGCTTCGCGGCGGACAACAACGATGACTGCGGTTGAGCATTTCCGGATGACAAAAGCGGCGCCGGTGCCCGCCGCAGCGGGTCCTACCAGCCGCACAGCTGACGCCAGACTTACTGGGACGGGGCCGTCGCCATGCGACCCGGTTGCCGTCAGTGCAAGCCAATCAGTCATCAGCTTTGATGCAGGCGGCGTCCGTGCTCGCCTGTGAGGCAACCAACGTCGCGGAGCGCCTGTGCCGCTCCTTGACCGGCTGCTTTCAGTTCCGCGTCAGCGCGAACCGGCCGGCGCCATAGGCGGCGATCTGCAGGAACCCGCCGGCCATGCAGAGATTCTTCATGAAGTGCGTCATTTGCGCGGGGTCGCTGGGGTGATGGCCGATCAGCGCCGTGGCGACGCACCAAGCGGCCAGCACCAGGGCCACGATCCGCGCGCGGTAGCCGAGGAGAAACAGGATGCCGCCGCCGAGTTCGACCAGGATGGTCAGCACATAGGCGCCGCCGACCAGTGGCAGGTTCTGCTTGGCGAGATAGGCCATGGTCGCCGTTGGCGCCATGGCCTTCTCAAAGCCATACTTGACGAAAATGGCGCTCATGAGCACGCGGCCCAGCAGGGCCAACCCATCCAGCGCCACGGTCCTCATCCGACGATCTCGGTCCCGGCGAAGAAGTAGGCGATCTCGGTCGCCGCGTTCTCCGGGCTGTCGGAGCCATGCACCGAGTTAGCTTCGATGCTTTCGGCGAACAGCTTGCGGATGGTGCCTTCGGCGGCGTTGGCGGGGTTGGTGGCGCCCATGACCTCGCGGTTCTTCGCCACGGCGTTGTCGCCTTCCAGCACCTGCACGACGACCGGGCCAGAGGTCATGAAGGTGACCAGGTCACGGAAGAACGGACGCTCCTTGTGCACGCCGTAGAAGGTCTCGGCCTGCTGCGTGGTCATCCAGATGCGCTTCTGCGCGACGATCCGCAGGCCGGCGCCTTCCAGCACGGCGTTGACCTTGCCGGTCAGGTTGCGGCGCGTGGCGTCCGGCTTGATGATCGAGAAGGTGCGTTCGGTCGCCATGGCGATGGTCCTTGTGCGTTGTGACAGGCGGCGGGCCGCCGTCGACGGCCCGGTTCGGCGCGCTGGGTAACGGGTCGGCGCCGGCAGGGCAAGTATCGACGCCGCAGGGCTGGCGCGCTGCGTGTCAGGCGCGGACGCTGGTACGAGCGTATATGGCGGACAGCGGCACCAGCAGAGGCTGGTCGCCGAGCGGGCCGGCGTACGTCAGGTCGATGGCGGTGGTAGTCTCGGTCGTGCCCGCTGACGTGACGACGGTGGCATGCGCGCGCGACTGGTCGATCAGGACGTAGGCGCGGAAGGACGATAGCTCGCGATACTCCCGGGCTTTCGCGCCGAGATCGGTGGCGGCGGTTTCGGGCGACAACACTTCGAAAACCACGATGGCGTCGTCGAGAGTCTTCACGTTGTCGGCCACTGGTCCGAGGACGATACAGACGTCGGGATACCGGGCGGCGCGTTTGCCGATGCGCAGGCGCATCTCCTGGATGACTTCGTAGCAGCTGGATGTCGGCTCCAGCCGGGCCTCCAGCGCGGCCACAAGGTTCATGACAATTCGTTGGTGCGCGCGGCTACCGCCCGTCATGGGAATGATGGTTTCCCCATCGAACTCGTGCTTTCCCTCCTGCCGGTCTTCCCAGCGGAGGAAGTCATCGACGGATGACAGGCGCGGCAGCGTCTCAACGATGTCAGCCATGGCAGGACGCTAGCATGACTTCCAGCGTACCTGAAGCGCTTCCAACCCCGATTGCGCCCCCTACCCGGCCCGCTTAACATACCCGCCAGTAAGAGGGAGCGATCCAATGGATCTTCGATTCACACCGGAAGAAGCCGCCTTCCGCCAGGAAGTGCGCGACTTCATCAAGTCCGCCCTGCCGGCGGACATCCGTGACCGCATGAAGCTGGGGCACGCGCCGCGCAAGGAAGACACCGTGCGCTGGCAACGGATTCTCAACCAGAAAGGCTGGGCGACCTATTCCTGGCCAAAGGAACATGGCGGCCCGGGCTGGAGCGCGATCCAGCGGATGATCTTCCTGGAAGAGAACCTGATGGCGCCGGCGCCGGAGCTGCTCTCCTTCAACATCACCATGCTCGGTCCGGTGCTGATCCAGTTCGGCACCGATGCGCAGAAATCTCGCTTCCTGCCGCGGCTGGCCAACCTGGATGACTGGTTCTGCCAGGGCTTTTCGGAGCCGGGCGCCGGATCGGACCTGGCCTCGCTGAAGACGGCGGCGAAGCTGGACGGCGACCACTACGTCGTCAACGGCTCGAAAATCTGGACCTCGACGGCGCACAACGCCGACTGGTGCTTCCTGCTGGTGCGCACCGATCCGAACGCGCGCAAGCGGCAGGAGGGCATTTCGTTCCTGCTGGTCGACATGAAGACCCCGGGCATCACGGTGCGCCCGATCATTTCGATCGACGGCAGCCACCACCTGAACGAGGTGTTCTTCGACGACGTCAAGGTGCCGGTGAATATGCGCGTGCACCAGGAGAACAAGGGCTGGGACGTGGCGAAGTTCCTGCTGGGCAACGAGCGCACCGGCATCGCCCGCCTCGGCAAGTCGAAGGAGCGGCTGCGCGCCGCCGTGGACATGGCGAAGCAGGTCAACCAGAACGGCCGCCCGTTGATCAACGACCAGACGTTCCGCCAGCGCGTCGCGCAGTTGGAGGTCGACATCAAGGCACTGGAAATCACGCAGTATCGTGTCGTTTCCGCCTACGACAAGGCCAAGGGCGCCGGCAAACCGGACCCGCTGTCGTCCGTGTTGAAAGTGCGGGGGTCTGAGCTGCAACAATACACCACCGAACTGACGGTGGACGTTGCCGGACCGATGGCGACGCCGATCTGGGCGCAGGAACTCGCCGCGCTGAACGAGCCTGACGACATGCTGGAGGCGGCGAGCGCCGGCACCGGCAGCTACCTGTTCCTGCGGGCCGCCTCGATCTACGGCGGCACCAATGAGATCCAGAAGAATATCCTGACCAAAGCCGTGTTGGGGCTGTAATGGACTTTGAACCGTCGGACGACCAGCGCCTGCTGGTCGAAAGCGTTACGCGCCTGCTGAACGACACCTACAGCTTCGCGCAGCGCAAGAGCTACATGGCCCTGCCCCAGGGCTACTCGCCCGAGATGTGGGGCAAATTCGCGGAGCTTGGCCTGCTGGGGCTGCCGTTCGCCGAGGAGTACGGCGGCTTCGGCGGCGGCGCGCAGGAGATCATGCTGGTGATGCAGGCCTTCGGCCGCGTGCTGGTGCTGGAGCCGTACCTGCCGACCGTCGTGCTATGCGGCACCGCGATCGACGCCGTGGGAACGGCAGAGCAGAAGCGGACGCTGCTGACGGCGATCGCCGAAGGCAGCCTGAAGATGTCGTTCGCCCACGGTGAACGGCAGGCGCGCTACGACCTGAACGACGTCGTGACGACGGCAAAGAAGAGCGGGTCGGGTTGGGTGCTGGACGGATCGAAGACGGTCGTTTCGCATGGCGAAGCGGCGGACAAGATCATCGTCAGCGCGCGGACCAGCGGCGATCGTTACGATGAGGACGGCATTACGCTGTTCATCGTCGACGCGAATGCGGCCGGCGTGGCGCGCCGCGGCTACCTCAGCCGCGACGACACGCGGGCGGCGGACCTGTCCCTGTCGAACGTTTCGGTGCCGGCGGATGCGGTACTGGGCGAGGTCGGCAAGGGCTTCGCGGTGATCAAGCGCGTGGTCGAGGCGGGCATTGCCGCCACCGCTGCCGAAACGGTCGGCGCGATGGAAGCGATGAACGAAATGACGCTGGAATACAGCAAGACCCGCGTGCAGTTCGGCAGCCCGATCAGTTCCTACCAGGTCGTGCAGCACCGCATGTCGGACATGTTCATCACCCAGGAACAGGGCCGCAGCATGGCGATGCTGGCGACCATCGCGTTCGAGAATCCGGACGAAGCAGAGCGCGAACGCGACATGGCGATGGCCAAGGTCGGCATCGGCCAGGCGGGACGCTATGTCTCGCAGAGCGCGGTGCAGATGCATGGCGGCATCGGCATGACCGAGGAGTACGCCGTCGGCCACTACTTCCGCCGCTGCATGGTGATCGAGCGCCTCTGGGGCGATCCGGCGTATTATCTGGACAAGCTGGCGGCGGAGGTGGCGTAGCCGCTGTCCGCTGAAGGTGCGACGCGGCCCGGCTGTCGTGGAAGCGGCGGCCGGGCCGTTTTGCATTGACATCTGCCAATCGTGACGTCACATGTGACGCATGAGTTCGTCGTCTTCTTCGTCCCGTGCCCGCACCAAGCGATACCGCGAAGTGCTTCGCCGCCGCGGACTTCGGCCGATTCAGATTTGGGTGCCCGACGCCAACGCCCCCGGCTTTGTGGAACAGATCCGCCAGCAGTGCCACCGCATCAATGCGTTGGACGAGGCCGAAGGGGTCATGGACTGGATCGAGAGCGTCAGCCTGTTCGACAACGAAGATCATCCTTGATTTCCCGTGGCGCGGTCGTCGCGGTCGCCGACCGGGGCGGCGACTATACCAGCAAGCCACGCCCCGCAATTGTCGTGCAGTCGAACCTCTTCAACGACCTCAAGAGCCTGACGATCTGCCCTGTTACATCCGTTGCGCAGAACGGAATATTGATGCGCGTCCCCATAACGCCGTCAGCTTCGCTCAGCCTACGCACGGAGTCATGGATTGAAGTTGACAAGATTACGACTGTTCGGCGTGACCGCATCGGCACGGTTATGGGGCAGTTGGTTCCACAGGACATGCAGGCGCTCAACAGCGCCCTGGCCCTCTTCCTCGGATTTGCTGGATAGGCGGGCGCGCTGCGGGCCAGTTACTCTCCACAGCCTGCCAGCCCGCCCGGTTGCGGCCGCATATGATGAACGAGGGCTTGTCCACAGCCGGGCACGGCGGAATCCATTACAATACCATTGCAGTGACAGTTTCAGGCGCGCGCAGCTCCCTCCGCCGCGCGCGGCACCATCACCACGGAATCTCTTTCCCCAAGTAATCAATATAGACGTGGTGGTGCTTGCCCTGCTGCGCCAGCATCACCGTCACCATGCCGCGTGCACTGTCCTCGACTGACACCGCGGCGCTCTGCCCGCCCATATCCGTCCGCACCCAGCCCGGATGCATCGACAGCAGCGTCAGATGCCGCCCCGCCAGCTCCCCCCACAGCCCGCGCGCCAGTGAGTTCAGGGCCGCCTTGCTGGCCCGGTAGAGCTCATGCCCACCAGGGTTCACCGCCACGCTGCCCATCACCGACGACGTGAACGCAATGACCCCCGATCCCGTCTTCACGTGCGGCGCCACGCCGCGTGCGATCCGGATTGGCGCAAGCGCGTTGGTGTACATCAGTGCGCCGATCTCGGCTTCCGTCGCCTGGTTGGCGCTGCGGTGTCCCGGGCCGGACACGCCGGCGTTAATCAGCGCGATGTCGACCGTCTTCCCCGCCAGGGCCGCGGCCAGAGCGTCGTGATCGTCCGGATTGTTCATCTCCAGCTTCGTCACCGTCACCCGTCCCGGTGACGCCGCGGCCAGCGCATTCAGCTCCGTCGCCTCCGCCGGCTTGCGCGCCGTGGCGACCACATCCCAGCCCTTTGCCAGGAATTCCTTCACCACGCCGAGGCCAATACCCCGGTTCGCGCCCACAACGAGCGCCAGTTTCTTCTCTGCCATGCTCTTCCCCTGATCAGCGGCCGCGCCGGCCGCTACGTCTGGCACTCAACCACGACGGTACCGACCTTGCCACCGGCCTCGACCGACTTATGCGCCGCCGCGATCTGATACAGCGGGAAGCGGTCGGCCACCGACAGGATGCGCCCGGGCGTCCCGATGAAGGCCGTCATATCGTCCTGCGCCCGCACTCGGTTGGCGATCGGGCTGGTCGGCAGCGTGAAGCCACGCACGGTGATGTTCTTCCCCATCATGGCTCGCAGGTTGAGCTTCGGCGTCTGGTCGCCATTGGTGGCGTAGTAGGCGATCGTCCCGCTGTCGCGCACCGATGCCATCACCGGCGCAAGGTTGCCGCCCAGATCCACATCCACCACATGGTCCACACCGATGCCTTTGGTGATCTCGGCGACGCGCGCCGCCACGTCCTCGGACCGGTAGTTGATCACCCATTCGGCGCCGCCCTGCTTCGCCCGCTCCGCCTTGTCGGCCGAGCTGACGGTGGTGATGACACGTGCGCCGGCCCAGGCGGCAAGTTGCACGGCGTAGTGCCCGACCGCTCCGGCGCCGCCGGTGACCAGCAGCGTCCGGCCCTGCACCGGCCCAAACGCAAACACGCAGCCATGTGCGGTGAGGCCGGGAATGCCGAGCGTCGCACCCTCGGCGAAGGAGACGTGGTCGGGCAGTTCGCGTACAAGGCTGACGTCGAGTGAAATGTATTCCGCTGCCGTGCCCATCCAGCGGCCATTGCGCTGGCCATTGAACAGCCAGACCCGCCTGCCGACCCAGGCCTTGTCGACGCCTTCACCGACTGCGTCGATCACGCCGGCGCCATCGCTGTTCGGAATGACACGTGGATATTCCGCCGGCACGGCACCGCGGCGGCGATAGGTATCGGACGGGTTGACGCCGGACGCCTCCAGGCGCACCCGCACCTCGCCCAGGCGTGGCTCCGGCGTCGGCAGTTCGCCGGTCATCAAAACCTCATCCGCCGGACCCTGCCGGTCATACCAAACCGCGCGCATGGCTGCTCCCCCCGTTGGTCGTCACCGATCGTAGCCTGCACCGGCGGCCAGACGCTAATGTGCGCAGGGCGCGAATTTCTGCGGCATGGCGTCCGTGATGGTTGTATAATGGCCGTGCCGTGAGACCTGATCCCGATCCCGCCCTGCCCTCGCCCAGCCGCCCGGCCGTCGCCACCGGGGCCGATCCGGACTATGATGGCGCGCTGGAACCGGTGCTGGAGGAGCTGTTCGAGGTCGCACGCGTCGAAGGCCTGGCCGTACTCGACACGCCGATCGGACAGACAGAGCCGCGTGTGTTGCACCATCTTGGCGTCGGTGGCCCCCACAGCCTGGCTGAGGGCTGGAGCCTGCTGAGGGCAAACCCGTTGCGCCCCGCGCACATTGTGTCAGCGGACCGCCGGCCGATCATGGCGTGCCCCTGGGTCTTGCCGCCTGGCCGCCCGGGTGGACTGGTGCTATGGCGTGCTGCAGGCGAGCCGACCTGGCAGGACACCGACCATGCCCTGGTCGCAGGCATCGGCGTGCTGCTGCGAACGCTGGTCGCCACCGGCGTCGGCCAGATCGGTATTGACCGGCTGACGGGATTGCCGAACCGGCGCTGGTTCATCGATGAGGTCGACCGCCATCTCGACCGGCTGGATCTGGGCGGCCACGGTGGCACGTTGTCAGTCATCGACGTCGGCAACCTGGGACTGGTCAACGCCACGGCCGGGCGGGAGGCAGGCAACACCGTGCTCATCCGGCTGGCCGCCCAGCTACGCATGACTGTCCGGCCGGGCGACGCCGTCGCGCGCATTGCCGGCGACCAGTTTGCCGTCTGGCAGCCAGCCATGGACCACATGACGGCGGCGGAGCGGGCCGACGCGCTGTGCGGCATGCGGCTCTTCCCGGACCTGCCGCCAAGCTGTTCGATCACGCTGTCGATTGGCATCATTTCACGCCAGCCGGACTCCATCGGTGGCGACGATACGCGAGGCCTGCTGCGGCGGGCGCGGGAAATGGCGGCCGCGGTGAAGGAGACCGGCACTGGCGGCTGGCGGGTGGCACAAACCGGTTCGCGACCCGCCTGATCCGAACCTGTGAGATGAAATCACGGTATGGAGGGGCCATACCGTCAATTCCGTGCTTGCCACGTTCGCGGCAGTCAGACGACTATCCAGGGATGACGTTGGTCCAGGCCCCGACGGAGCTTGAACCAGCCGCGCAATCCGATGGGCCGCGGCACGCTTACGTACGCCGAACGCATGGCCCGACCTTTGCCGCGCTGGACCTCGGGACCAATAACTGCCGCATGCTGGTGGCCACGCCCGCCGCGGATGGGTTTCGTGTGCTTGACAGTTTTTCCCGCATCGTGCGCCTCGGCGAAGGGCTGCATGCCACCGGCCGGCTCAGCCCCGCTGCGATGGATCGCGCACTCTGCGCGTTGGAAACCTGCGCCACCCGGCTGGCACGGCGGCCCGTGCGGCAGGTGCGCGCCATCGCCACCGAAGCTTGCCGGAAGGCCGCCAATGGTCCCGAATTCCTGCAACGCGTGAAGCAGCAGACCGGCTTCGACTTTGGTGTGATCTCCGGCCGCGAGGAAGCGGAACTGGCGCTGGAATCCTGTGCGCCCCTGCTGCCGACCGACGCACGCAGGGCGCTGCTGTTCGACATCGGCGGCGGGTCCACAGAGCTGGCCTGGGTGCGGCTGACGCATGGCCAGCCGGAACTGATCGGCTTCGACTCACTGCCGGTCGGCGTAGTCAACCTGGCGGAACGCTGGGGCGATGCCGGCTACTGCCCGGACGGGTTCGAGACCATGGTCACGGACGTGGTCGAGCGGCTGCTGCCGTTTGAGCGTGTGCACTGCATCGGCCGGGAGATCGCCGCCGGCGGCGTCGGGCTGCTGGGCACCAGCGGCACCGTTACGACGCTGGCCGGCGTGGCGCTGAACCTGGAACGCTACCGCCGCCCGGCTGTGGACGGCGTCGAACTCACCAGCGACGCCGCCGAAGCCGCCCTTTGCGCGTTGCAAGCGCTGGGCCGCGAGGGGCTGATGCAACATCCCTGCGTCGGACCGGAGCGGGTTGAGTTCGTGCTGCCCGGCTGTGCGGTGTTTGCCGCCATCACCCGGCTATGGCCGGCGCCGCGGGTCATCGTTGCCGATCGCGGGCTGCGCGAGGGCGTGCTGCTCCGGCTGATGCGGGCGGACCGGACGCGCCAAGGCCGCCATGACGGGCGCCGCCGGGATCACTGCCGGCAATGAAGCGTCCGGCTGGCCCGACGACGCGCGGGCTCTCGGTTTCCGTCAAGACGGCGAAAAGCCGGTCTCCGGCCTCGACGCGCTGGCTGGCGCGGCAGTTGAACGACCCCTATGTCGCTGCGGCAAAGCAACAGGGCTGGCGGTCACGCGCGGCGTTCAAGCTGATCGAACTGGATGACCGGTTCCACCTGATCAAGCGCGGGTCGCGCGTGCTGGACCTCGGTGCGGCGCCAGGTGGTTGGACGCAGGTGGCGGTGAAACGGGGCGCCGCTTCAGTGCTGGCGGTTGACCTGCTGCCGATCGATCCCATCCAGGGCGCGACGATGCTGCAGGCGGACTTCACGGACCCGGAGATGCCGGCGAAGCTGACGGCGCTGCTGGGTGGGCAGGCGGACCTCGTGCTGTCCGACATGGCGCCGAACACCACCGGCCATGGCGCCACCGACCATCTGCGCATCATGGGGCTAACCGAAATGGCGGTGGATTTCGCCGTATATGTGCTCAGTCCGGGTGGCGCCTTTGTCGCCAAGGTGTTTCAGGGCGGGTCGGAGAAGACCATGCTGGACACGCTGAAGCGTCATTTTGCCCAGGTGAAGCACGCCAAGCCGCCTGCCAGCCGCAAGGAATCCAGCGAACTTTACGTCGTAGCGATGGGCTTCAAGGGCCGCCCGCCCGCCGCACCGCAATCGGCCTGATCACCAGCCGGCCAGCGCCATCTTCACCGCGTCCGGCGTGCGCTGGGCGATCATTCGCTTGCTGGGCGGGTGGTCCGGACGGATGAAGCCGTAGGTGGGGTACTCGGTCGTACCCATCTCGCCAGAGGGCGGCCAGAACACCCGCACCAGGCTCCAGTCGCCGGAGCGCGAGACGTCGATCACAGACTGCTCCTCGGTGATGCGGTGGCGTACCCAATTGGCCTGAGTAACGCGGATCTGCCGCGGACCGACGACCTCTGACACGACCGCGACGTGGCCGGACGGCAGGCGACCGCCGCGCCGGAACACCAGCACGCTGCCGACATCGGGATCGCGCGAGCGGTCATAGCGGCCGGCCGCCTGCGGCCACCAATCCGCCGCGGCACCGCTCAGCTTCACCCCGGTCAACGCCCGAGCGAACGGCGCGCACTCGATCGGGACGTTGCCGCCGACATAGGCGCCGCCGGAGGGCGCCGCACGGTTGCTGCCGCAGGCGGCAAGTGCGAGGCAGAGGGTGAGCAGGACGTAGCAGAGCGCGCGATGCATGGTGGCGGCTGCAACTATGCGCGAAGTGGACCGATTCGTCGCGCGCGTTGCTGCGGCCCCAGCGTGTTGCCGTCATGGCCGGGAGCGACGAGCCGGCCGCTCCGGCGCCCATGACAGGCGCGGGCCGGGGCATGTCTGACGGTGCGGCCCCAAGACGGGGGCCACCGATAGGCAACAGGCCATGCTTCAGCGAACCGCCACGGTTAGAGACAACGCTTCCGCACCCACTTCTCCAGTTCCACCGCAAACAGCACCGTCCCGGACACCGCCATACACACGGCAAGCTCGGCCAGGGATAGTGGCTGCGTGTCGAATATCGCATTCAGCGCCGGCACATAGATCGCGGCTCCCTGCAGCACCAACGTCACCGCTACGGCGCCGAGCACCGCCGGGTTTGAGAAAAAGGCCAGACCCAGCACGGTGTGCCGTTCAACGCGGATCGCCAGGACATGCGCCATCTGCACGAAGGTCAGCACGGCGAAGACCATGGTCCGCCAGTGCTCCAGCCCGGCCTGCAGCGCGAGCGCCTGCGTCGCCAGCGTCAGGCCCGCCATCAACGCGCCAACCCAGACGATATGCAGCAGGATGCCGTCGGCAAGCAGCCCCTCGGTCGGTGCACGCGGCGGACGCCGCATGACGTCGCGCTCCGCCGGTTCGGCCGCCAGGGCAAGGCCCGGCAACCCATCTGTCACGAGGTTGATCCAGAGGATCTGGATCGGCAGCAGCGGCACCGGCAGGCCGACCAGGGTCGCCACCACCAACGTCAGGATTTCCGCTGCATTGCACGTCACGATGAAGCGCACGAACTTGCGGATATTGTCGTAGATGCGGCGCCCTTCGCGCACGGCGGCGACGATGGTGGCGAAGTTGTCGTCCAGCAGCACGAGGCCCGCCGCCTGCCGTGCCACATCCGTGCCGCCCTGCCCCATCGCCACGCCGATATTGGCCCGCGCGAGTGCGGGCGCGTCATTCACCCCGTCCCCGGTCATGGCAGCGATCTGACCGGCATCCTGCAACGCGGCGACGATCCGGATCTTCTGCGCCGGATCGACTCGCGCATAGACGCGGACGGAGGCGACCTGTTCCCGCAGGTCCAGATCCGACAGATCCGCCAAGTCCCGGCCGGTCATTACGAAGCCGTCGTCATCGATCAGCCCGATCTGCCGCGCGACGGCGCGGGCCGTCGCGGGATGGTCGCCAGTAATCATCACAGGAATGATTCCCGCCTGGCGGCATGTCGCCACAGCCCCGGCCGTCTCCGGGCGCGGCGGATCGAGCAGCCCGGCCAGGCCCAGCAAGATCAGGTCGCTTTCGATCGCCTCGGGCGCGGCTGAGTCGGGCAATCCGGCACAGGGACGCCACGCCAGGGCGAGAACCCGCAGCCCATCCGCGGCCATCGCCTCCGCCAGGTGCAACGCAGCTTGTGGGTCCAGCGTCGCAACGCCGTCGCGCGTTGCCATGGCTGTGCAGCGCGGCAGCACGGACTCCGGCGCACCTTTGACATAAGCGACCAAACCGTCCGGCCCCGCGTGGATGGTCGTCATCCGCTTACGGTCGGAATCGAAGGGCAGATCGCGGACCCGCGGTGCCTGCACCAGCAAGGCAGCCCGGTCGAAGCCGGCATCGGCTGCCGCCCGCCACAACGCGAGTTCCGTCGGCTCACCCAGCGCAGCGCGGCTGTCCGATGGGACCACGTCGTTGCACAGCGCCATGGACTTGAGCAGCGTCGCAGCCGCCGGAACACGGGCATCGACGGCATCGATCGGCAGGCGCTGCCCGTCCAGCATGACCTCCGTCGCCCGCATTTCGTTGCGTGTCAGCGTCCCGGTCTTGTCGGAGCAGATCACGGTGACGGAGCCGAGGGTTTCGACCGCCGGCAGGCGCCGGATCAACGCATGCTCCTGCGCCATGCGGCGTGCGCCCAAGGCCAGCAGCACGGTGACGACAGCCGGCATGGCCTCGGGGATCGCGGCGACCGCCAGGCTGATGGCGGTGAGCAGCATCAGCAGTGCGGGCTCGCCGCGCGCCAGACCAAGAAGGAAAAGCGCGATGCAGATCGCCACGGCGCCGATGGCAATCTGGCGGCCGAACGCGGCGAGGCGCTGCTGCAATGGTGTTCTTGGTGTGTCGGTCTGCTCCAGCAGCGTGGCGATCCGGCCGAGTTCTGTCGCCATGCCAGTCGCCACGACCACGCCGCGCGCGTGCCCGAACAGCACGATGGTGCCCTTGAACGCCATGTTGCCGCGGTCGCCGAGAGGCAGGCCGGGATCGGGAAGCGGCCCGACGGATTTTTCGGCGGGTAGCGATTCGCCGGTCAGGGCGGCCTCGCCCAGCTTGAGGTCGACCGCTTCGACCAGGCGCAGATCGGCCGGGACGGCATTGCCGGCTTCCAGCAGGACAACGTCGCCAGGCACCAGGCCCTCGGCCAGCACCGCTTGTGCGGCGCCGGTACGGACCACGGTTGCCCGCTCCGGCGCCAGCCGCTGCAGTGCCGAGAGGGCCTGTTCCGCCCGGTATTCCTGGACGAAGCCGATGGCGGCGTTCAGGACCACGATGGCCAGGATGACGATCGTGTCTTCGATGTCGCCGACGATGCCCGATATTGCCGCTGCAGCGATCAGCAGCAGAATCATAAAGTCGGTGAACTGACTGGCGAGCATTGGCAGCGGCCCGCGCCGCCCGGCCTCTGGCAGTGCGTTCGGGCCAAAGCGGGCCGCGCGCTGTGCGGCCTGATCAGCCGACAGCCCTTGCCGGAGATCAGTTTCAAATTCCGCCGCAACATCGTCGACGGTCAGCGTATGCGGTAGCCTGGACATGGCAGGTTGCATCCGCACAGGCTACCCCGGAACGCGGCACGCGCATTGTCGCGTCGCAAAGCGGTGACCGTAAATCAGGCGATGATTGATGACCCTGCCGTTCCGCGCGGACCACAGGCCGAGCCGATCTGCGTCGTCAGTGCCTGAACGGGCTTCGCTCCTTATCGACCGCAATTGCACGGTGCACGTCCTTTCGCAGTCGCGAGGCGGCAGAACACGGCCTATCCAGCCTGTCGAACTCCCGCCCACGGCGCGTCACCGCAATAACGAACAGTACAAAGGCGGCAGGACCGATGAACCAATCAGCACAATAGCAGGCTGTGCCGGTTGGTTTATGGTTCTATCCCGTTCGCGATGACTCGAACCGCGCCGCGCTTTGTTTGTAGACCGCCCGCTCAGCGTTCAGCGACCGTGCGCCGAACCATAGCAGCCTGACGAAACTACCCGGCCTTCCCCATCCCCAGCAGCGTGTTCAGCACATAATCCGTGTGCGCACCGAGCGCCGGACCGGTCCAGCGCACCACGTCCTCGGGCTTCTCCCCATCCAGCCGGATCGCCGGGCCTGGGTGCAGCGTTCGCCCGATCAGCGGGTCATCGACCGCCTGCACCGACTTGCGCGCCTGGAAATGCGGATCGGCGGCGCAGTCGGCGATGTCATACAGGCGCGAACATGGTACCTCGGCCGCTTCCAGCAGCGCTTCCGCATCCTTTGCCGGCAGGGTCCTCGTCCAGGCCGCAATGGCGGTATCCAGCCCGCCCACGTTGGCGCAGCGCAGACCATTGGTCGCATAGAGTGGGTCGTCGGCGAGTTCCGGCCGGCCGATCACCGTCATCAGCCGGCGGAAAATCAGGTCGGAGTTGCCGGCGATGCACAGCCATTTACCATCCGCGCAGGGATAGGTGTTGGTCGGCGCCGCCGTCGGCAGTGCAGCACCGGCCGGCTGCCGCACACGTCCGTCGAGCGCGTATTCCGGCAGCATTCCCTCCATCAGGCTGAACACGCTGTCGACCAGGTTGACGTCGATGATGCGTCCGCGTCCGGTAGCGCCGGCGTCGCGCTGCCATACCGCCGACAGCAGTCCAATCGCCGCGTACAGCCCGGCCAGATCGTCACTGATTGAGATGCCGCACCGTGGCGGCGGCAAATCGCTGCTGCCGGTGGGATGGCCGGTCAGATGACGCAGCCCGCCCATCGCCTCACCGATCGCGCCGAAGGCTGGCTTATCGCGGTATGGCCCGTCCTGGCCGTAGCCGGAGATGCGCGCGATCACCAGCCGCGGATTCACTGCATGCAGCACATCCGGTCCAATGTTCAGCCGCTCCAACTGGCCGGCGCGCAGGTTTTCGACCAGCACATCGGCGCGGGCAACCAGCTTCAGCAACACATCCCGCTGCTTCTTCAGATCAAGTTCGATTGAGAGCTTGTTGCGCCCATGGATGCTGAACCAGACCGAGTGCCCGTCTTTCGCAGCGCCCCAGCCCCTGAAGGGATCGCCACCGGGCGGTTCCACCTTGATCACCTCTGCTCCGAGGTCAGCCAGGATCCGGGTGCAGAAAGGCGCGGCAATATAGTGGCCAATCTCCAGGACCTTGAGGTTCGTTAGCGGCAGTGCATGCATAGACTACTACTTCCGGTAGAAGTTTGAAATTATATTTCGCGCAAATGTCGATGTGAACACGGAGTTGTTAACCTTTCATAAAGGTTTGCAACATACATTCAGTGCCGGAGCCGCTGAGGCGGCGTCCTGTTTCCTCCCCGTAGTCGTGGCGAAGCCCGCGACCAACTCTAGCGGTACGACCATCCCCCCGGTCGTACCGCTTTTTTTCGTCTGCCGCCAGAACCTCACGCGGCGGCCCTTCCGCATTGCTCGCAAGCGCAGCATGATCCCGCGACGCACAGCGGAGATGGAAGCATGGACCCGATCATCGTGGCGTTGGCAAAGGCCGCCGGCCTGGAAAAGGCGCTCGCGGAGTTCCCAGGCGACGTGAAGGCGGCGGCGGAACAGGCGCTTAACAATGCGCACGGCGTGCAGATACCGACCGATCCGGCCGCCGAACCGTGGCCGCCGATGCGCGCGGGGTCTGGCCTGTGACCGCGCCGCACTGGCTGAGCGCGGCCGAGGCGTCACGCGCCTTCGCTGCGAGGACGCTGTCGCCGGTCGAACTGATGACCGCACTGCTGGCGCGGATCGAGACGCTGGAGCCGAAGCTGCACGCCTTTATCCGCCTCGACGCTGACGCCGCCATGGCGGCCGCGAAGCAGGCTGAGGCCGAGATCGCCGCGCGCCGCATCCGCGGCCCGCTGCACGGCGTGCCGGTCGGCATCAAGGATATCATCGATGTCGTCGGATTGCCGACCACGTGTCACTCCAAGATCCTGATCGACAACGTCGCCAAGTCCGACGCGGTTGTGGTGCAGAAACTGCGCGAGGCCGGCGCCATCATCATGGGCAAGCTGGCGACGCATGAATTCGCAATTGGTGGGCCGAGCCATGATCTGCCGTGGCCGGCGGCACGCAACCCGTGGAATCCGGACCATCATCCGGGCGGTTCGTCCTCGGGGTCGGGTGCGGGGGTCGCCGGTGGCTTCTTTCCGCTGGCTTTAGGAACCGATACCGGTGGTTCGGTGCGTAATCCCGCCAGCGCGTGCGGCATCGTCGGGTTGAAGCCGACATACGGGTTGGTGTCGCGCCGCGGCGTTTTCCCGCTGTCCTTCACGCTGGACCATGTCGGGCCGCTAACACGAACGGTGGCGGACAACGCCCTGCTGCTGGATGCGATCGCCGGGCACGATCCCGGCGATCCCGGCAGCGCTCCGACCCAGGCGCGCTACTTCGGCCGGCACCTCGACCGCGGCGTGCGCGACCTGCGCATTGGCTTCGTCCGCCATTTCCACGAGCGCGACGTGCCGGCACATCCGGAAGTCGCCGCGGCGCTGGAGGACGTGGCGCGCGTGCTGCAGGCCGAGGGTGCGCAGGTGCGAAGCGTAACACTGCCGTCGCTGAACGAATTCGCCGCGATCAACCGCGTCATCCTGTGCTCCGAGGCGTGGTCGATCCACGCGCCGTGGCTGCGTGAGCGGCCGGGCGATTACGGTCAGTTGGCGCGCCGCCGCCTGCTGCCAGGCGCGTTCATGGCCGCGGGCGACTATGTCGGCGCGCAGCGGCGGCGCCTGCAGGTGATTGCCGCTGTCGAGGAGCAGTTGCGCGACGTGGACGTGCTGATGTGCGCCAGTTCCCTGGATCCCGCGAGCCGCATCGAGGACGCCGAGGAGACCGCCCGCACCTATCCCCGCCAGGCGCGCACGCCGTTCAACGTCACAGGCCATCCGGCGCTGGCCATGATGTCCGGCCTGGCCAGCAACGGGCTACCGGTTTCGGTGCAGTTCGTCGGCCGCTACTTCGAGGACTCGACGGTCCTGCGCGTTGCCTCGGCGTATGAGAAGGCGACCCGATGGGCCAACAAGAAGCCGCCGATAGGATAAGCGGCATGGCGATCGAATACGGACCGACGTCCCGCCACTTCTTTTCGCAGCGCATGCGGCTGCACTATGTCGACTGGGGCAATCCGTCGGCGCCACCGCTGATCCTGCTGCATGGCGGGCGGGATCATTGCCGCAACTGGGACTGGGTCGCCGCTGACCTGCGGCGCGACTACCACGTCATCGCGCCCGACCTGCGCGGCCACGGCGATTCCGCCTGGGCCGCGTCAGGGTCCTACTCGATGGCAAACTACATCTATGACCTGGCGCAACTGATCCATCAGCAGAAGCTGGCGCCGGTCACCATCATCGGCCATTCGCTGGGCGGCAATATCTCCCTCCGCTACACCGGCATCTTCCCGGAAAACGTTAAGCGCCTGGTGGCAATCGAGGGCTTGGGCCCTGGTCCGAAGTCGCATGCCGAGGCGGCGAAGAAGCCGGTCGCCGAACGCATGCGCTGGTGGATCGATGAGCAGCGCAAGCTCGCCGGCCAGCAGGCCCGGCGCTACGCCTCGCTGGAAGACGCTTACGCCCGGATGCAGGAGGCGAACGCGCACCTGACCGAGGAACAGGCACGGCACCTGACACAGCACGGCGCCAACCAGAACGAGGACGGCACCTATAGCTGGAAGTTCGACCACTACGTCCGGCTGTGGCCGCCCTACGACATGACGCGCGATGAGATCGCGTCCTTGTGGGGCCGGATCACCTGCAGGACGCTGCTGGTCTGGGGCAAGGAAAGCTGGGCGAGCAACCCGGAAACCGACGGCCGGATGCAGTATTTCAAGGATGCCCGGGTGTTGCCGGTGGAAGGCGCCGGACATTGGGTGCACCATGACCGGCTGGACGTCTTCCTGAAGGAAATACGCGCCTTCCTGGCGGAACCGTAGGAGCCGGCCATGGCGGTCATCGTCTTCGGCTCGATCAACCTCGACCTGATCTTTCCCCTGCCCCACATCCCGGCCCCCGGCGAAACCGTGCTCGGTCCGTCAACGCGGATCGAGCCGGGCGGCAAGGGCGCCAACCAGGCCGTGGCGGCGGCACGCGATGGCGCAACGGTGGTGATGGCCGGCGCGGTCGGGCGCGATGCGCTGGCGGATGGCGCGCTGCGGATCATGCGGGAGTCAGGTGTCGATCTGGCCCGTGTGGCGGCGGTGGAGGCCAGCACCGGCTGTGCCGCGATCGCGGTCGATCCTCGCGGTGAGAACGCGATCTGCGTTGGGTCGGGCGCCAATCTGTCAGCGACAGCCGCGCAGGTCGAGGACGCGCTGCTTGGGCCTGACCATACACTGGTACTTCAGATGGAAGTGCCCGCGGACGAGACGGCGCGGCTCGTCGAGCGGGCCCGCGCCGCGGGAACGCGGATCGTGCTGAACCTGGCGCCGGCGGCGGCACTGCCCGAGGCGACGCTGCGCGCTGTGGATGTGCTGCTGGTGAATGAAACCGAGGGCGCCTGGCTGGCAGGTCATCTAGGCTGCGAAGCGAATGCGGCAGCACTCCGCGCGTGTCTGCAAGGTGTCGCCGTGGTGCTGACCCGCGGGGGCGACGGCGCGGACATCGCGACCGCCTCGGGTGCCTGGCACGCGCCGGCGTGGTCCGTCACACCCGTCGACACGACCGCCGCCGGGGATTGCTTCGCCGGCGTGTTGGCACATCGGCTGGACCGGGGCGAGACGCTCCAGCAGGCGGTGGACCGTGCCAGCGCCGCTGCCGCGTTGTGCTGCGCGCGGGCCGGCAGCCAATCCAGCCTGCCCATGGCCACGGACATCGATGCCTTCATGACACGCTGCCGCGGTGAGACGAGCCCATAAGGCCCAGCACGCGTGACACTGGCGCCTGCTGGATGTGCCCGTTACCGCGCGCACGGGCAGAGGCGCTGGGAAGCACCGACGACGCCATGCCACCATGCCGTCCATGATAATGGACAGCGATGCCCGCTGGTTTAGCGCGTATGGAATTTGTCCGGGCTGCCAGGGGCGGAGCGGTGTCTGACACCGGCCCGAACCAGAGCCCGTATCGGCGAAACGCAGGAAGACCAGCCGAAACCGTAATATTTTCGTGACGAAAACCGGATGACCGTTTCGTCCGTTGACAAGGTAGCGTGTCACCCGACATCGACGGAATGCATGGATGTCGATGCCAATATGGGCCCGCGCCGCCCCGCGAAGCCTGACCGCCCGCACCTGACGATGGCCGTCGGGCTGGCAGCATACGCTGGCGCAGCAGGATGCTGTGCGGGCGGCAGCTGCCGATGACCGGCAGCCTTTCGTTCCTGTCCGGTGGTGGGGAGGCCGCGCGGCTGATTCGCGCGCGTGACTGGTCGGGGCATGCCCTTGGCGCACCCGAAGCCTGGCCAGCTGCCTTCCGCACTGCGCTGAGTCTTGTGCTGAATGCGCCCGACCGCATGCTGCTGGCGTGGGGATCCGGGCTGTATCTGTTCCCCAATGACGCCTGGCTGTGCAGCGTTGGCGGCACGGAGCGCGCGTGGGCGATCGGCGATCCTCTGGAAGCCGTGCTGGGGGAGGCCTGGGCCGAGACAAGACCGCTGCTTGAGCAGGCGCTCGGCGGTACTCTCACCCGTATCCCGGATGAGCGGCGCAGGCTGGCGGGAGGCGTCACCGAGGCGCTCCTGTCCTGCTCACGCGTTGCTGACGCGGCCGGCGCGCCTGGCGGCCTGCTGATAACCGCCGTTGCCTGTGGCGCGACGCCGTCCGCTCTCGACCATGAGCGCCTGATGCAAATGTACGCGCAAGCGCCGGGCTTTATAGCGCTGGTGCGGGGGCCGGACCATCGGTTCGCGTTCGCCAATCCGGCTTACCGACGCCTGATCGGCCACGGCGACCCTATCGGCAGGACAGTCGCGGCGTTGCTGCCCGAGGCGGTCACACAGGGCCATATCGCGCTCCTCGACCAAGCCTATCGCAGCGGTGTGGCCGTCACGGCGCGCGGCGTCAGATATGCCCCGCAGATGGAGTCCGGCGGGCGAATGGAGGAACGCTACCTCGACTTCGTCTATCAGCCGCTCCTCGGTGCCGACGGCCAGGTCGACGGCATCTTCATTGTAGGCAACGACGTCACCGATGCCTTCGCGGCATTCCAGGCGCTGCGTGAGAATGAGGCGCGCTACCGCCAGCTTTTCGACTCGATGGACGAAGGCTTCTGCGTCATCGAATTTATCGACGGACCCGACGGCCCGCTCAGCGATTACGTCCATGTCGAAGCCAACGCCGCCTATGCCGTGCATGCCGGCATCGAGAACGTCGTCGGCCAGAAGGTGCGCACAATGGTGCCCGACGAAGCGGCCGGTTGGGTCGAGCTGTATGGCGAGGTCCTGCGGACGGGCGCGCCGATCCGCTTCGAGCGGGAGCTGGTGGCGACGGGTCGGCATCTGGAACTTGCCGCGTTTCGCATCGAACCGGCCAGCCGCCGCCAGGTGGCCGTATTGTTCCAGGACGTCACCGCTCGCCGGCGAGCCGAGGAGAGCCTGCAGCGCCTGAATGAAACGCTTGAGGCCCGCGTCGCTGAAGCGCTGGCGGAACGTAAGGTGCTGGCGGAAATCGTCGAAGGTACCGACGCCTTTGTGCAGGTCGTCGGCCTGGACTTCCGGTGGATCGCGATCAACCGCGCCTCGGCGCGGGAGTTCGAACGCATCTATGGCGTCACGCCACGGGTTGGCGACAACATGTTGGACCTGCTGCGCGACGAACCCGCGGAGCAGGACGCCCTGCGCAGGATCTGGTCACGCGCCCTGGCCGGCGAGACCTTTGTCGAGATTGCCACGTTCGGTCAGGCGGACCGCGAACGATGCCACTATGAGATGCATTTCAGCCCGCTGCGGGACTCGGACGGACACCAGATCGGCGCCTACCGTTTCGCCTACAACGTGACGGCGCGCCTGCAGGAGCAGGAGCGGCTGCGGCAGACCGAGGAAGCTTTGCGCCAGTCGCAAAAGATGGAGGCGGTCGGCCAACTGACCGGCGGCTTGGCGCATGACTTCAACAATCTACTGGCGGGCATTTCCGGTGCGCTGGAGATCGTGGTCACACGGATCAGCCAAGGGCGGCTCAAGGACGTCGAGAAATACGTTGCCGTTGCGCAGGGGGCGACCAAGCGGGCGGCCGCGCTGACTCATCGGCTGCTGGCCTATTCCCGCCGGCAGACGCTGACACCGAGGCCGACCAACGTGAATGCGCTGGTCACAGGCATGGAAGAATTGATCCGGCGCACGGTCGGACCCTCCATTCCGATTGCGATTGTCGGCGCGGCCGATCTATGGCCGATACTGATTGATCCGCATCAGCTTGAGAATGCGCTGCTGAATTTGTGCCTGAATGCGCGCGATGCCATGCCGGATGGCGGCCGCATCACCATTGCGACCGAGAACAGATGGCTCGACCGGCAAGCCGCCAACCAGCACGAGGTGCCGGAGGGGCAGTACCTGTCGCTCTGCGTAACCGATACCGGGACCGGGATGACGCCGGACGTGATGGCCAAGGCGTTCGACCCGTTTTTTACCACCAAGCCGATCGGCGAAGGCACCGGGCTGGGCTTGTCGATGATCTACGGTTTCGCCAAGCAGTCCGGCGGTCATGTGCGCATCCAGTCCGAGGTTGGCAACGGCACGACGGTCTGCATCTACCTGCCGCGTCATTATGGCGAGGCGCAGTGCGATGAGGCAGAGCCACGGCAGCAGCACGTCTCGCTCGCCCGGAACGGCGAGACAGTACTTGTCGTGGACGACGAGCCAACGGTGCGGCTGCTGATCAGCGATCTACTGGAAGACATGGGTTACATTGCGCTGGAAGCGGCTGACAGCATTGCCGGGATGCGTATCCTGCGCTCCAGTGCCCGGATCGATCTGCTGATCAGTGATGTGGGCCTGCCGGGCGGCATGAACGGGCGGCAGATGGCGGATGCCGCGCGGGAGTTGCGGCCCAACCTGAAAGTGCTGTTCATCACGGGATACGCCGAGAATGCGATCCTGAACCACGGGCAACTGGCGCCGGGGATGCAGGTGCTGACCAAGCCGTTTGGCATTGATGCGCTGACGCTGCGAATCCGGGAGTTGGTGGATGGCTAGCGCGGGATCGCGCTGGGCGGAACGTCGACAGGGCGTGAATCCCGCGCTAAAACAATAAGCTAGAGCACTTTCACCCTGCACAGCCAGGGTGAAAGTGCTGTAGCCGGCCAGCGGGCGCCAGGCGATCGGGTGAACGACCCTAATCGCCAAGGTCAGGAGAATGGGCGCGACGGCCTCTGGCGTCCTAGCGTTGATGATAGGACGCGGGCCCGATCGCTTCTTGTGGCGGAAAAGCCCGAGCCCCGGCAGTAACCAAGGGACCCGCCGCACCGTGCGGCAGGTCCCGTGCGGATTAAACCTCGACTTCCTGTTCGCGGTCGGCTCCGCCGTCGTCGTCGCCTTCCGGCTTCGGCAATGCCGGCAGCGCCGCCTCGGTGATCTCGAAGTCCAGCTTGTTGTCCTTCAGGGTCACCTTGATCGCGCCACCCTTGACCAGCTTGCCGAACAGCAGTTCCTCGGCCAGCGGCTTCTTGATGTACTCCTGGATCACTCGGCCTAGTGGCCGTGCGCCGTAGAGCCTGTCGTAGCCGCGCTCCGCCAGCCACTCCTTTGCCGCGGACGACAACTCGATCGTCACGTTGCGGTCGGCCAGTTGCGCCTCAAGCTGCATGACGAACTTCTCGACCACGCGGCCGACAATCTCCGGCGTCAGGCCGGCGAAGGTGATCGTCGCATCGAGCCGGTTGCGGAACTCCGGCGTGAACAGGCGCTTGATGGCATCCTCATCCTCACCGGTCCGGGTCTCGCGGCCGAAGCCGATGGCTTCCTTCGCCAAATCCGACGCACCCGCGTTGGTCGTCATGATCAGGATCACGTTGCGGAAATCGACTGTCTTGCCGTTGTGATCGGTCAGCTTCCCGTGGTCCATCACCTGCAGCAGGATATTGTACAGGTCCGGATGGGCCTTCTCGATCTCATCCAGCAGCAGCACGCAGTGCGGGTGCTGGTCGATCGCGTCGGTCAGCATGCCGCCCTGGTCGAAGCCGACATAACCCGGCGGCGCGCCGATCAGGCGGGACACGCTGTGCCGCTCCATGTACTCCGACATGTCGAACCGGATGAGTTCGATGCCCATGGTCGATGCCAACTGCCGGGCCACCTCGGTCTTGCCGACGCCGGTCGGACCGCTGAACAGGTAGTTGCCGATCGGCTTCTCCGGCTCCCGCAGGCCGGCGCGGGCGAGCTTGATCGCCGCCGCAAGAGCCTCGATCGCCTTGTCCTGGCCGAACACCATGGCCTTCAGGTCGCGCTCGAGGTTCTTCAGCGTCTCCTTGTCGTCGGCGCTGACGGATTTTGGTGGGATGCGGGCGATCTTCGCCACGATCTCCTCGACGTCCTTCAGCGTCACCGTCTTCCGGCGCTTGTTCTCCGGCAGCAGCATCCGCGACGCCCCGACCTCATCGATCACGTCGATCGCCTTGTCCGGCAGCTTGCGGTCATGGATGTACTTGGCAGACAG
Source organism: Pseudomonadota bacterium (assembly GCA_018240405.1). Taxonomy (GTDB): domain Bacteria; phylum Pseudomonadota; class Alphaproteobacteria; order Acetobacterales; family Acetobacteraceae; genus Rhodopila. The sequence continues at coordinate 25,695 of JAFEFW010000012.1, forward strand.
CTCCACCGCCGCGCGGATGGCCTCATCCGTGTAACGGACCTTGTGGTGCTTCTCGTAGTTCAACTTCAGGCCGCGCAGGATCTTCACGGAGTCTTCCAGCGTCGGCTCATTCACGTCGATCTTCTGGAAGCGGCGGACCAGCGCGCGGTCCTTCTCGAAGTAGTTGCGGAACTCCTTGTAGGTGGTCGAGCCGATGCAGCGCAGCGTGCCCGAGGCAAGAGCCGGCTTCAGCAGGTTCGACGCATCCATCGCCCCACCGGAGGTCGCGCCGGCACCGATGACGGTGTGGATCTCGTCGATGAACAGGATGGCGCCTGGCTGGTTTTCCAGTTCGGACACCACCGCCTTCAGCCGTTCCTCGAAGTCGCCGCGATAGCGCGTGCCGGCCAGCAGCGACCCCATGTCGAGGGCGAAGATCGTTGACTTGGTCAGCACCTCTGGCACGTCCCCTTCGACGATGCGCTTGGCGAGGCCTTCCGCGATGGCGGTCTTGCCGACGCCCGGATCGCCCACATAAAGCGGGTTGTTCTTGGTGCGGCGGCAGAGAATCTGGATGGTCCGCTCGATCTCAAGGTCGCGGCCGATCAGCGGATCGATCTTCCCGGCCATCGCCTTCTTGTTCAGGTTCACGCAGTAGTTCGACAGCGCGTCCTGGTTCCGGCGATTCGGCTTCTCCTCGCGCTCCTGCTCCGGCTGGCTCTCCGGCTGCTGGGAGTTGGCGCCGGTCACCGGGCGCTGGGCCGAACGGCCGGGCGCCTTGGCGATGCCGTGGCTGATGAAGTTGACCGCATCGAGCCGGGTCATGTCCTGCAATTGCAGAAAGTAGACGGCGTGGCTCTCGCGCTCGCTGAACAGCGCCACCAGCACGTTGGCGCCGCTGACTTCATCCCGGCCGGAAGATTGCACATGGATGGCGGCGCGCTGCACGACGCGCTGGAAACCGGCGGTTGGCTTCGGATCGCCGGGCCGCTCTGTCGCCAGACCGGCGAGATCCTTGTCCAGGAACTCGGTCAGGTCCGCGCGCAGCTTGTCGAGGTCGACGCCACAGGCGCGCAACACGGTCGCGGCATCCGTATCGTCCGCGAGACCCAGCAGAAGATGTTCCAGGGTGGCGTACTCGTGCCGCCGCTCACTGGCGAGAGACAGGGCGCGGTGAAGCGTCTGCTCGAGGTTCCGTGAAAGCATAACCCACGCTCCTACGCGCTAGCAGCCGGCCAGGGCTGCAGATACCACCGGGCGGGTGACCGTCCGGCCATTAATCAGGGCACAATCTGGCGTTTGCCAGCCGGCACCGCTGATCATTCCTTCTCGATCGTACACTGCAGAGGATGCTGGTTCTGCCGAGCCAAGTCCATCACCTGCGTCACTTTTGTTTCAGCAACCTCATACGTGTAGACGCCGCACACGCCGACGCCGCGGCGATGGACGTGCAGCATGATCCGGGTCGCCTCTTCCCGCGACTTTTGAAAAAACCGCTCCAGCACGTGGACGACGAACTCCATCGGCGTGTAGTCGTCGTTCAGCATCAGAACCTTGTACATCGCCGGCTTGCGGGTCTTGGGACGCGGCTTGACGACGACGCCAGTGTTTGGCCCCTCTGTCGTCCCGCCGCCCCGCTTGTCGTCGTCGCTCATCGCAATCGCATCCATCAAATGTCCTGCCGCCTCGTCCGCCGGGGTCCGGCGGTCCATGTCCCCTCCGAGGCGGGTAGGGACGGAACCTGCTGCTCATCAGCGCCGGTCTCGACACCGGCTGCACCCTTTCGTGCGAGCATATCGGATGGCCGTGCCCGGATGAAAGAGCCTTGCACCGCCAGGCGCTGACGATTGCGCCGAGTCGCTGCCGCTGCAAGAGGCCGGCGGGAAACGCGCCGCAAAATTCCGCGCAAAGGTTCGAGCCAAGCCCACAAAGCTCGGGGAGTAGGCGTCCCGGTCCGGCTCCCTGGCCTGCGCCGTCTTAAATGGAAAACGCCAAGCCTTGGACAAGAGGTCCTGGATACCGGGCAAACGAAAAGGCCCGGACCTGAGGTCCGGGCCTGTTCCTGTCAGCCTGTCGGGTGAGACCGACTATCGCCCTCAGGCGGCCTTGGCAAACTTCTCAACCGCCAGCGTCACGCGCGCGGTGAGCGGCGCCAGCGCCTGCTCCGTCAGCTTGAACGAGGTCTCGGTCAGCTTGCCGGATTCGGCGACGGTCTTCTCAATGGTGGAGCGGGCGAACGAGCTCTGAATGTCGAATGCGTCCTTCACCGACTTCACGCCGGTCAGCGACTTGAAGGTGGAGAATGTCTCGTCGAATGCCGCTTGCGCCGAGGCGGCCATCTGCTTCGAGATGTCCTGCACGCCGGTCATCCAGATCTGGCTGGACTTCATCATCGCCTCAAGGTTGCCCTGACCAAACGCAACCATCTCTTCTGCGGTCTTCATCGCTTTCTGCATCCCTTCCTTCATCGTCGTCTGCGTGGCTTCGAATCCTGCTGTCGCCTTCGCCATTCCGTCCTTCAGGCCCGATACCGTCGCATCGAAAGCCTTCGCCGGTTCGCTCTGGACCGTCTCGGGAACGTCAATAATCTTAGCTTTCATCTTTCATCCTCTCCGTTTGGGGCAGGACGCGTTTTGAAAACCGGACACGCACCCAGCCAGCAACTCGACACCTGCGGCTCAGCGTCTATGCTGCATCGCAACACGGCGTGATATAGACGCGCGCCCAAACGTGATCAAGCGGTTTTTGTGCACTGCACAAAAATACCATCGGCCGTGTCCGATCCCGGTGTTGCCAGCTTGTTCCGGGGGTCCCTGTGCGACATGAAGGACAGCCCGTAAGACGTTCAGACTCGGCACTTTTTCGTGCGGTTCAGGCTGGACAGCGCAATCCGGCACAGCGTATGAATCGGGCGTCACGCAGAAGAGGATGAACACGATGGCTGGCGTTGCGTGCAAACCGCGCAAGCATTTGCTCCGCTGGCTGCCGTCGGTCGCAACGTGCGTCGCCGTCCTCTGGACCCTGCCGGCGCAGGCGCAGATCGGTTCCGCACGGTATAGTTCCATTGTTGTCGATGCCAGTACCGGCAATGTGCTGGAGGATGTGAACGCCGACCAGCCACGGCATCCGGCCAGCCTGACGAAGATGATGACTCTTTATATGACGTTTGAGGCGCTGCGTGACCGCCGCCTCAGCCTCGACCAGCTGGTCCCTGTCTCCGGCCACGCCGCTTCGATGGAACCGACGAAACTCGGCCTGATGCCCGGAACCAGGTTGACCGTCGAGGAAGCGATTCTTGGCCTGATCACCAAATCGGCGAACGACGCCGCTGCCGCGCTGGGCGAATTGCTGGGCGGCAGCGAGGAGCGTTTCGCGCAGATGATGACGCTGCGCGCCCGCGCCCTGGGCATGAGCCGCACCGTCTTCCAAAATGCGTCCGGCCTGCCCGACCCGGACCAGTGGACGACGGCGCACGACCTGGCCATCCTGGCGCGGCATCTGGTCAATGATTTCCCCACTTATTACCGCTACTTCTCGGTTCCCAGCTTTACCTGGCACCGGCGGATCATCTTCAACCACGATAATATGCTGCGCACCTACCCGGGCGCCGACGGGTTGAAGACCGGCTATACAGTTGCCTCCGGCTACAACCTGGTGACCAGCGCCGTGCGCGGCGGCGTGCGGCTGATCGGCGTCGTCCTCGGCGCCGGCTCCAACAGCTCACGCGATGTCCACATGGCCGCACTGCTGGATGAGGCCTTCGACCAACTGGACATTCCGGGCGGCCGCCGTGCGCCGCCGGCGCAGCCGAAGCTCATGCTGGTATCTGTGGCCCGCGCCGCCGAAGCGCCGCGTCCGCAGCCGCAGCCACAAGTGCAGACCCGTGGGCATGCCGCGGCCTGGACCATTCAGGTCGGCGCCTTCACCACCGAGGCGGCTGCCCGGAGTGCCGCAGCCGCGGCGCGCCGCGTCGCGGAAAGTGGCGATATCCGAATCGATACCGCGGTCGTGGGCCGGAAGCCGATGTACCGCGCGCAGGTCACCGGACTGCGCGCCTCCGACGCGCAGGACGCCTGCTCCTCCCTCGCCCGCCGCAAGTCCCCGTGCGCGGTCATTCGCCCGGCGGTGCGCGACGTCGCCAGCCGGTAAGCCACCGTATCCGTTCTGCCCTGCCGATCCGCCTCTTGCCTTGCACCGCTTTTGCGACGATGTAGCGGGTGAGTGTCCGGACCGTCGCGGTCCGGATTAGACGATCACCAGCAGGACAGGCCATCGACAATGTTCATTGAGACCGAGGGCACCCCAAACCCCGCAACGCTGAAGTTTCTTCCCGGACGCGATGTCATGGGCTTTTCCACCGCTGACTTCGCCTCCGCCGAGTCGGCCGGCCGCAGCCCGCTCGCAGGATCGCTGTTTGCGTTGCCCGGTGTTGCCCGTGTTTTCCTCGGCGGCGACTTCATCAGCGTGACCAAGACCGACGAAACCTCCTGGCAGGCGCTGAAGCCGCAGGTTCTGGCGGCGATCATGGATCATTTCGTCAGCGGCCTGCCGGTGATCGACGGCGATGCGGACGATCTCGATGAGGACATCGATCCCGCCGATCAGGAAGTTGTCGAGCAGATCAAGGAGCTGCTGGATACGCGGGTGCGCCCGGCGGTCGCCGGCGACGGCGGTGACATCGTGTTCCGGGGCTACCGGGACGGCATCGTGCGCCTGCACATGCAGGGCTCCTGTTCCGGGTGCCCATCGTCGACCGCGACGCTGAAGCACGGCATTGAGAACATGCTGCGGCACTATGTGCCGGAGGTTGTGTCCGTCGAACAGGTGTTCTGACCGTCAAAGGCTGACGATGACCGGCAGGCAGGGCTGGACCGCCGGTCATCGCAGTTCCCGACACCGCAGGCACGCTGGCCGCGTGGGAGGGTGACCCCCACGCGCCTGTAGCGCCGGTCAGTCGCGGTTGACGCCTCCGGCCTCATCCATGATGCTGCGGCGCAGCAATCCCGACGGAGACTGACATGGCGTTTGAACCGACGCATCTCGACACGCTGTTCCGTGAGGCGCGCACCCACAACAAGTGGCGCGACCAGACGATCTCGGACGAGACGCTGCGCGAGCTGTACGAGATCCTGAAGTTCGGTCCGACCTCGGCCAATAGCTCCCCGGCCCGGTTTGTCTTTATCCGCACGCCCGAAGGGAAAGAGAAGCTTCGCCCCGCACTGTCGTCGGGCAATACCGAGAAGACCATGACGGCTCCGGTGACGGTGATCGTTGCGTATGATCCAAAATTCTACGAGAAACTGCCAAAGCTGTTCCCGCACAACGCCGATGCTGCATCGTGGTTCACCAGTAATGATTCGCTGGCCGCCACGACGGCGTTCCGCAACGGGACACTGCAGGGCGCTTACCTGATGATGGCGGCGCGGGCGATTGGGCTCGATGTCGGTGCGATGTCGGGCTTCGACAACGCCAAGGTGGACGAAGCCTTCTTCCCGTATAACGGGTGGCGGTCGAATTTCCTGGTGAATCTCGGCTACGGCGATCCGGCCGGGGTCTTCAACCGTTCGCCGCGCCTGGACTTCGAGGAAGCCTGCCAGTTCGCCTGAATGATCTGACGCCATCGGGACGCATAGGGGACAGGACGTGCCATGCGTGTTCTGGCGATAGACTCTGCGGTGGGCCGGTGCACCGTGGCTTATGTGGACGATGGCGCGGTAACCGGCGAGCACCAGGATGCCGCGCGTGGCCAGCCCGGCATTCTTGCGGCAATGACTGAACGCGTCCTGCGGCGTGCCGGGCTTGCCGCGGACGATCTCGAACTGATCGCCGTCACCGTCGGCCCCGGCAGCTTCACCGGGATTCGCAGTGCGCTCGCCCTGGCGCATGGCCTCGGTATGGCGGCCGCCCGGCCTGTGGTCGGGATTACCGTCGGGGAGGCGCTGCGCGAGGCATTGCCATTTCTCGGACATCGAACGCTCTGGACCGCCGTCCCCAGCCGGCCGGGGCGCGTCTTCATTGAGATCGGCGCGAGCATCGTGTCGGTTCCAGCCGACGCGCTGCCCGCGGCGCCGGGCCCGATCGCGGTCGCGGGCACGGCCGCCGCCGATGTTGCCAGCAGGTTGGCCGCGCGATCCGCCGACGTGATGCTGACGGACGCACAATTCCCGGGCGGGCTGCAAATTGCCCAGGTCGCGGTCGCCCGGCACCGCGGTGAGCGCAGGCCGCTGCCTGCGGAACCGCTCTATGTCGATGCACCCGAGGCCAAGCTTCCGCCCCCACGCGCCGGCGCGCTTTCAGCGTCATGACCAGCCCCAGCGGCCAGACGCCCGACCGAAAGGCCCTCCCGTCATCGGCCGACGGCTTTGCCCGCCCTGTTGCCAAGGCATTCTTGCGGGCCCCGGTTACACCGGCTGGCCAGGCGGATTGCGCGATCCTGGCGTCCATCCACGCCGCAGCGTTTGCGCCGGGAGAGAACTGGAGCAGCGATATTTTCAGTCTACAGCTTGCACTTCCCAATGTCCTGGCATTGACCGACTCGGCCGATGGGCTGATCCTGGTGCGAACAGCAGCGGATGAGGCGGAGGTGCTGACGCTGGCCGTCCGGCCCACGGAACGGCGTCGGCGACTTGGGTCCGTGTTGCTGGAAGCTGCGATCCTTCATGTCGCGACGGCAGGTGTGCGTGTTGTGTTTCTTGAGGTCTCGACCAAAAATACTGCCGCTCTGGCGCTTTACCGGGGGTTTGGTTTCACCAATGCCGGAATCCGGCGCCGGTATTACTCTGACGGGACCGACGCTTACGTGATGCGGCTGGACCTTCCGGTGGCGCCGCCGGCGACTGCGACGATCAGCTAGCTACTTCGCCGGATCAATAACTCGCTGATGCCAAGCGAATCGGTCTCGACTCGCAGCACCTCGTGGCCAAGAGCTGTTGCTGACCTAGGAACGTTCAGCAAGGGCTCCTGCCCCTTCAGGCGGACAAGAAGAACCTGCCCGGGCGCCAGCCGCTCCAAGGCAAGGCGGGTCCGAACGAAGGTCATCGGACAGACCTCTGCTGTAATGTCGAGTTCATGAGCGACATCTTGCGTGCTCGTCATGAGTCCCTTCTATTGAAAGTGGGCAGTCGCCGTTGCTAACCGGATGGCAGAATTCCTATATAGTTTCAACAGAACCACCACGAAAGGCTTTCGGCATGTCCGAGAAGGAGACCGACTCCCAACTGCTGGCGCTGACCGCACAGATCGTGTCGGCCCATATCGCCAACAACCCGGTCGAGGCAGATCGCGTGCCGGCAGTTATCCGCGACGTCTACAAGACACTGTCGGGTATCGGTGAGCCTGGAGGCGGCGCTCCGGCGGAGCGGGCACAGCCGGCTGTGCCGATCAAGAAGTCCGTGTTCCCCGACTACATCATCTGTCTGGAGGACGGTAAGCGCTTGAAGATGCTGAAGCGCCACCTCGCGACCGCGTTCAACCTGACGCCGGAGCAGTACCGCGTGAAGTGGGGTCTCGATCCGAGCTATCCGATGGTGGCGCCGAACTATGCTGAGAAGCGGTCAACGCTGGCCAAGCAGATCGGGCTCGGTACGCGCCGGGCGGCGGAATAGACGCACAGGCCGGCGGCGGCCTACCTGGCGTGGTCCGACGTGCCGGCATCCGACGGTCGGAGCCGGGCTATAGCTACCTGCTCCCTCCCGGGTCTAGCCCGTCGCTTCCTGGCACAACGACGGCCTGCTGCTGGCGCCGGGTCGAATGAGCCTGATAGGGGCGGGGATGGGCGACCAGCGTATCCCGCCTGGGTCAGTGCACGCACACTTCCCTGTCCGGTCCGCACATTGTATTCGGTGCGCTGGCTTCAGCCCGACCCGGTTGATGATAATCAAGGAGCAGGATGGAATCGCGCATTGAGCGCCTGTGCATCGAACGCGGGCTGAAGATGACGGGCCAGCGCCGGGTCGTCGCGCGGGTCCTGTCCGATGCCAGCGACCATCCTGACGTCGAGGAGCTTTACCGCCGCGCTTCGGCGCTCGATCAAAACATCTCGATTGCCACGGTTTATCGCACGGTGCGCCTGTTCGAGGAGCAGGGGATTCTGGAGCGTCGCGATTTCGGTGGTGGCCGCGCCCGCTACGAGCCCAGTGAGGACCACCACCACTATCATCTGATTGATATCGACACCGGTAAGGTCATAGAGTTCGAGGATGCCGAACTTGAAGAGTTGATGAAAGTCATCGCAGGTCGGCTGGGCTTCGATCTGGTCTCCCTTAGACTGGAATTGTTCGGGCGGCGGCGCGACAGCCGGGCCCGCGAGCGTACAGCATCCGACGGCGCCTAGCGCAGGGAGTAATCGGAGCATGGCCGGCGCTGTTTCGACCACTGCATTCCCCGAACTGACCGCCGGCAATCTTGGCGTGCGGCTTGCCGTGAGTGCCGCGGAGCTGGATGCCGCACAGGCGCTGCGTTACCGCATTTTCTACCGGGAGATGGGGGCGCGCGCGAACGCCGAGACAGCAACGGCGCAGCGGGATCGCGACATCTTCGACCCCGTTGCGGATCATCTGCTGGTGGTTGATCACAGCCTGGGCAGTGGTCCGGATTCGGTGGTAGGCACTTATCGGCTCATCCGTCGCGATGGCGCCCGCCGCATCGGCCAGTTCTACTCGGCGGATGAGTATGACATCGGATGCATTGAGGCGCATCCGGGCGGCATTCTGGAACTCGGTCGATCCTGCGTCGATGTGGGATATCGCAGCCGAGCGGTGATGCAACTGCTGTGGCGTGGTATCGCAGCCTACGTCTTCCACTACCAGATCGACCTGATGTTCGGTTGCGCCAGCCTGCCGGGGACTGACCCGGACGCTCTGGCGCTGGAACTGAGCTATCTGCACCACCATCACCTGGCGCCCATCGAGATCCGGCCGCGCGCCCTGCCCCACCGCTATATCCCGATGAGCCGGATGGACCGCACGGCCATTCATGCGCCGACGGCGCTGAATCGTCTGCCGCCGCTGATCAAGGGCTACCTGCGCCTCGGCGG
>JAFEFW010000130.1 GCA_018240405.1 Pseudomonadota bacterium
GAACTCGGTCTCATCGCCGAAATCATCGGCTTCCGCTACAAGGCGCTCGGCCTGATCCGGGATTCCGAGCACCCGGACCTCCCGATAGGCGCCGTCCTGCAGCTCATGAAAACCGCCAACGCGCTGCGGCGCAACGAAGCCGCCGCGCAGCGCAAGCTGGACGCCCTGCGGCGCGCCCGTCTTGCGGAGCAGGCAACCGCGCCCGCCGCCGAAGCCGAACCGCCACCCCCGCCCCCGCCCGAACCGGTGCAGCCGCCGCAGGCCACCGCGCCTGCCGAGGCGCCACAAGCCGCCGCGGCGACACCGGATCAGTCCGCCGGCATCCACGCCTTCCTGCAGCATAGCGTGCATGGGCAGATCGAGAGCGACGATCCGGCGCAGGAGGCCGAGGTCGACGACCTGTTCCTGGCGCTGCGGCATGACATCATCAGTGCCGCGCCGCGCGCACTGAACGGCACAGGCAGTCCTCGGGCAAACGGGTAACCGGCCAGAGCCCGGCTCACCCCCAAACGGTGCCTCAGTAAATCAGCGCCGCCCGCAGCATCACGTCCACTTCCTTCTTGAAGCCGCCGCTGACGGCGACGTCGTGGCCGACGGAGCCGACCATCTGGAACCACGACGTGAACGTGCGGGTATAGGCCGCGCGCACCTGCTGCGACTGTGTCCTTATGCCCGTATCGACATCGTTGATGTGGCGCGCGCCGCCGGCCAGTGCGTTGTAGCCAATGGAGATCAGCGACGCCGGGTCCGGCACGTAGCTGAACCACACCTGCCCCTGGAAGCTCGGCGCCTGGTGCAACGTCGCGCCCGGCAGTCCGACATCACGGTTCGCCGTGTAGGCGATCAGGTCGACGGCAACGTCCAGCCAGAAACTGTCGCCGATCGCCTGGGTGTAGCCGATCTGCGGATTGAAGCTCCATCGGTTGCTGCCGAGGTTCAGCGTCCGGCTCGACACGTAGTCGCCCGTCGGCATGGCCACGTACAGCGTCATGGCGACGTTCCAGGTGGGTTCGGGATGCGGCAGGAACGACATGCCGGCCGACAGCATGATATCGCCGACGCCCCGCGTGCCCGGCAGGTTCAACCCGGCGATCTGCCCGGACTCGGCGCCATACGGCACGATCAACTGCGCCGCCCAGGCCCGCCCATCCAGGGCGCCGTAATACACTTGCCGCAGGATGCCGACATTCGCGGTCACGTGCGTCTTGTCGGAGAAGGTCGGCCCGCCGGCCAGGTTCAGCTCCGAGCCGTGCACGAAATTATAGTAGAGGGCGGTGACATTGGTGCCCGGCGGCAACAGGTAGTAGTCGCGCGGCAGGATGTCGATCGCGGCTGCCGGCGACGCCAGCATGGGCTGCAGGCCAGCGAGCAGCGCCATCGCCGCCAGGGCGTGCGCGACCCGTGTCATGGCCGCCCCGCGCCCCGGCCGCCACACGCAGGGCCGGTGTGCGCCGGGCAAACGGCGCGCCCTGGCCGGCGCCGAAATGGACGATTTCGTTATCATTCCGCACATTGGCCACAGGTTGCCTTCCTTATCAACGCCTTGCTAAAGCCGAGGGGCATGCGCGGCGGACTGGCCGCGGGCGCGGGGCGGCGCCGGCGGGTTGTAGGCAGCGCCGTGGCTCTGCATGGGGACGAACCGGTGAGCGAAGCCGTCGACTACGCAGCGTTTCCCGTTCTCGGCGACCTCGATGCCGAGATACGGGCGCGCCTGCTGCCGCACTGCCGGATTGTGGACTTCGCCGATGACGCGGTGATCCTGCAGCGCGACCAGACGAACGACTACCTGCACTTCCTGCTGGAGGGTCAGGCCGAGGTGCATTTCGACCTCGCCAACCGGTCAGACCCGATCGTGATCAACCAGGGCCAGATGTTCGGTGAGATCTCGATCATCGACCAGATGCCGGTGACTGCCTTTGTCGTCGCGGCGGGTCCCTGCCGCGTCCTGCTGGTTCCCGGCTCCATCTTCTGGGCCGAGATCGTCACCGTGCCCGGCGTGGCCCGCACCGTCATGCGCCGCCTCAGCCAGATGCTGCGGAGCAACTCGCTCGTGCTGGTGCGCGCAATGCAGGAACGGCTGCGCCACGCGGCGCTGGAGCGGGAGCTCCATCTGGCGCGCGACATCCAGATGGGCATGCTGCGCCACACCGACACCTGGCTGCCGGAGCGCCGCGATGTGCGCATCGCCGCGCTGATTGAGCCGGCGCGACTGGTCGGCGGCGACTTCTACGACGCCTTCCTGCTCGACGATGAGCGGCTGGTGCTGGCGGTCGGCGATGTCTCCGGCAAGGGGATCAGCGCGTCGCTGTTCATGGTGCGCGGGCTGACGCTGCTGCGCAGCCCCGCCTCGCAATGGGTCTCGCTGGAAAAGACGCTGCAGGACGCCAACCGCGTACTGGCCGAGGACAATGATACGGCGATGTTCCTCACGCTGTTCATGGCCGTGCTCGACCTGCGCACCGGCACGCTGGACTACATGAATTTCGGCCATCCGCACCCGCTGCTGCGCAGGGCCGATGGCAGCGCGGCATTTCAGCATATCGCGTCGGGCGTGGTCTTCGGCGTGGTCCCCTCCGCCGCCGGCGCGGCCGGACAGATCGCGCTGTCACCGGGTGACACGCTGCTGCTGTATTCCGATGGCGTCACCGAAGCCGAGGATTCCGCACAGCGTCAGCTTGGCGCCGATGGCCTGCTCGCCGCGGTCGAGGCGGCCGGGACCGACGATCCGGGGAAGCTGGTGCGATCGATCACGGCTGCCATTCGTGACCATGCCGGCGATGCGGAGCAGTCGGACGACATCACGCTGATGGCCGTGACGTGGCACGGCCCTGGCGCCACGCCTTGACCTGTCGCGTGCTCAGCGGATCGACAGGTTCGCGAACAGGTTGTGCAGTTCCCACGGAACACCGAAGCGGTCCGCCAGGTTGGGCAGCTCGACACCGACCTGCCGCACCCGACCGATTTCGATGTCACCATCCGCCAGCAGCCGGCCGCTCGCCCGGTCGACGGTCATGCATAAGCGTTCAACGCAGATCTTCTGGCCCTCCGGCCGCCAGGCCGAGGCGAACTCCACCGGTTCGCCATCACGCGATACCGTCATCCGTGCCTCGCCATCCGAGAGGAAGGCCAGCCGGGTGCCGGGGGAGAAGGCCCAGCGCGACAGGCTGACGCGAGCCCCGACCGAGGCCATTTCGTCCGGCACGTAGGCGCGGACGACGCCTTCCAGGCGCGGGGAGCCGATCACCTCGCTCAGCGCGCCACAGGACAGGCCGGGGATGACGAAGGACGCCGCAAGGCCGAGGCAGACGGTCAGCACCACCTCGGGCGGCGGTGGCTGGTAGCGGCGGCCAAGCGCCCGGCGCAGCTTCAGCTCCAGATCACCCAGGCGGTGCACACAGCCGAGATAGACCATGCCGACACCGAGCGTCGCGACCGCCATCATCCAGCAGTCCAACCGCCCCGCAGCGAGCCAGGTAGCCCAGGGCATCAGCGCGCCCAGCGCCAGCGGCGCGAGCAGCAACGAGAGCGAGCGGCGGTTTTCGAACGGACTCATGGTCGCTGACGGTCTCCACCCTGTCTCCGCTGTCCTGAAGAACAACGATGCTATGCGGTCTGTGGCCACAATTTCACGCACAATTTCCGGTAGCCGCCGGTGTCTGGCAAGCACATGTGCGTCGGGCACATGTGCGACGGGCACACGGCGAGTAGGCATTGAGCGGGGGACAGCGACGGGCCAAGACGAACAGCCCGTGATCTGCAATAATTGCCGGGTTACCCCGATCGATCGCGAGACAACGGAACTTTGCGCATGGCGCCAACGCCCAACCTCCGTGGCATGGATCTGAACCTGCTGACGATCTTTGAGGTCGTCTTTGAGACCGGCTCGATCACCCGCGGCGCCGACCGGCTCGGCCTGACCCAACCCACCACCAGTCACGCGCTCGGCCGCCTGCGGGAGGCGTTCAAGGACGATCTGTTCACCCGCTCCGGCCATGGCGTTGCACCAACGCCAACGGCCCGACAGATCTATCCGCAGATCAAGAAGGCACTGGACGAGCTACGTCGCGCCATCGCCGAGGCGCGCGGCTTCGATCCCGGAGCGTCGACGCGCCAGTTCACCGTGGCCATTCCGCATCCTATGGGCCCGGTCTGGGCGCTGGCGATCCGGGCAGCCGTGCAAGTATTGGCGCCACAGGTGCGGCTGACTTTCGACACCAGAACATTGCCGATCGATATCGGCAATCGCATGCGTGACGGCGATGTGGACGTATGTGTAGACTGGTTCCCGGTGGAGGGTGACCGGTTCGTCCTGCGTAAGCTGTTCGACGACCGCCTCGTCTTCATTGCCCGCGGCGGGCATCCCCGTGTGACGCCCGATATCGACCTTGACGCGCTACGGCAGGAGCAATTCGCCGGCATCCACCCGCGGCAGGGCAATCCGCCGGAATCCATGCGGCTCGTCCGCCGCGAGATTGAGCGCCTGGACCTGACCTGGGCGATCCATCTGAGCGAGTTCCTGGAAGTGCCGTTTGTTGCGCTGCTGACCGACCTCGTCTGCTACCTGCCCGAAAGCATGCTGAAGCAGAACAAGGGCGACGTGCAGTTGCACGTATTGCGGCACCTGCTGTCGGACATTCCGATCCCGATCAGCCTGGTCTGGCATGAGTCGCGCCGCGCCGATGAGGGGCATCGCTGGATTCGCGACCTTGTTGCCTCGGTGATCATCGCCGCCGTTGAGGCCTGACTTGGGCCGCCGGGCGGATCAGCCAGAGTGTCGGGATCAGCGCCACGGCCGTGACGGCGGCCATCGCCCACCACCCGCGGCGGTAGGCGCTGACCAGCGTTGCGGCTGATCCGGGTGCGGCAACGACGGCAATGAACAGCGCCACCCCGATCGCCAGGCCGGCCTGGCGGATCATGTTGATCACCCCGGATCCGGTGGCGAAGGACGATGGCGGTAGTGCCGCCGTGCCGATCCCCATCAGCGTCGGGAAGGTCAGCCCGACGCCGATGCCGGTCAGCATGATGCCAGCCATCATGACTGCGACATCCGGCTCCGGACCGACGAATGTCGCCCAGACCGCCAATCCCGCGGTGAATGCGGCGATGCCGGCCGTAACGACCGCGGCGGCGCCGAAGCGGGCGATCAGTCGGCTGGCGAACAGCAGCGAGGTGACCGGCACCAGGAACGGCCCCGGCGCCAGGACCAGCCCGGCCTTCAAGGCCGACCAACCCCACGCGGTCTGTCCCCAGACAGCGGCGGAGAACAGCGTTGCGCCAAAGGCCATGGAGTATGGCGCCATCACCAGCGCCGCGCCGCTGAACGCCCGCACACCGAACAGCGACGGCGGGATGAATGGGTTGTCGGAGCGCAGGCAGTGCCCGATGAACGCCGCCAGGCAGGCGGCCGAAAGCGCGGCGCTCCAGACGATGCCGGGCGCGGTCCAGCCCCAGTCGTTGCCCTTGACGATGGCGAAGGTCAGTGCGGCGATGCCGCCGGTGACCAGCAGCGCCGCAACCGGGTTGGGCCGCGGCGCGTCGTGACCGGGAACCGCCGGCAGTTTCCACCAGCCGACCAGGATGGCGATCAGCCCGACCGGCACATTGACGATAAAGATCCAGCGCCAACTGATCGTCACCAGCACACCGCCCACCAGCGGCGCGAGGGCAGCCGCCAGTCCACCAATCGCTGCCCAGTTCCGCACCGCGCCGGCTCTGCGGTCCGGCGGGAAGGAGGCCAGCAGCAAGCCGATCGAGGTCGGCGTCATCAGCGCGGCGCCGGCGGCCTGCGCGATCCGGAAGGTGACCAGCATGGCGACGCTGCCCGCGACGGCGCACGCGCCCGAGGCGATGGTGAACAGCGCCACGCCGAGCAGGAAGCTGCGGTCGCGGCGGTGGCGCTCCGCCAGGCGGCCGAAGAACACCAGCAGGGCGGCATAGGCGATGGCGTAGCCGTTCAGCACCCAGGACAGGTCGTCGAGGGACGCGTTGCCGAAATCCCGGGCGATGTCGGGCAGCGCGACGTTGACGATGAACAGGTCGAGGTTGGCCAGCACGATGCCGACGCAGACGATCGCCAGGACCTGCCCCGGCGAGGCAGCGGCCCGGGCCTCTGCCTTCCCTGCCTGTGGCAGCGCGGTCGCAGCCTCGACGGGCGCGGGCCGGGATGCAGCCGCGAAGGTCTGGTTGGCGTTGGTCAGGTCATCCATACAGTATTCCTAACGAAACACGTTATGTTCAGGTTTAGGGCTACGCCGTGTCAGGAAATGGCCCGCACCAGGGTGCTCAGCGTGGTCTGGTTGAGTGTCTGTTGCACAGCACTGTCGGCCGCTCTGAAGATCGGGCCGAGCAGGCCCTTCATGCGGATGTCGACAGGGCATTTCGGGTTATCGATGGGGCGCAGGGCGAACACCTCGGGCTCCGGCTCCACGGCCCGGTAGATGTCGTCCAGCGTGATCGTATCCGGCTCCCGCGCCAGTTGGACGCCGCCATCCTTGCCAGGGCGGATGGTGACGAGTCCGTGCTGCTCCATGCTCTTCAGCAGCCGGCGCACCACAACCGGGTTCGTCTGCAGGCTGCGCGAAATGACTTCGGCGTTCGTGCCCCCTGCCCCCTTGTAGGCAATGACGCAGAGGATCTGGACGGCGGTTGCCATGCGGGTGTTGGCGGCCATAAGGAAACACTACCAGTTATGTTTTATATGGTCAACACCTTCTGCCGGAGATGCCTGGCTCGCTGCACTCGGCCCACCTGTCGCGTGCCCTTCAAGCCAGTTGGCGGATCGCGGCGGCGGAACCGATCAAATCCGATACGCCGCATCCAACGACCGCTTCGGATGGTGAGGCGACGGTCAACCGACCGCCTTGGCGAGTGGTAGATGATCTCAGTGCGGAAGAGCTTCCCCAGTTGGAGCTGACACCGTTACGCCGTTAGCTCCAGCAGATACGCTTGGTGACGTATTAAGAAAGCTTGCAGTAAATCAATGTAGTTCGGCGCCGCTGCCTGGATGACGCTCGGTCGCATCGCGAGAGCGACGCGCCACGCGCGCACCCGCGGCATAGCATTCCAGATTCCTAGATCCGCCAGCCGGTCAAACAGGTCAAAGTAGCGGAAAATCGGCGCAAAGACCGCATCAACCAGACTGAACGATGCGCCTGCGAACCATTGCCCTGCGCCAAGCGCCGCCTCAACGCGACCAAACTTGCTTGCGATCGCGCTTCGCTTTTGCTCGAACACGGCGGGATCGCGCGTCGTCTCCAACGTATACAGGTCCGAGAGGATGGACGAGCCGAACTCCATCCAGGCGCGATGCTCCGCGCGTTCGAGCGGATCAGCGGGGTGCAGGTTTGGTCCTGGCTGCGTTTCCTCCAGGTATTCGCAGATGACGTTGCTCTCGAAGAGCACCTTTTCGCCACCGCCCGGGCGGGTAACCCGTAGCAGCGGCACCTTGCCCAGCGGCGAAATGGCAAGGAACCATTCAGGCTTGGCGGAAAGATCGATCGTCACGCGATCGAAGGGAACAGCCTTTTCGAACAGTGTGATCGCGGCCCGTTGGACGTAGGGACACAGATCGTGGCTCACGAGAGTGAGGCTGGACATCATCTTGCCTCCCCGGGTCAGGCGTGCGCGGCAGCGGCGCCATTTCGGAATGCTCGGGATGGCAAGAGGGCGAACGCTCCATCCCCGAGCAATGCCTGCGAAAAGGAGGCGACGAGCAGGAAGAGTGGATACTCCCATCCGCCACCCGCGGACGTGAATACCCAGCCGTTGGGGAGGTGCACAAAGAGAATCGCACCCGCCAGAAAGGGCGTCAGTGCGAGTGCCACCCAGCGAGCCTGCACGCCCAGGATCAGCATAACGCCGCCAATCGCCTCTGCCGTGAACGTCAGATAGGCAAGTGGCCCGGGCAGGCCAATGCTCTCGAAGAACGTGGCGGTGCCGCCCAGGCCGAAAGTGACCAGCTTGAGCACGATCGAGTGGGACAGATACATGATGCCGAGGCTTACTCGAAGGAGGGCGACGCCAAAGCGTGTGGTTTCGATCATAGCGACCTCTGGGATGACAGGACGAACCTGACTTAAGGCGTGCGGTGGCGCATTACTCATGGCTATTTCGCTAACGACGCTTGCATCTGTGCAATACGCCCGCATAGGCTTCGACGATGATCGAGGACTGGAACGAGTTGAAGCTGGTGCTGGCAGTGGCGCGTGCCGGCTCGCTGGCGAGGGCGGCCACGGCGATCAAAGTGGACCATTCAACGGTATACCGCCGCCTTCGGGCCGTCGAAGACCGTCTCGGTGCCAAGCTGTTCGAACGTGCGCCGGACGGCGTTTATCTGCCGACCGAAGCTGGGACACAGGTCGCAGCCGCGGCAGAACGCATTGAGGCCGAAACACAGGCGCTTAATCGAGCGGTTGTCGGGCGTGATCACCGGCTGACCGGGCGCTTGCGCGTCACATCGTCCGAAACACTTGCGTATCGACTGCTGACTCCTGAAATCGCGCGCTTCCGCGCCGCGCATCCCGGCATCCTCATTGAACTCGTCGTCGACAACCGCGTGCTCTCGCTTTCGCGGCGCGAAGCGGATGTGGCATTGCGGCCGATGCGCCCGCGGGAGGGCGACCTCTGGGGTCGCAAACTCGCCCGCGTGGCCTGGGCGGTTTACTGTGCCGTCGCCTCCCCTGGACCGGATGCCTCAGACCCGTTCGGCGGGTTGGCGGTCATCGGTTGGGGCGAGGATACAGCGAACATCAAAGCCGCAGGCTGGATCTCCAACCAGGTGACCGAGGACCGCATCGTCTACCGCTCGTCCAGTCTGGTGAACCAACTTGTGGCGACGCGCGCCGGGCTCGGCGCCGCCTTGATGCCCTGCTACCTCGCGGACCCGGAGCCGGAGCTTCGCCGTATCGGCGAGCCGATTGATGCGGTCGAAAGCGAGCTTTGGATCGTCACGCACGCCGACCTTCGCCTGACGGCCCGTGTACGCGCGTTCCTCGACGCGGTGGGTGATGGATTGACGTCGTTGCGGGACGTCATCGAGGGATCACCAGCAGGCCGCGCTGACGGCCGGACGTGATGCATGTCGACTTGCGGCGCATGGACAGGCCGGTCAGCATTTGAAGCCGGCACCCGCTCCGAGCGCCAGGTGGCCTTTTTCACCCGCGCGGCTGTGGCGCTGAGCCAAGGTTAGGCGCGCAAACTTCCGCGTGGCGCCATCAGATCGGCGTCGCCCGGATCATGCATCATGGCCACCCAGGCGCGCGCACTGTCAGCAAGGAACGCAACGACAGCGCGCAATCCCGACAATGTCAGGCTCTCCTCAGCGAGAACAGCAGTGAGTTCAGCCTCAAGGGCTGCGCCCGCTAACGACATCCAAGCCCCGCCGACCTCATGACCGAGAGCATTATAGTTCAGCATTGCCGCGTAAATGGATAAGCGGTGCTGCTCCGGCACGCGACCCAGCCTGGCAGAGATCACAACGCGCCCAGCTTCTGGCTCGTG
>JAFEFW010000131.1 GCA_018240405.1 Pseudomonadota bacterium
GGCGGGCGGCGGCCCGCCATCCACGCCTTGCGGTGGGACATCCAAGGCTCGGACCGCGCCTTTGTGGCAAAGGCGTGGATGGCGAGCCTTCGCCCGCCATGACGGTGGGGCGTCTGTGCCGGATCATGCGGTGTCCGATGCAGCCTATCCTAACGCCCATGGGGCCTTCGCTCGCGATGACGGGGAGAGCCTGTGCCGGCTCGTCCGGTGTTCAGTGCGGCTCATCTCAACGCTTATGGGCGACGGCCCGCCATAACGAGAGAACAATGGCCGTCATCTCCCGGGCCGACGCCCGGGAGCATGACGTCCAACGTTACCGGTTGATCGGCGCGAACGGCGCCGGGGTCATCAGATTGTTGCGCTGTCCAATCAGATAGCCGGCCTCGCCGGTCTTCGCCAGATAGGCCTGCCATTCCGGATCCGCCTGCATCGCCGCACGGCGCGTGGCCCGGTCGGCGGCGTCCTTGTAGACCCAGATATGGACAAAGGTGTTGATCTCACCTGATTCGGTGACGAGGTAGGCGAGCGGTTCGCCCAGATGGCGCTTCTGCGCCTTCAGACCAAATTCCTCGTAAAGCTTGAGTTGCTTGGCCATGGTCCCGGGCTTCACGGTGTAGGTGCGGTGGTCGAGCAGCATTGATGTCATCTCCCCAAACGGTGGCTGATCAGACCGCAGCGTCGCTCAGGTGGCGGAGCAGAACCGCCACCAGCGTTTCACACCCGGCCTGGTCGCGCGCATCGAAGCGCGCCAGCACCGGACTGTCCAGGTCCAGCACGCCCAGCACCTCACCATTGCGGATCAACGGTACGACCAACTCCGACTCCGAGGCCGAGTCGCAGGCGATATGTCCGGGGAAGGCGTGCACGTCCGGCACCAGGACGGATTCGCGGCGGGCCACGGCGGTGCCGCAGACGCCTTTGCCGACCTCGATCCGTACACAGGCGGGCTTGCCCTGGAACGGGCCCAGCACCAGCGTGCCGCCGCGCATCAGGTAGAAGCCGGCCCAGTTCAGCTGTGGAAGGCTGTGGTAGATCAGTGCCGCCGCGTTGGCCAGGTTCGCCACAAGGTCGGTTTCGCCTGTCAGCAACCCGTCCAACTGGCTGGCGAGTTCGTCGTAACCGGCGGTGCCGGCTGGGGACGCCGCTATCGCAGAATCATGTCGCATCGGGCTGCCTCGGCTGTGATGCGACCTGTTAGTCGGATTTCCCGGCCGGCTGCAATCCACGCCCGCGCTTCGTATCGGGCAGGAGCCACCGGTTCCATTCGGTGGCCCCGACCGCTAGTGGGCGCGTGCCGTTTCGCCTGCGCGCTGACGGCCCTGTGCCGGCTCCGCGGTGATCCGCATCGTCGAAGCGGCGTCGCGCAGGATCGTCCGCATCTCGCGCAGGAACGCCATGCCGGTAGCCGTCCGCTGCACCAGCACGCTGCGCCGGTCGAGCGGATCGGTCTTGCGCCGCACCAGATCGAATTCCGACAGACGATCCAGCGCCCGTGTGATCGCCGGCTTCGATACGCCCAGCTTGGCCGCGAGTCCGCGTACTGTCTGAGCTTCCTGTTCCAGGTAGCAGGTCAGGAAAACGCCGAGCTGCCGAGCGGAAAGATCCGGACCATCACGGCGGACGAGTTCGACGATTGCGGTTCGCAGGATGCCGGCCAGCCCATCACTGACTTCATTCGTGATCATTGTTTTGTGCCCTTCCTTCATGGAGTCGCAGCCTCGCCCGACCGAAGCGCTGGCCACGCCAGGATAGTTGTCATGCAGGCGAATTAGTGTCTCGTAACGAAGTGGTGTACCAAACGCCCGTGTGCCAGGGTGTATGTTATCAAAATCGCATTATACCATCAGCGGATTTTTGGCGGAGCCAGCTTGCTTTCACGGACCCGTAACCGGCTCCCGGGGCTACCGTTCGGCTTTGTGAACACCTTCGCGGCGCACCGGGACGAATGCGAAAGGTGATGCTAGGTGCATGAAATGCCGCATTTCTGCCTTGATGTTCCACCGGCCGGACCCTGCGGTATGTCCCCGTGAACGGCCGGTTCTGAACTTGCGCCACCGCCTGCACTACGGTGCCGACCAAACTTCTGGTGTCGTTGTAATAGCCATACTGTTGCAGTTTCGTGGAGTAGAAATGACCCCGAATTTATGAGCTAAAACACATTGTTAGAGCATCTTCCTCAGGCGAATCGGGCCGCCGGCGGAGGTGACGCGCCGCGCGCGGAGCAGGCGCGGCCATGAAACAAGCCGTAACGGTGATAAAACGTATCAAACAGAAACTGCTGTACAAAGCTCGCAATACAGTGAGGCTGCTCGTCGTGGCCGGCAGCCTGTCAGGTGGCAACACCGCTCCGCTTGCCGGGTCGACCGCGCGCCTCGTGCGACGACGTCGGGAACGGTGCATATCTTGCCAATAGACAAACGTTGCTCATCGCCGCCGCTCCCCGCGCGACAAACCCGCGGCCTGATCCAGTGACCGGCCGCGCGCAATCGCGGTGTCGCCGAAGCGCGACCGCAATGCATTGATCGCGGCCTGTGCCGCGGCCCGGCGCGGTGGTGTCGGATCGGCGAGATCGCCGTGGTCAGCGAGGGCGAGCGGGACCAGCGGATGCGCGCCGATGCCGATCAGCCGGAACGCCGTGCCGGTGGCTTCCTCGGCCAGCAGCGCGCGCGCCAGTTCGAACAGCCGATCGGGTAGCACGGTCGGGCTGGGCAGCCGGGCATTCCGCGTGCGGGTACTGAAGCGGGCCGTCTTCAGCTTCAGGACCACGCCGCCAGCGGCCAGTCCGGCATCGCTTAGCCGCCGCGCCAGTTTCTCGCACAGGCGCCAGAGCGGCTTTTCCAGGTCCGCCACGGCGGCCAGATCGCGGTCGAAGGTTGTTTCGGCGCTGATGGATTTCGTCTCCCGCGCCGGATCGACGCGGCGGGCATCCTCGCCGCGTGCCCGCCGCACCAGCGCCAACCCGTCCTCCCCCAGCAGGCGGAGCGCTTCCCGGTCGGACAGGGCTTGCAACTGGCCCAGGCGGGTAATGCCGATGGTCTCCAGCCGCCGCGCGGCAGCGGCGCCGATGCCGGGCAGCAGACGTACCGGTTCGGGGGCGAGCAGCAGCGGCGCCTTCGCGGCGTCGATCACGGTGAAGCCGCGCGGCTTGCCGCGGCCGGCGGCGATCTTCGCCATCAGCCGGTTGGCCGCCAGGCCGATCGAGACGGTGACGCCGACACTGCGCTCGACATCCAGTGCGAAGCGGGCCAGCACCGCGGCGGGCGGTGCGCCGTGCAGGGCCGCGGTGCCGGCGAGATCCAGCACCGCCTCATCGATGGAGATCGGCTGCACCAGCGGCGTCAGCGCCTGCATCAGCGCCCGCACCTGCTTCGAGGCGGCGCTGTACTTGCTGAAGTCCGGCTTGATCACCACCGCGTCGGGGCAGGCCTTCAGCGCCTTGAACATCGGCATCGCGCTGCGCACGCCGTAGATGCGCGCGATGTAGCAGGCGGCGGTGACGACGCCGCGGGTGCCGCCGCCGACGATGACGGGGCGTGCCGCCAGCTCCGGCCGGTCCCGCTTCTCCACGCTGGCGTAGAAGGCGTCGCAGTCGATATGGGCGATGGTCAGTGTTGTCAGCGAGCGGTGCGCCAGGATGCGGTGGCCGCCGCAGGTCGGGCAGCGCGGTGGCAGCGTGTCGGCGACCAGGCAACAGTCGCGGCACAGCGCCGGCATCTCAGTCGCCCTGCGCCGGCCACAGCCAGGCGGCGCCGCGCACGCCGGAGGAGTCGCCATGCATCGCCCGCACCACCGGCGTGGCGATGACGTCGCTGAAGGCGTGCGCCGGGATCAGGCGCGGCAGGTCGCGGTACAGGTGGTCCATGTTCGACAACCCGCCACCGAGGACGATGACGTCCGGGTCGAGGATGTTGATCACCACGGCGAGGCCGCGTGCCACCCGGTCGGCGTGCCGTGCCAGCGCGGCGGCGGCCTTGTCGTCCCCGGCGGCCGCGCGGGCGGGCAGGCTGGAGGCATCGCGGGCGTGCGGGCCGTCGCAATCGCGCGCCAGTGCCGGCCCGGCAATGTAGCTCTCCAGGCAGCCATGCTTGCCGCACCAGCACGGGTTGCCGGGATATTCCTCCGGCGTCGGCCAGGGCAGCGGCGTGTGGCCCCACTCGCCGGCGACACGGTGCGGGCCCTGGTGCACCTTGCCGTCCATCACGATGCCGCCGCCGCAGCCGGTGCCGAGGATGACGCCGAAGACGCAGCCCCGGCCGGCGCCCGCACCGTCGGAGGCCTCGGACAGGGCGAAGCAGTTGGCGTCGTTCTCGACGCGGACTGTGCGGCCCAGCAGCGCGCTGAGGTCGGCGTCGAGCGGGTGGCCGTTGAGCCCGACGGAGTTGGCGTTCTTCACCAGGCCGGTGGCCGGGCTGATGACGCCAGGGATGCCGACGCCGACGGTCGCTGTCGTGTCAAGCTGCGCCTCGGCGTCACGCACCAGGCTGGCGATGGCCTGCAGGGTCTCGCGATAGCCGTTTGGCGTGGCAATGCGCCGGCGCAGCACTTCGGCGCCGGCGGGGCCGAGCACGATGATCTCGATCTTGGTGCCGCCGAGGTCGATGCCGATACGGTGCCGGGTCATGATGGCGGCAGGATGCCGTTGCGGCGGTGTGTTCTCAAGCATGTTGGTGCGGCTGCCGCGGCGCGCGGCAACGCAGTGCCTACCATCGGGTTCCTGTGTGTGGCGACCCGCCACGTCGCATCCACAACGCGGAGACAACCATCATGTATATTGCTCGGTTTTCCTACGACCTGCACCCGCGCGACCGGGAGAAGGCGCTTGGCTTCATTCGCCAGGAGGTGCAGGCCGCCCGTGAGAAGGGGCTGTCGGCGAAACTGCTGGTCCCGGTGACGCGAGCCCAGGGCAGCGCCGCGCTGCAATTCGAGATTGAGCTGGCGAGCCTCGACCAGTTGGACCAGTTCCGCCAGCGCGGCATCCGCTCCGGTTCTGATACCGGGAATTGGATGCACGCGTTCAGCGACATCCTGCTGACGCCGCCCTGCGTGGAAATCCTGCGCCTGGATGAGGCAGACGCCACGGCCTGAACACGGCCGCATATCGGCACCAAGGCAGCGGGAACGCTGCCCTGCGGCGACCCGGCTTGCCCCGCTTGCCGTCGGAACGCATGTTCGCGGGCATGAGTGAAACCGTGCTTGATGTGAAGGGCATGAACTGCCCCCTCCCGGTGCTGCGGGCCAATCGGACGTTGCGCGGCATGGCGCCTGGGGAGCGGCTGCGCGTGCTGGCCACCGACCGGGCGGCGGTTGCCGATTTTCAGGCATTCTGTCGGGAAACCGGCCACGCCCTGCTGGCGTGGAGCGAGGAAGCTGGCGTATTCAGCTTCCTGATCCGGCGGCGAGCCGATACGCCCGCCCCCGAGTAGAGGAACGTCTGACGTGACCACGGCCCTGATCACCCATCCCGCGTGCCTGGAGCACGACACCGGGCCCTATCATCCCGAGACATCGGAACGTCTCCGCGCGGTGCTTGCGGCGCTGGAGTCGGAGGAATTCGCCGTTCTGCTGCGCGAGGAAGCGCCGCGCGCGACGGTCGACCAACTCGCCCGCGTGCATCCGCGTGACTATGTGGAAGCGATCCTGGCGATCCATCCTGACCTGGGCGAACCGGTGCACCTCGACGGCGACACCGTGATGAGCACCGGCAGCGCCGAGGCGGCCGCTCGCGCCGCCGGCGGTGCGGTGAAGGCGGTCGATGCCGTGATGGAAGGCTGGGCGCGCGCCGCCTTCGCCGCCGTGCGCCCGCCCGGCCACCACGCCGAACCGAACAAGCCGATGGGCTTCTGCCTGTTCAACAACGTCGCCGTCGCCGCCGCGCACGCCCGCGCGCAGTGGGGCGTGGAGCGGGTGGCGGTGGTGGATTTCGACGTGCATCACGGCAACGGCACGCAGGCGATGTTCGAAGCGGATCCCGGGCTGTTCTACGCCTCCTCGCACCAGAGCCCGTGCTATCCCGGCACCGGCATGCCGAATGAGCGCGGGGTCGCCGGCAACATCGTCAATGCGACGCTGCGCGCCCGCGACGGCAGCGAGGCGTTCCGCGCGGCCTATATGCAGACCATCCTGCCGATGCTGGACGCGTTCGCGCCGGGGCTGCTGATCATCTCCGCCGGGTTCGATGCGCATGTCGCCGATCCGCTGGCACAGCTTCGGCTGGATACCGTGGATTACGCCTGGGTGACGGACGAACTGGTCAAGATCGCCGACAAGCATTGCGGCGGCCGCGTGGTTTCGGTGCTGGAGGGCGGCTATGACCTCGATGCGCTGGCGGCCAGCGCGGCGGTGCATGTCCGCGGCCTGATGCGGCTGTGACGGAGGGACGCGTGGGAGAAACGGCGGCCGATGACGTCAGCAAGCTGTCCTTTGAGGATGCGCTGGCGGAGCTCGACCAGATCGTGCGCGGGCTGGAGGGCGGCGCGCTGAAGCTGGACGCCGCGATCCAGGCGTTCGAGCGTGGCGTCAAGCTGCGCCGCCATTGCGAGGCCAAGCTGGCGGAGGTGGAGGCGCGTGTCGAGGCGCTGGTGCAGCAGCCGGATGGCTCATTGGGGACGCGGGCGCTGGAGGGATAAGTGCCGGCCACGTGGGCTATGGGATCCGTCTGAGGCGCATCGCCGCCTGGCATGTATGCGCAGTGCACAATGGAGGACGCGGGGATGCACGGAGCTTTTTCTGTGTCGGCCGCGTGCGCTTGCGGCATGGCTGGTGACCGGTCTGGGGCTGCGGCGCCCGCCGCCCGGGAAATCCCTCCGTCGGTTTCCGTGGCGCTACGTGGCCTCCGAACCCAATTAGCTTGGCCTGTCAACGGCACGCATCGATCCGTGTGCCCACGGCAGCGAGCTGCGTCGCCATGACCAGAGACACCGCTTCTCCCAAGTCGAAGCAGCGCGCTGATCAGCGGCTGGTGGACCTCGGGCTTGTCGAGAGCCGCAGCAGGGCGCAGGCGCTCATCCTGGCCGGCAAGATCTTCTCCGGCGAGCGGCGCATCGCCAAGGCCGGCGACATGCTTGGCCCCGACACGCCGCTGGAGGTGCGCGGCCAGGACCACCCCTGGGTGTCGCGCGGCGGCATCAAGCTGGCGCATGGGCTGGCGCATTTCGGCTATGATCCGGCAGGACGGATCTGCCTCGATGTCGGCGCGTCGACCGGCGGCTTCACCGACGTGCTGCTGGCGCATGGCGCGGCGAAAGTGCACGCGGTCGATGTCGGGCATGGGCAACTGGCGTGGAAGCTGCGCCAGGACCCGCGCGTCGTGGTGCATGAGAAAACCAATGCGCGCTACCTGGACGCCGCCGCCGTGCCCGACCCGGCCGGAGCACTGGTGTGCGACGCCAGCTTCATCGGCCTGGCCACGGTGCTGCCGGCGCCGCTGGCGTTATGCGCGCCCGGGGCCTGGGCCATCGTGCTGATCAAGCCTCAGTTCGAAGCACAGGCTGCTGCGGCGAAAGGCAAGGGCGTCATCCGTGACGCAGCCGTGCACCAGGACGTGTGCGATCGCATCACGGCGTGGTGGCAGACCTTGGCGGGCTGGACTGTCGACGGCATTGCCGAAAGCCCGATCACCGGGCCGGAAGGCAACAAGGAATTTCTGCTGGGCGCCCGCCTGGCGCTATGAAGGTGTCGTCCGTGGCGCCGCCACTGGTGTCGTCACCGTCGGCCATCCGTGTGTTCCGGAACCGGGACGCTCGGTCCCGCGTCACCGGTGGCGCGGAACGCCAAGGGCAGCAAATGCACCTCGGCGCGGCCGGACCGCGTCATGTCCAGCAGGCCAGTCAGGTTGCGCCTTGCTCTGCGGCGTGCGGTGCCGGGAAGCGGGATACGTCGGCTAGCAGCGACCAGATCCGGTCAGGCTGCATGGGCACGGTCGGGTCGTTCAGCAATTGGTCGAGTTCCTCCAGCTTTCGGCTGTACTCCATGTCAGTCATGCCCACCTCATTCTGTCGTGACAACGCCGTATCCTGCCCAAGCGTATGGCAGCGATACGGCGTTTTCATGCAGATGTGGTGCCAGCAAGCGAAGCGGTAGTCACAGCGGCGCGCGTTCGGCCCACGCTTGCGTGTGCCCGGGGGCACGACGCCTGTGGACCGGTCGCGTTGATCAGGTGCGGCGGGTGCGGTGCAGGAAGGTCATCGACAGATACGCGCCGACCCAGGAGCCGGCGGCCGCGAACACCACGTAGATCCAGTTGCTGGTGTAGCTGATCACCGCGAAGGAAGAGAGCATGTACCAGATGCTGCTCCAGTTCGCCGCCGGGATGCGCCGCCGGGCGGCGATGGCGGAGGCGAACATGACATAGACCGCGTCGGTAGCGGCGGTCGCCAGCACCACCAGGCCGGCAGTCAGCGGGTCGACCTCCGGCAGCGGCGGCAGCGTCACAACGCCTCGCGGATCAGCCGGAGCGCATGCAGCACCGTCGTCGCGCGGATGGCAGCCCGGTCGCCGGGGAAGACCTGCCGCTCTGTCCGCGTCGACTGGCCGCGCCGGGCGAGGCCGAAGCAGACCAGGCCAACCGGCTTTGCCGCAGTCCCGCCGCCGGGACCGGCGACGCCGGTGACCGCTATCGCGATCGTTGCGCGGGAGCGGAGCAGGGCACCTTCGGCCATCGCCCGAGCGACGTCCTCGCTGACGACGCCGTGCTGCTGGATCATTTCCATTGGCACGCCGACCATCTCGTTCTTTGCCTGGTTCGAGTAGGTGACGAAGCCGCGGTCCAGCACGTCCGAGGACTCGGGGATGGCGGTCAGCGCGGCGGCGATCAGGCCGCCGGTCAGGCTTTCCGCCGTTGCCAGCGTCACGCCTTTGGTCCGGCACGCGGCCAGCAGGGAGTCGGCTTCGGCCAGGGTTGAATCAGGCAGCATGGGCGGGCTCCGTCCGCGTAAGGGGAACCACCGGAGCGTGGCGCGGGTCGGTGCGGATGTCCATTGGTTGTGGGTGAGAGTGTATGGTTACCGCCCGGAGGTCGCGTCGCTCGAGACCGGAAGGTGGCAACGGCGTCTCCCGCGATGGTACGATCCAGGCTCCCCCTGGTGCCCATGTCCACGCGGGCGATCGCGGTGCTACCGTGCGCCATCGCACCCAAAGGACCCGGACATGGCCGATCTGCTGATCACCAACGTGCGCCCGATGGGCGGCCCCGCAGCGGATATGCTGATCCGCGACGGCCGCATCGCCGCTTTTGGCACGGTCACAGCCGACGGCGGCACGCCGCAACTTGCGGGCGAGGGCCGGATCGTCCTCCCCGGGCTCATCGAATCCCACACCCATCTCGACAAGTCCCTGCTCGGACTACCATGGTACCGCAACGAAGTCGGCCCGCGGCTGATGGACAAGATCGACAATGAGCGGCAGGTGCGGCGCACCCTGCCGATCGATCCGCGGCAGCAATCGGAGCGGCAGGC
>JAFEFW010000132.1 GCA_018240405.1 Pseudomonadota bacterium
TGCCGGACTTCGCCCAGGGCAGGGCGGCCGGCGCGCTGGACGATCCGGACAAGACGTGGCCTCGACTCCGGTGCACGTCTTGGAAAGCTGCGACGTTCCACAGAGCCAACCCGCCAGGCCATTCGCCGGGTGGCCCCGTGGTGACGTATCGGATCGCTGCCCTATCTGCTCACGCCTTCTTCACCCCCGCGCGGCGCAGACCTCGCTGCCATTCGGCCGCGACTTCATCCAACGCCTCCTTCGGCTTCTTCTGACCCAGCAACGTCTGCGACAGGCCGGCGCGCAACGCGGGTTCCAGGGTCGTGTAGGCCGGATGGGCCGGCGTCGGGATGCCGGTCTCAATGGCCGCGGCCGCGATCGGCGGCCAGCCCAGCTTGGCGACAAGGTCCGACTCGCGCAGCACAGACCCGCGCGGCGGTGCGTTGCCCCGAACCATGGAGCGATACATGAAGTGCTGATTGCAGCACATCCGGATGAACTCGACGGCCCAGTCCTGGTTCTTGGAGTATTTTGGCACACCCAGCATGTGCCCATCGACCCAGGTGCGGCCTTCGGACTTGTTGTTCTGACCTGGCATCGTCGCCCAGGTCCACTTGCCGCCGGTCTGCGATTTCTGCGGATCGTTCATCAGCGTCGCGTAGGGAGCAAAGGACGAGCACATAGCGTAACGATCACGCTGCGCACCCGAGATGATTTCCTCATACTCCCAGGTGATCGCATCGGGCGGTACCGCCTTGTACTTGACCATCAGGTCGGACCAAAACTCCAGGGCTGACACCGCCGCGGCGTTATTGATGAAGACCTCGCCGGTCGAGAAGTCGATCAGGCGGCCGCCCGCGGAATAGAGCCAGGCGTAGAAGCTGTTGGAAATGGCGGAGCTTTGCTTGCCCATAAGGCCAAAGCCGTAGCGCTCCGGCGGCTTGTTGCAGGCCAGCACAGCGGTTTGCAGTTCGGCAAAGGTCTCCGGCAGTTTGGTGATGCCGGCCTGATCCAGCAGATATTTCTGGTAGTGCATGATACCGGTTGTTGTGCGGTACGGAATCCCGTTCATCTTCCCCTGGTAAGTGGCGGCGGTCTTCGCGCCCGCCAGGAAATCGTCGAAATTCCAGTCCGGATCACGCTTCTTGATGCGTTCGACGACCACCTCGCGCTGATCGTCGAAGTGCGGGTTCAGCCAACCGGCCATGCCGACGGACCATTGTACGATGTCGATGCCCGAGGAACCGGCGTTCAGTTCCGCCTTCAACCGCGCTTGCCAGGGATCGACCGGCAGCAGGGTGAAGTCGATCTTGATCCCGGTTTCCTTTTCGAAAGCCGGGGCGACTTCTTCCACCATGGCGAAATGCCAAGGGCCATTGTCGCCGACATAGACCAGCTTTTCCGGTTTGTTGTCGGCTGCCAGGGCTGGCATTGGCAGCGCCGGCATCGCCAGCGCGGAGGCCGCGCCGGTCAGAAGAGTACGACGTTTCATCCCTTGACCGCTCCCGAGGACAGGCCCGAGACGAGATGCCGTTGGGCCAGGAAAGAGAAAATGATGACCGGCAGGATCACCAGCACGCCGGAGGCCGTCATGCTGCCCCAGTCAACGCCACTGTCACCGCCGGAGAACACCACCATCAGCACCGGCAGGGTGCGCGTTGCGTTGTTGGTCAGCACGGCCGAAAACAGAAAGTCGTTCCAGGCCAGTTGCAGGCACAGGATGCTGGCCGCGACCAGGCCGGGCCGGATCAGGGGCAGTACAACGTAATAGAACGTCTGATACCGACTGGCGCCATCGACCCACGCACTCTCTTCCAGTTCGCGCGGCAGATCCTCAAAGAAGCCGCGCATGATCCAGACCACGAGGGGCAGGCTGAACGTGGTGTAGGCCAGAATGACACTGATCCGCGTCGTGGTGAGGCCGAGCTTGCTGAACAGCACGTACATCGGCACCAGCACGGCGATCGGCGGCAGCATGCGCATCGCCAGCAGGCTGAAGAACAGGAAATTCCGTCCCAGGAACGGAAACCGCGCAAAGGCGTAGGCGGCGGGCACGCCGACCAGCAGCGACAGGCTGACCGCGCCGCCCGATACCACAAGGCTGTTGATGAAGGCCTGGCCGAAATCGGCGCTGTGCGACACGGCGGCATAGTTCTCGAAGGTCGGCCACCACAGGAACAGGGGCGGCTTGGAGAAGACCTGCATGCGCGTCTTCAGCGACAGGCTGACGATCCAGTACAGCGGAAACAGGAACACGACCGTCAGCAGGATCAGAGCGGCATAGACGCACCCGGCATAGGCCAGCTTGCCGCGTCGGGACCCGACATAGTTCAGCGCGGCCATCAGTTGGCATCCCTGCGACGGACCGTTGTCATGAAGAACAGACACAGCAGCATGGACATCAGCAGCATCAGCCACGACGCCGCCGATCCCAGGCTCATGTCGAACTTCACGAACGACGTCAGATAGGTGAACTGTGACAGCGTCATCGTGGCGTTGGCCGGCCCGCCGCCGGTCAGCACGTAGATGTTGTCGAAGGCCCTGAACTCGAAGATGGTCCGCAGCAGCAGCGCGACCAGGAAATAGGGGCGCAGCAGCGGCAGCGTGATATGCCAGAACGTCTGCAGCACGCTGGCGCCATCGATTTTCGCGGCCTCGACCGGTTCGTGCGGCAGGGACCGCAGACCGGCCAGCAGCAGAATGGAGACATAGGGGGCAGCCTGCCACACCGCGACGACCGCAACTGCGAACAGGGCGGTCGAGGGATTGCCGAGCCAGACGATGTGTTCGCCGATCCAGTAATTGATGACCCCATGGTCCGGGTCCAGCAGCAGTTTCCAGCAGAACGAGGCAACGACCGGCGTGATCATCATCGGAATGATCAGCACCGTGCGGAAGACCACGATGTACGGCAGGTCGATATTGAGCAGCAACGCGATGGCCAGTCCGAGTGCAAGTTCAGCCGCGACTGTCAACGCGGTGTAAATCACGGTCATCCGGATGCTGGTCAGGAAGTTCGGGTCGGTCAGCAGATCCTGATAATTGTCAAAGCCAACGAATTCGCCGGCGAACAGGCCGCGTGTCGCCTCCCAGCCTTGAAAACTGAGCATGCCGGACAACAGCAGGGGTACGCCGAAGACGCCAAGCATCATCAGCGTGGTCGGTGCGACGGCAAATCGCACGAACTGCCGGTCCAGCCATCGCCCTGCTGCGGACGTGTTTACGTGAGGGCCGGCGGACGCCGTGATGGCCGCCCGACCCGCCGTAGACGTGGTACCTCCCATCGCGCGTGTTTTCCCGTCGCGTTCGTTGTCGGACTACGCTATCCCGATAAAACGCCGCCGTCACCTGCCGTGATTTTGAAGCCCGGCATGATCCGGACGCCGACGTTATGATGCCGGCCTCTGGCCCGTGCACCATCACGTTCAACCGGTGCGGTTGAGGTCCATAATGGTGTTGCGTATTTAGAACGGAAGTATGCTTCAGCGCGACTGTGCCCGTCGAGGCCGCGCGCGTATCGGAAGACGCCAAAGACCACCATGATGCTGCCAACTCTTGCAACGACTCCTGAAAGCGAAGGTGGGCGCGCGGCCGATGCAGTCAGTCGGCGCCGATACGACGCGCCACTGATTCCGCACCGCTGACGGGAACCGTCACGCTTAATTGGTCCATGAACCATCGTCCGGAACGGGGCGGCAAACGGCGTATCAACGCCTTGGGTGCAGCCGTTTCGCGCGAAGCGGGACCGCTGAAACAGCGAACTACAGCGCCAGCGCGCCCTTCTTTGCCGCGTCGTAGCGATCGGCGATCTTGCCCCAATCCACCACGTTCCACCAAGCGGCAAGGTAATCCGCCCGCCGGTTCTGGTATTTCAGGTAATACGCGTGCTCCCACACATCATTGCCGAAAAGCACCATCTTGGCGTCCATGATAGGCGTGTCCTGGTTCGGCGTGCTGGTCAGCGACAGCTTGCCCTCACGGTCCACCACCACCATCACCCAGCCGGAACCAAAACGTCCCGCACCGGCCTTGTTGAACTGCTCCTTCATTGCCGCGAAAGAGCCGAAGTCGCGGGTTACAGCATCGGCCAGCGGACCCGACGGCTCGCCCCCCTTGCCGCCCATCAATTGCCAGAACATCGAATGATTGACATGGCCGCCGCCATTGTTGCGCACCGCGCTGCGAATCCCTTCCGGCACCTGCGCAAGCTGCGCCAGCATCGCCGGCAATCCCAGGGCGGCCACCTGCGGATAATCCTTCAGCGCCGCATTCAGGTTTGTAACGTATGCGGCATGATGCTTGCCGTGATGGATCTCCATCGTCATCGCGTCGATGAACGGTTCGTTCGCGTTCGTCGCATAGGGCAGGGCAGGCAGTGAGAACGGATAGGCCAGACCAGTGGCATCAGCCCGCGCACGAGGCAGGGTAGCCGCAGTGGCCGCCGCGGCGCCGGTCAGCAGAAGGGTGCGGCGAGTCAGAACGGGCATGACGAGACTCCTGGTACGAACGGGATACCGCGTCTGCGCGGTCTTGCGCTGAATGGCAGCGCGTCGAGACACGCCTCAGCATCGGGAACGCAACCACCCTTCCACGATCCAGGGTCAGCCTTCAAGGCCCCGCACAAATTGCATCCCGGCGGGCGGCGGCTCCGCGTTACCGAACCGTTGCCACCCGCAGCGCGTTTGTTGTCCCGGACTGACCGAACGGGACGCCCGCGGCGACGACAATCTCATCGCCGTGTCCCGCAAAACCCTCGGCCAGCGCCAACCGGGATGCTCGGTTCACCGCATCGGTCATGGAGCGTGCATCCTCGCTGACCACGGCATGGACGCCCCAGATCACCGCCATGCGCCGAGCGACGTCCATGGTCTGGGTCAGGCCAATGACTGGGGCCGCGGGCCGCTCGCGCGCCACACGCAGGCCGGTGCTGCCGGAATGAGTGAACGCCACAATGGCCTTGGCTTTGATCGTCGCCGCAACCTGCGCCACCGCCGCGGCTATGGCGTCCGCCGTCTGCGGTTCCGGCGGCTGCCGGCTGGCGTCCAGCAGCGCCCGCCATTCGGCATCCTGCTCCACCCGCGCGACGATGCGGTCCATCATGTTCACGGCCTCATAGGGATACTGGCCGGCGGCCGTCTCGCCCGACAGCATCACCGCGTCGGCACCGTCAAATACGGCCGTGGCGACGTCGGAGGCTTCGGCGCGGGTCGGCGCCGGGGCGCTCATCATGCTCTCCAGCATCTGCGTCGCCACCACCACCGGCTTGCCCAGCCGCCGCGCCAGCCGGACAATGCGTTTTTGCGCCAGCGGCACCTCCTCGGGCGGCAGTTCCACGCCGAGGTCACCGCGCGCCACCATCACCGCGTCGGTCAGGTCCAGGATCGTTTCGAGATTGTCCAGCGCCTGCGGCTTTTCCAGTTTCACCATGACCCAGGCGCGGCCGTCGATCAGGCGGCGCGCTTCCATGACGTCCTCGGGCCGCTGGACGAAGGACAGGCCGATGAAGTTGGCGCCGTGTGAGACAGCGAATTCCAGATCCGCCCGATCCTTCTCGGTCAGCGCCGGAATCGGCAGCACGACGTCCGGGACATTCACGCCCTTGCGGTCCGACAGCGGGCCGCCGACCACGCACTCCGTCTCCAGCGCGTCGGGGCGCTTGCGCGTGACCCGCAGGCGGAGTTTGCCGTCATCGAGCAGCAGGGAGGAGCCGATCGAGGCCGCCTCGATGATCTCCGGATGCGGCAGGTTCACCCGTTCCCGGTCGCCGGGCGTCGGGTTCAGGTCCAGGCGGAAATTCTGGCCGGTCTGCAACTGCACGCGTCCGCCACCGAAGCGGCCGACACGCAGTTTCGGGCCCTGCACGTCGGCCAGGATGCCGATGGGGCGGTCGAAGCGCTGCTCCAGTTCGCGGATCATGGCGATGCGCGCCGCGTGATCCTCATGCGACCCGTGCGAAAAATTCAGCCGGAACACGTCGGCACCGGCCTGGAACAGCCGGGTCAGCACCTCGATCGATGAACTGGCAGGACCGAGGGTGGCAATGATCTTCGTGCGCCGGCGGCGGCGCAGCTTCGGGCGGGCGGCCATGACAGTTCCCCTCTGTCTGGTCAGGCGATCAGGATCGCTCTGATATCGTTAACATTGGTGAGCGTTGGGCCGGTGACGATCAAGTCCCCCAGCGCACCGAAGAAGCCATGGCTGTCATGTGTGGCGAGGCTGACACGTGCGTCGAGGCCTGCGGCCTTGGCCCGCGCCAGCGTATCCGGCGTCAGCAGGGCGCCGGCAATCTCGTCCATGCCGTCGATCCCGTCCGTGTCACCTGCCGTCGCCCAAATGCCCGGCGCGCCGTTCAGGGCGATGGCCAGACCGAGCAGGAAGGTGGTATTGCGGCCGCCCTTGCCGCCAGGTTTGCCGGTTAGGGTCACGGTGGTCTCGCCGCCCGACAGCAACACGGCCGGCGGCCGCAGCGGATGGCCGTGTGCCCTGACTGAGCGGCCAATGCCGGCCATCACGGTGCCGACTTGCGCGGCCTCTCCCTCCAGCGCGTCACCCAGGATCAGCGGCGTCAGGCCCAGCGCGCGCGCCCTCACGGCCATGGCTTCCAGCGCCATCATCGGTGTCGCGATCATGCGGAACTCCGCATTCGCCAGCGTCTTCGGCGTCTCGTCGGTATCCTGGGCGAGGCGGGCAGCGACCGCGGGAGAAGGAGTGATGCCATAGCGTGCAATCAACGCACGGGCATCGGCGAAGGTTGTCGGGTCCGGCACGGTCGGGCCCGACCCGATGACGGCCGGGTCGTCGTTCGGCACATCGCTGATCGCCAAAGTCACCACGCGCGCCGGCGCCGCAGCGGCAGCAAGGCGGCCGCCCTTGATCGCCGACAGGTGCTTCCGCACCGTGTTCATTTCCGAAATGTTGGCGCCGCAGGCCAGCAGGTCGCGGTTGATCGCCTGCTTGTCGGCCAGCGTCAGGCCCTCGACCGGCGCCGCTAGCAAAGCCGAGGCGCCGCCGGACATCAGCGCGATCACTGTGTCGTCCTCTGTCAGGCCGCGCACGCGCTCCAGCAGGCGTAGCGCGCCGCGGTGGCTGTTTTCGTCCGGCACCGGGTGGGACGCCTCGATGACTTCGATCCGCCGTGTCGGCACGGCGTGGTCGTAGCGGGTGACGACGGTGCCCTCCAACTCGACATCCGGCCAGGCGTCTTCCAACGCCGCCGCCATCACCGCCGCCGATTTGCCGCCGCCGACCACGACGACCCGCCCGCGCGTCGGCTTGGGCGGCAGGTGCGCCGCCAGCACACGCCGTGGGTCGGCCGCGGCGACCGCCGTGTCGAACAGGTCGCGCAGCGCGGCGCGGGCGGTGGCATCGGTCCACGGGCCGGACAAATGGTGGGGTTGGGCAGCGGTCTCGCCCATGGGCGATTTCCTCCAAGATTTTCCGGTGGCATGAGTATGGCGAAGGCGCCGGCAAGGCGCCATCTTTCGGCCAGTCCATGCAACCGACAGGGGAGAGTCCCGATGCCTGCACCGGAGTTCGACACCGCCACCCGCACTGAACTGGAAGCCGCCGCTTTCCGACGCTTGGTGGAGCATCTGCGCGAGCGCAGCGACGTGCAGAACATCGACCTGATGAATCTGGGCGGATTCTGCCGCAACTGCCTCAGCCGCTGGTACCGCGAAGCCGCCGAATCGAAGGGGATTGCCTTGAGCGACCCGGACGCACGCGAAATCGTCTATGGCATGCCGTACAAGGAGTGGCAGGCGAAGCACCAGAAGGAAGCGACTGCGGAACAGAAGGCGGCCTTCGCGAAGTCCCATCCCGGGCACTGACCGGGCAGCCTACTTCTCCGCCGTCGCGGCAAGTGTGACGCAGTCCTCGGCGTCCGGATGGGCGTCGAGCCAAGCTGCCTCGGCAAGCCGCCGGCGGCAGGATCGAAAGCGTGCATCAGGACAAATGCGGGCGCCGCAATCGGCGCAAGCGGCGAACTCGTTCGGCAGGTCGGCGACCACCTGGTTCTTCACATAGCGCCATAACCGTTTGAACATCGGTCCCTCCGAGGGCAGAGGTTCTCAACGATTCCTCAATGGCACTGGCGCCCATTCGCCACAATCCGTACTTTCCCGCATCCACAGCCAGACTCCTTGGGCGCTCGCGGCGTTGTGTAGGCGCTGTGGCGGCGCCACGCCCTGCTGTGATGCCGGCCAGCATCCTCGGGCCTTGCGCCTGTGTGACACCGTGTCGATACAGCGGCGGGTTGAGAACCCGCGCCGCATCGGCGCGCGAAGAGGACGCTCCATGCACCGCCTGACGACTGCCCTTGCCGCCGCGCTGCTCTGCGCCGGCACGATGACGAGCCACTCCACCAGCGCCCAGACGCCGACAGCCGAACCGGTCCGCATCGGCGCCATCCTGGACATGGCGAGCCTGTATGCCGACGTGACCGGCCCCGGCACCGAATTCGCCATCCGCACCGCGGTCGCCGATTACGGCGGCAAGGTGCTCGGCCGCCCGGTGGAGGTGTTGATCGCCGACCACCAGGCCAAGGCCGATGTCGCGGCCTCGATCGCCGCACGCTGGTTCGATACGCAGAATGTTGTGGCGCTGATGGATGTCGCCGCGTCCTCCCCCGCGCTGGCGGCGATAAATGTCGCCAAGCAGCGCAAGCGCGTGGTGTTCCTCAACGGCCCCGGCGCTGTCTCGATCACCAACGAATCCTGCACGCCCTACAGCGTCCACTACACCTATGACACCTATGCCAATGCGCACGCGGTGACCAAGGCGGTGATGGATCAGGGGGGCAAGTCCTGGTACTACCTGACAGCCGACTACACGTTCGGGCACCTGCTGGCGAAGGACAGCGCCGGCGTGGTGAAGGAGAACGGCGGCAAGGTGCTGGGCGAGTCACGTGCGCCAATGGATACCGCTGACTTCTCCTCCTACCTGATCGCGGCGCAGTCCTCGGGTGCCCAAGTAATCGGCTTGGCCAATGCCGGCACCGACCTGATCAACACGGTGAAGCAGGCGGCCGAGTTCGGCGTGACCCAAAGCGGCGCCAAGCTGGCCAGCCTTGCTGCCAACATCAACGACGTGCACGGCATCGGCTTGCAGGCGACGCAGGGCATGATGGTGGTCGACACGTTCTACTGGGACCTCGACGACGGCACGCGCGCCTTCGCCAAGCGCTTCCAGGAGACGCTGCACAAGATGCCGAACGGGCTGCAGGCGGGCGCCTACTCGGCGACGCTGGACTATCTGAAGGCGGTCGATGCCGTCGGCACGACCGATGCCGACGCGGTCATGGCCAAGCTGCGCGAGACGCCGATCCACGATTTCTACGCCCATAACGGCAAGATCCGGCCGGACGGCCGCATGGTGCACGACATGTTCCT
>JAFEFW010000133.1 GCA_018240405.1 Pseudomonadota bacterium
GCCTTCGTCATGGCCATATCGGGTGCGCCCGGACGATGTTGCAAGGCGGCAGGCTGCATGCGCTGGCAACCAACCGCGCCGGCTAATGCTCCGCAGCACTACGGCAAGGACGTCGAAATATTGAGAGATTATCGCCAGCATAGACAACGATGTTTCAAATACTGCCACGGCATTTACCCGGTATTGGTGTAGTTCTCGAAATCAATCAACCTACCCTTTCAGCAAAGGATCACAACCGAACTAAAAATAAGTAACGGCCGGAAGCGGTTTGGATCGTTGGACTAGAAACCGATCAATAGCCGCTACACGGCATAAAGATAAGCACTCTGCTATGTTGATACACGTTGCGAAACGGGCCGGGTCCTGATAGTTCCATACAATAGGTTTGTCCGACAAAACGGAGAGAAGGATTGACGGGCCAAGCATTTGCTCGCCGTGAGGCAAGTCGTCGCGCGTGCCCGATTCAATGGCGCAAGTAGACCGCGTATAAAAGGCGCGCCGTCCAGGCTGGCCCGCGCCGCCCGATCAGATCAATCAACTGCACCAGATGACCCCGATATGCCGGAGGCAGGCGCTTGTCATGCGCGTAATCGCGTCCAAATCTCATGCCGGTTCCGAGACGGATCGTGGGGAGCTGATAGCCACGTGGACTTGCCTGGTCCTGACCAGTGCGGCATTTGGCCTGGCTATACTTGAACTGACTGCACCGGTTGCGCAGCACCCGTCCGTTCATCTGCTGTGGCAAGGCACGCTGTTGCTGGCAGTCGTCGGATCCTTGATCTACGGCAGTTTCGTGTACCAGGTCACCAGGATCGGCTGCCTGCGGCGACAGAGCGCGCACCGGCCCGAAACGCATGAGGAGCTTGCGCGGCAGTTTACCGCCACGGATGCACCTTCGGTCTGTGTGTTGATTCCGTCCTATCGGGAAGAGCCCCGCGTCGTTCTGCAGACAGTCCTGTCCGCCGTGCTGGCGGACTACCCAAACCGGCGGGTCGTCGTATTGTTCGACGATCCGCCGGCCGACGCGTGCAACCCGTTGAGCGCGTTGACGCAAGGCCGGCAAATGGTGCGCGACCTGCAGGACGATGTCGCCGCGCTTCACCTTCGGATCAGGCAGCAGCGCGAGGCTTTCCGGACACGGACCGGCCACGCCGCCGCTCATCCCGACGTGGAGGCCGAGCGTCTCGCGTTACTCTATGAAGCATGCGCCGACACAACCGAGCGGTTCGGGGACCCATTCCGACTGTCCCATTCGGCAGCATTCGGCCATGCCGACGCTCTGTTCCTCGCACGGGTCATCGACGTTCCGGCGGCGCAGCACCGGGCGCGCGCGGCATCGTTGCGGGAGGCTGTCGTTGATCTGGACGTGCTGATGGCCGAATACGATCGCCTTGCGTCCCTGTTTTCAGTCGAAATCACCTGCTTTGAGCGCAAGGCCTTTGCGAACCTCTCGCACCAGGCCAATAAGGCGATGAACCTGAACAGCTATATCGGGCTGATGGGCGGACACTTCCGCCGGGAAGCGGCACCCGACGGCACGTGTCTGGTTCCGTGCTCTGCCCAGGAGGCTGAGCTGAGTGTTCCAGAGGCGGACTACGTGCTGACGCTTGACGCGGACAGTATGATCCTGAACGACTATATCCTGCGGCTCGCCAACGCCATGCAGCAGGACAAGCGCCTGGCCGTGGCGCAGACGCCATATTCCTCTTTTCCCGGTGCCCCGAGCGTGCTGGAGCGCACCGCGGGCGCGACGACCGACATCCAGTACTTCGTGCACCAGGGCTTCACGTCCTTGCACGCAACCTACTGGGTCGGCGCCAATGCGCTGCTCCGCCTGTCCGCGCTGCGCCAGATCGAGACCAAGGTTGAGGAGCGGGGCCACGCGATATCGGTGTTCATCCAGGACAGGACGGTCATCGAGGACACCGGGTCAACCATCGACCTGGTGCGCTGCGGCTGGCGGTTACTGAACTATCCGGCGCGGCTGTCCTACAGCGCAACGCCGCCCGACTTCGGCTCATTGGTCATCCAGCGGCGGCGCTGGGCTAATGGCGGGCTGATCATTCTTCCCGATCTGGTGCGACTGTGGTTGGCACGCGGCCGACATACGATTGGCTCCGTCGAGTTCATCATCCGCGCGCACTATTTGGCCTCGCCTTTGCTGGGGAATCTCGCGTTTCTGCTGTTCCTGCTGGTTCCATTCGATACCGCGTTCGCGACGCCATGGCTGCCGGCGGCCGCCATTCCGTACTATGCGCTGTACACGCGCGACCTGTATCGCGCCGGCTATCAGCGGCCGGTGGATATCTTCCGGGTCTACGCCCTGAACCTGCTGCTGATTCCGGTCAACCTGACCGGCGTTGCCGCATCGATCCGGCAGGCAGTCACCGGCCGCAAATCGGCGTTCGGCCGCACGCCGAAGGTCGATGGCCGCACCGGCATGGGGCCGGGGCAGGTCTTGCTGCAATTCGGCATGCTGGCGCTCGCCGGGATCGGCTGCCTGACCAACCTGATCACCGCCCGCTACAGCTACGCCGCGTTCACCGCCTTCAACACCGCGTTCATTGCCTGGGGGATCACGACGATGATCGGTTGGCGGGAAGCCATGCAGGACCTGTCGCCCATCCTGCCGCGCTGGCTGCGCGTGGCGGAGCCGACGCTGCCGCTGACCCAGCCCGTGTTGCAGGACGACCCGGCACAGGCGGCACCGGACAGGCTTGTTATGGCGTCGGCATCATCCGGTCCGCGCGGCAAGACCACCGCGCGGGAGCCGGCCTGACCACTGGCTCCACTTTCGGCGCTTCACTGACGGTGCGACAATCCGGATGCCAGATCGTTCCCGGCAGGATATAGCCAGCTCCGTGTCTGAACGTCTTGTTGCTCCTGCGCCATGGTCCCGATGAGCCGGATTCAGCTTGGCCGCCGCAAACTGGCGCAGCTCTGCGCGCTCACCGCAACCGCACTGTCAGGTCAAGCGCACGCGGACACCGCCGGCACGCCGGCGGTCGCGCAGGCAATTGCCCCGGCCTGGGCAGTTCCGCTCGACAGCGCCCCGGTCTACGGACACACCGACCGGCACAGTGTCGTGCAAGGCGAGCCGATCGATCTCATGCTCGCGCTGCAGCCGCACCATGCGCCGGTGCGCGCTTCGGTACGGCTGTCGCGGATCGGGGATTATCCCTGGGGCCGCAAGCTGGTCTGGACAAGTCCGCCGCTGACGCTCAGCCACCGTCCGGTGCCACGCAGCGTCGCCGCTTCGGGTACCGGATGGGCACCGGTTGTTTCGGCCGACACCACCGACTGGCCACCAGGCGTCTATACGGCCGATGTGGCAATCGAGGGCGCGACGGACCCGTGCTACAACGTCGTGCAGACGCTGGTGCGGCCGCCGAAGCCACGCGGCGATGTGCTGGTGAAGCTCAGCACGAATACCTGGCAGGCCTATAACGCCTGGGGCGGCCACAGCCTCTATCCGACTGAGGATGAGGCGCTGCGCGGCATCCTTGTTTCGTTCGACCGGCCAGGCCCTGCCAGTTTCCTCGAATATGAAGTCCATTTGGTGACGTGGCTGGAAAGCCTCGCCGCTCGGGCAGGATTTTCGGTCGATTACGCTGCCAATTTTGACGTCCACGCGGAGCCGGACCTGCTGGATGCCTACCGGCTGGTGGTCTGCGGGTCGCACGACGAATACTGGAGTATGGAAGAATTCGACGCCTTTGAGCGCCGGATTCTACAGCGCGGCGGCAACACGATCTTCACCGGCGCGAACACCGGCTACTGGCAGGTCCGCTACGCCGACATCGATCGTGCGCCCGGCACGCCGGACCGCGGCCGGCAACTGGTCTGCCACAAATCACGCAACGATCCGATCGGGCGCCGCGGCGGCCCAGCCGATCCGCTGCTGCTGGTAACGGCGATGTTTCGCGATGCCGGACGGCGGCCGGAATCGATGCTGATGGGCGCCGCCTACCAGAACTGGTTTCAGCCGCAACCCGACGGCGGTCCTCGCGTGCCCTACCGCGTCGCTCGGACCGACCTGCCCTTCTTCCGCGACACGGGTCTGTCCGTCGGCGATGTCGTGGCCGACGTGGTCGGTTACGAATGGGACAACCGCGATCCGGACAACGATGGCAGACGCCTGTTCAGGCCGAACATCTCGCGCATCGCCGAGTTGCCGCCCGACTCCGTGCAGGTGCTGTTCACCGGCACGCCGGTGGGCCACGACGGTGCGCCCGGTCTGGCCGAGGCGGTGTATTTCCGCAGTCCCGCCGGCGCGAAGGTGTTCAACGCCGGGTCGGTCCGCTGGGCCTGGGGGCTGAGCCGGCCGGGCTTTGCCACCGAAGCGTTCCAGCGCTTCAACGCCAATCTGTTTGCCGACTTCCTGACTTGAAGCGCGTCACGGTCAATCGCGGCAGCGCTATGGGGAATGGCGTGCCACGGCACCGCCGGCAGATCGGCTGCCTGCTGCTGCTGATCGGCCTGCTCCTGCCGGCGCGGCTATGGGCTGCTCCGCCCTACAATACGGACCAGGCCGAGGTAATTGGCTACGGCAGGACGGAAATCGACGCGTTCATGGTCTATGGCCGCAGCGCCGGCTACTCATCGGCCACGGCGCCGGGGATCGAGGTCGACTATGGTCTACTCCCCCGCACCCAGGTCAGGATATCGCTGCCATTGGCGTATGCCGGACCCTACGCGCAGACCAGCCATTTTGGGCTGGGAGACGCCGAGTTCGGGGTGAAGTACCAGGTCCTGGACCAAGATGGATGGTGGCCCACCGTCAGTATCGGTAGTGCGTTCCTCGTGCCGATCGGCAGCACCAATAAGGGCCTGGGCCAGGGCGGACCAAGCTTCGCGTTCCCGATCTGGCTGCAGGAGCGGTTCGGACGCTGGAGCATCTATGGCGGCGGTGGCATCACCGTTACCGACTACAAGAACGGCCGCAATTTTCCTTTCGCCGGCCTGACCGTCCAGCGTCAGTTCACCGACTCGCTGGCGCTGAACCTTGAGGTGTTTCATGCCGGTCCCGGGCGGGTGAACGGCCTGCCCAACACCACTCTGGCGATTGGCAGCACCTACGACTTCAGCGCAACGTACCATCTCTACGTCACCGTCGGTCGCGGCGTGCAGAACGCCCCACAGACAAATCTTGGCTCGCTTTACGTGGCCTTGGCGATCACGTTCTAAGGTCGCAAATGCCTGTGTCGTGACAGGGGCACGCGGGCCGGCGACGGCACCGCTCAAACCATCGGGCGGCCGGCAGGATAGCGATGGCCGGCGGGCAGGCCGCCGGCCGCTCGAAGCTCAATGCGCCTGGGCGCGACGACGCAGGCCGAAGATGCCCAGTAGTCCGGCGCCAAGCAACGACAGTGAGGCCGGTTCCGGCACGGTGACGGTAACGCCGCCCTCGACATAGTTGAGGCCTTCGCGGGCTGTCGCCACGGCGACGCCGTAATCGGCACCGCCGCCAAAATCGCCGTTGCTCCACAGGTTCACGACCATCCCGCCGCCGATATCGAACAGCAGGCCGTAGATATCCAACAAACCGCCGGCCCCCGGAT
Organism: Pseudomonadota bacterium; assembly: GCA_018240405.1. Classification (GTDB taxonomy): domain Bacteria; phylum Pseudomonadota; class Alphaproteobacteria; order Acetobacterales; family Acetobacteraceae; genus Rhodopila. Next base: position 5,562 of record JAFEFW010000133.1, read on the forward strand.
AATCCGTCGCGGTCTGCGGCGAGCCACCAGGCCAATACAGGTTGTCGTAGCTCAACGCGTCATGGGTGAACCCGGACGCGACGCCGAACTTGCTGAAATCACTCGGCGCCTTAAGGTTGGTCGGTTCAGGTGCGGTCGGACTGATCGGCACAAGCCCCACGATCGGCACGTTGATGAGGCTCAGGGGGACATTGGTGTCCGTGAACGTGCCGGTGATACCGGTGACCTTGAGAGCGTCGGAGTAGGTTCCGTCGGTTGCAGCCCCGTAGGTGATCACGACCGATCCGCTGACGCCCGGTCCGGTGAACTCAAGATTGGCCGTCGCCGCCGGGGCCTGTCCCGCCGTCGCCGTCATCAGGCCAAAGGCAACCACGACCGCCGCTAATGATCCACGCATTGAATGCTCTACTCCGTTGCCGCCCAGGCAGACGAATCGACCCGCCCGCTATCCTGGTGCGATGTCGGTGCTATTGCACACAAATTACAGTACCGCAATTCGCCGGTGCCGGCCTGACGCGGCCGCGGTGGCAGGCTGGGGCGGACCCCACTCTGTCCCCTGCTGTGGCGGGGCCGGTGCAACACGGGCACTGGTCGCAGACAGTTGGATGAAATGCTTGTTCCGAGGCCGATGCCGCCCTAACTGATGGCCGCCATGAGCGAGCAACACCAACCCAACCAACAGACCATGAATGATCAACCGGGTAGCGACCCGCAGGCCACCAGCCAGGGGGCCGAACTGACGCCGGAGCAGATGATGCAGGCGGCGTCCGAACGCATTACCGCCCTGGAAGCGGAACTGGCGGAGATGAAGGAGCGCTGGATGCGGGCGGAGGCGGAAAACGCCAACGTACGTGCCCGCGGCCGCAAGGACGCCGACGACGCCCGCCAGTACGCGGTGCAGAAATTCGCCGCCGACGTGGTCGAGACGGCAGAGAATTTGCGCCGCGGCATTTCCAGCCTGCCGCAGGGGGACAACCTGCCGGAGATCGTCGCCAAGGTGCGCGACGGCATGGAAGGCGTCGAGCGCAGCTTCCTCGGCACGCTGGAGCGGAACGGCATCAAGCGTGAGGACCCGGTCGGCCAACAATTCGACCCCAACCTGCACCAGGCGATGGCAGAGCAGGAAAGCGAAGCGCATAAGCCGGGCACGGTGATGCAGGCCTGGTCGTCCGCCTGGACCCTGAACGGCCGGCTGCTGAAGCCGGCCATGGTCGTCGTCGCCAAGGCGCCGGCCGCCGAACTCACCGCCTCGAACGACCGCTGACCGCCGGCCGCAGGCGTCGGTCAGAATTGTGACATATCAGGACGAAATTCCCGCCTAAAACCCTTGCCGCAAGCCGGCTGGGTCCATACATCACCGTTATTCAATAGGGTCCGCTCCGGTGCCTCGGGCTGGTGCGGTCCGCTGAAAGGAGCAACTTCATGAGCAAAGTGATCGGTATCGACCTCGGTACCACGAATTCCTGCGTGGCCATCCTGGAAGGCAAGGACATTCGGGTTATCGAGAACTCGGAAGGCGCGCGCACCACGCCCAGCATGGTCGCCTTCACCGACAGCGGCGAACGCCTCGTCGGCCAGAGCGCGAAGCGCCAGGCAGTGACCAACCCGTCCAACACCCTGTATGCCATCAAGCGCCTGATCGGCCGGCGCTATGACGATCCGACTGTCGCCAAGGACAAGGCGATGGTGCCGTATGAGATCGTGCGTGGCGACAACGGCGATGCTGTGGTCCAGGTGAAGGGCGACAAATACGCGCCGAGCCAGATCAGCGCCTATGTGCTGACGAAGATGAAGGAGACGGCGGAAGCTTACCTCGGTGAGCCGGTGACCCAGGCGGTCATCACCGTGCCGGCCTACTTCAACGACAGCCAGCGCCAGGCAACCAAGGACGCCGGCCGCATCGCCGGCCTGGATGTCCTGCGCATCATCAATGAGCCGACGGCGGCGGCGCTTGCCTATGGCCTCGACAAGAAGAACAGCGGCACGATCGCGGTCTATGACCTCGGCGGCGGCACCTTCGACATCTCCGTGCTGGAAATCGGCGACGGCGTGTTCGAGGTGAAGTCGACCAACGGCGATACCTTCCTCGGCGGCGAGGACTTCGACCTGCGGGTCATCGACTACATGGCCGACGAGTTCAAGAAGGACCAGGGCATCGACCTGCGCAAGGACAAGCTGGCGCTGCAGAGGCTGAAGGAAGCCGCCGAGAAGGCGAAGATCGAGCTGTCCTCCAGCAAGGAGACCGAGATCAACCTGCCGTTCATCACCGCCGACGCGTCCGGGCCGAAGCATTTGGTGATGAAGCTGTCGCGGGCGAAGCTGGAATCGCTGGTGGATGACCTGATCAGCCGCACGCTGGAACCCTGCCGCGCGGCGCTGAAGGATGCCGGCGTGAACGCCAGCCAGATCGACGAGGTGATCCTGGTCGGCGGCATGACCCGCATGCCGAAGGTCATCGAGACGGTGAAGTCCTTCTTCGGTAAGGACCCGGCCCGCAACGTGAACCCCGACGAAGTCGTGGCGATCGGCGCGGCGGTGCAGGGCGGCGTGCTGAAGGGCGACGTCAAGGACGTGCTGCTGCTGGACGTGACCCCGCTGTCGCTGGGCATCGAAACGCTGGGCGGCGTGTTCACTAGGCTGATCGACCGCAACACCACGATCCCGACGAAGAAGAGCCAGACCTTCTCGACGGCGGACGACAACCAGCAGGCGGTGACCATCAAGGTCTACCAGGGCGAGCGCGAGATGGCCGCCGACAACAAGCTGCTGGGCAATTTCGACCTGACCGGCATCCCGCCCGCCCCGCGCGGCGTGCCGCAGATCGAGGTGACGTTCGACATCGACGCCAACGGCATCGTCTCGGTTTCGGCCAAGGACAAGGCCACCGGCAAGGAGCAGCAGATCCGCATCCAGGCCAGCGGCGGACTGTCCGAGTCGGACATCCAGCGTATGGTCAAGGAAGCCGAGGCCAACGCCGAGGCCGACAAGCAGCGGCGCGAGACGGTGGAAGCCCGCAACCACGCCGAAAGCCTGGTCCATCAGGTCGAAAAGAACCTGAAGGAGCACGGCGACAAGCTCGGCGCACAGGAGAAGGGTGAGGCCGAATCTGCGGTGGCCGCGGCGAAGTCGGCGCTGGAAGGCAACGACGTCGAGGGCATCAAGCAGGCGACGGAGCGGCTGAGCCAGGCGGCGATGAAGATCGGCGAGGCGATGTACAAGGCCGAAGCCGCGCAGGCACAAGGTGCCCAGGGCGCGCCGGGTGGCGATCACCCCGCCGGCGGTGCGAAGGACGACAAGGTTGTCGACGCCGAATTCGAGGAAGTCGACGAGAACAAGAAGAAGTCAGCCTGACCTTGGTGCGGGCACGTGATCGACGGAGGCGGGTGCGCCGGTGATGTGGGTCACGTGTCCGACCGCGGGCTGTCTGAGATGATGGTCGCGCCCGCCCTTCCCCCGAAGGCGGGCGCGACTCGTTCAGGGACAATGCCGTGTTTGTCCGTCACGGCTGAGTATTAAAGGGCTGACATGGCCAAGCAGGATTACTACACGACCCTAGGGGTGGGCCGGGAGGCGAGCGGCGACGACCTGAAGAAGGCGTACCGCAAGCTCGCGATGCAGTACCATCCTGACCGCAACCCCGGCGACAAGCAGGCCGAGGCGCGTTTCAAGGAGGTCAACGAAGCCTACGACATCCTGAAGGATGAGCAGAAGCGCGCGGCCTATGACCGGTTCGGCCACGCCGCGTTCGAGAACGGCGGCGGCGGACCAGGTGGACCCGGTGGCATGGGCGGCTT
>JAFEFW010000134.1 GCA_018240405.1 Pseudomonadota bacterium
GCATCATCCCGGCGAGCGGCTTCTACGAGTGGACTGGTGCCAAGGCCGCCAGGCAGCCGCATCTGTTCACGCCGGCCGACGGATCGCCGGTGCTGGCACTCGCCGGGCTCTGGGATCGCTGGATCGACCCCGACAACTTCGATGAGGTGATTTCGGCAACGATGATCGTCTCGGCCGCGAACCCCTGGATGAGGCCCTATCACGACCGCATGCCGGTGCTGCTGGAGCCGCCTGATTTCGACGCCTGGCTGGATGGCTCGCTCGGGTTGGACGCGCTGAAACCGGCATCCCGGGAGAAACTGCGCGTGCACCCGGTCTCCCCCCGGCTGAATCGCGCCGGGGCGGGCGACGATGATCCGACCGTCATCGAGCCGGTCGCACTGAACTGACGCGCAGCAATGACTGGAGTTGTCCTCCACCGCCACCCGAGGCAGTTTGGCCCCTAACCGCCGGGTGGCCGCAACCGTCCGGCACCCACCTGGAGATGTCCGAATGCCCGAAGCCGGCCCGTCCACTGCGGCCAACGCGACCGTTGCCCTGCGCCTTGCCGAAGCCTTCGCCCGCCATGGCGTCGAGACCACCTTCGGCCAGAGCCTGCCGACCGCCTTCCACCTTGCCGCGCCACATGCCGGCATCAGCCAGACCGTCTACCGGCAGGAGAACATGGGCGGCGCCATGGCCGACGGCTATGCCCGCATCAGCCATAAGGTCGGCGTCGTCACCGCCCAGAACGGCCCCGCCGCGACGCTGCTGGTCGCGCCGCTGGCCGAGGCGCTGAAGGCCAGCATCCCGGTCATCGCCCTGGTGCAGGAGGTGAACCGCGACACCACGGACAAGAACGCTTTCCAGGAACTTGACCATTACAAGCTGTTCGACGGCGTGGCGAAGTTCGTGCGCCGCATCGACCGCGCCGACCGGCTGGAGGACTATGTGGACATGGCGTTCACCGCCGCCACGTCCGGCCGCCCCGGCCCGGCGGTGCTGCTGCTGCCCGCCGACCTGCTGCTGGAGCAGGCGGCCGGCCTCTCCGCCCGTAAAGCGGTGCTGGGGCACTATCCGCTCGATCGCACGCTAGCCGACCCGGCGCGGATCCGGCAGGCGGCGGAACTGCTGGCCAAGGCGCAGCGGCCGGTCGTGGTCGCTGGCGGCGGTGTCCATCTGTCCGACGCCGCCACAGAGCTGGCCGCGCTGCAGCAGGACGCACACCTGCCGGTCGGCACCACCTTCATGGGCAAGGGCAGCGTCGATGAGACGCACCCGCTGTCCATCGGCGTCGTCGGCAACACCATGGCGCGCGGGGCCCGGGCACACGACCTCCGGCCGCTGATCGCCGAGGCCGATGTCGTACTGCTGGTCGGCAACCGTACCAACCAGAACGGCACCGACTCCTGGACGCTGTACCCGAAGGACGCGCGCTACATCCACATCGACCCGGACTCGCTGGAAATCGGCCGCAACTATGAGGCGCTGCGCCTCGCCGGCGACGCCAAGCTGACCCTGGCCGCGCTGCGCGAGGCGCTGCTGCAACAGGACCTGTCGGCGCGGAAAGCGGCCCGCCCGGCGCTGGAAGCACAAATCACCAAGGCTACCGCCGAGTGGCGCACGCTGATCGCCGGCGTCACCACCCGCGACGGCGAATTGGTGCGGCCCGAGCGGGTGGCAGTGGAAATCGACCGGCGCATGCCCGCCGACGGCATCATGGTCGCCGACGCGTCCTACTCGTCGAACTGGATCAACATCTACATGACGGTGAAGCGCGCCGGGCAGCGCTTCCTGTCGCCGCGGGGCATCGCCGGCCTGGGCTGGGGCGTGCCGATGGCCATCGGCGCGCAGGTGGCCGCACCGGACAAGCGCGTGGTCTGCCTGTGCGGCGATGGCGGCTTTGGCCACTCCTGGGCGGAACTGGAGACGCTGCGCCGGTTGAACCTGCCGATCACCGTCATCGTGCTGAACAATGGCGTTCTCGGCTTCCAGAAGCACGCCGAGGACGCCAAGTTCGGCGACCACACCATTGCCGTCGACTTCGCCGACGTGGACCACGCCGCCATCGCCCGCGCCTGCGGCGTGCATGGCCAGCGTATCGCCCGCGGCGAGGAGATCGGCCCGGCGCTCGACGCCGCCTTCGCCTCCGGCAAGCCGGCGCTGCTCGAAGTCATGACCGACCCCGAGGCGCGCCCACCCCTTGGCATCTACACCGGCCACTTCAAGGAGCCTTTCTGACCATGCTCGCTCTGCGCAAGACCAAGGCATCGTTCGGCCTGGAACTGCACGAAGTTTCCGACCCTGCCCCGGTTGGCCCCGGCGAGGTGCGGGTGCAGGTCGAGGCCGTGGGCATCTGCGGCAGCGATGTGCATGCCTATGAGTGGACGGACGGCTATGACTTCATGGTGCCGCACCTGCCGGTCACCATGGGCCATGAATTCGCCGGCCGCGTTGTTGCCACCGGTCCCGGTGCGGCCATCGCCGTCGGCACGAAGGTCTCGGTCTATCCGCGCGTCTGGGCCGGCGACGGCCAGACGGCCTGGCCCGGCGATCCCCGCCTGCGCGGCCCGCGCGGTGCGCTCGGCCTGACACTGGACGGCGGCTTCGCCCGCTTCCTCAACGTCCCCGCCGGCAACGCCCTGCCGCTGCCGGAGAATCTGGATACCGAACTCGGCGCCCTGGTCGAGCCGCTGGCGGTGGCGTCGGAAGCCGTTCTGGTTGGCGAGGTTGGCCTTGGCGACACGGTCCTGGTACTTGGTCCCGGCACCATCGGCCAGGGGCTGGCGCTGATGGCGCGGGCCGCCGGCGCTGCCCGTGTGATCATCTCCGGCCGGGCGGACGGGCCACGCTTCGCCGTGCTGAACCAGTTGGGCTTCACCGATATCGTCGATGTCGCCGAGGGGCCGCTGAAGGATCAGGTGCTGGCGCTGAACAACGGCCGGCCGGCGGACGTGGTGCTGGAGGCAACCGGCCACCCGCCGTCGATCACCGAAGCGCTGGGCGTGCTGAAATATGAAGGCGTGCTGGTTGTCGTCGGCATCCACCCGGCTCCGCTGACCCTGCCGCTGACCACCTTCGTGCGCAACCGCCATCAGTTGCGCGCCTCGCACGGGTCGGAGCCACCGACCTGGGAGAAAGTGATCGCAGTGATGTCCGGCAACCCCGAGGGCTTCCGGCCGATGATCACCCACCGCCTGCCGCTCGACCGCGGCCTGGAGGGGTTCGAGCTGTCGCGTCAGCGGGCCGCGAGCAAGGTGATCCTGAACCCTTAGCCGGCCGGACACTCTCGCTTCGTCATGGTCGGCGCAGGCCGACCACCGACGACTTGTCCTCCAGCGCAAAGGCCGAGGCAGGTTGAGCCCGGCGAGTCATAGCCGGTCGCGCGAAGGGCGACAGTGACGATAATCCCTCACTCCACCTCAAACGCCTGGTCCGGAATATCCGAAGCCACGCCCTCCTCGGTCGGCAGCACCAACGTCGTGTCACCTTTCAGGGCCAATGCCGTGTTGAACCGCCGCGCGCGAATACCAGCGGCGAAGGTGTTGCAGGCGCGGCTCCACAACTCGCCGATCGCGTAGTCTGCCCGCAGCGGACCGGTCGGCACGCCGGTCACCTGTCCGGACCCGTTCGGCCCGAGAAACACCGACAGCGCCACGGCGCCTTTCGGGTCGCGCAGCTTCAGCACCATCGGCTGGACCGCCCGGTTCTCGATCTGCAGTGTCCCGGTCCCTTGCGCGCGGCGCTCCAGCACTTCGCCGTCATACGGCACTGGGCCGGCATTATAGCTGCAATAGGCCCGCCGAGCGACGGCCGCATCGCCGGGGGCAAGCTGGCGCGCCTCGATGAATGCGTTCAGCGTGTCGTTGTAGCGAATCTCCACCAGCCCGGTCTGGCGGTTGAGCCGCACCGCCTGCACCGAACTGAACGGCGGCAACTGGGCAAGCGGAGCAACGCTGCCGCGATCCTTCTCCTCCCGCCACAGCACGGCCGGGGCCACTGAGGGTGTAACGTAGTAATTCGGCGTGCCTGCAAGGCGGACCGGACTTGGTCCGTACAGCGTCGCCCGCTGGACTGCGGGTGCCTGTGGCACGACCGGCGGCGCCGTTGGCTGGATGCCGGCGACTGGCGCAGGCGGCGCCGGCGCTCGGAAGCTGACCACGGCCTGCACGACGCCAAATCCCAGCACCACGGCAACGCCGGCGGCGACCAGGATCGGCACCACCAGATGATGCAGCCGCTCCGGTGGGGGTGGCGCCGCCGGTCGTGGGGTGAAGCCCGGGCTGCGCGGCATGAGGTCCTCATCCAGCCACGGCGCGTCCGCCACATTCGGGCGAAAATCATGCGCCCCGTGCGTTGCCGTAAACACCGGCTCCGGCGGCGGCTCCGGCTGCTGTGCCGACTCGTCGTAAGCTCGCCGCCGGTCCGGATTCGACAGGATGTCATAGGCCGCGCGCAGCGCCATGAAGGCATCTTTGTTGCCGGTCTTCGGCACGTCCGGATGCAGGATCAGCGCCCTGCGCCGGAACGCGTGGGTAATCGCCTCTTGCGTCGCCGCCGGGTCTACGCCAAGCCGAGCGTAATAGCCTTGGGGATCGGGGCGACTGGGTGGAAGCATCACGTTCAGCTACCAGCTTCGATCGGCGGTATCAGCTTTTTTCCGGCGGACATTTCGGATGACTGTAGCAGAACGATCCGGCGCGAATGGATCGGTTTTTCGACACCATGCGCCGCAGGAGCGCTATGCCCTTCGCTGGGCCGCGCTGATCGTCCTGCTTGCCGGTGGTTTCGTTCCACCGGTGAATTTCTTCATCGTGAACGTCGCCCTGGCCTCGATCCATGAGAGCCTGCACGCGACGCCGGCGGAGGTGCAGCTCGTTGTTTCCGGCTATGCCGCAGGCTACGCGGTGTTCCTGATCACCGGCGGTAGGTTGGGCGATCTGTATGGGCGGCGGCGCTGCTTTCTGTTGGGCGTGTCAGCGTTCACGCTGACCAGCCTGTGGTGCGGCGTTGCCGCCACGCCGGCGCAGCTGGTGGTGGCGCGAGTGGTCCAGGGCGCGTCGGCGGCAGTGCTGCTGCCCCAGGTTCTCGGCTCAATGCGGGCACTGTTCCCGGATGAGCGCGAGCTTGCCAAGGCCATGAGCGGCTACGCCATCATGATGGGCCTTGCCGCCGTCGTCGGTCAGTTCGCCGGCGGTGCGCTGATTCAGTGGAATCCGTTCGACCTCGGCTGGCGGGCGGTGTTCCTGTTGTCCGCACCGGTCGGTGTGGCGACGCTGATCGCCGGCGCCATGCTGGTGCCGCAGACCGGCGGCGGCGTCGCCAATGTGCGGCTTGATCTCGGCGGTGCGTTTCTGGCTTCGGCGACGCTGGCCAGCATCGTCGTACCGTTATCCGAGGGCCGCGACCAGGGCTGGCCGTTCTGGGTGTTTGCGGTGCTGGCCCTGGCGCCGGTTCTGGCAGCGGTGTTCTTCCGCTACGAGGCGTGGCTGGCCGCGCGTGGCGGCATGCCGCTGGTGGACACGGCGCTGTTCCGCATTCCCAGCTTCCGCCGTGGCGTCCTGGTGGCGACGCTGTTCTTCTTCACCACCAGTTTCTACCTGCTGTTTGGGCTGTATCAGCAGGAAGGGCGCGGGGTCGAGCCGCTGCACACCGGCCTGGCTATCGTGCCATACGGCATTGGTCTGTTCCTCGGGCCGCTGGCCAGCGCGCCGTTCGTCCGGCTGCGGCCGCATCTGCTGACGCTGGGCATGGCGGTGCAGGTCACATTCTACGCGCTGATCGGCGTGCTGGTGGCATTGGGCATCACCGGCTGGGTGCTCTCGGCGACTGTGTTGCTGGCTGGGTTCGGCCAGGGCATCGCCTTCCCCCGCTTGTTCGCCAGTGTGCTCGGTGAGGTGCCGGCCGATCAGGCCGGCGTCGCCGCGGGCATCACCAACACCGCACTGCAGGTTGGCGCGGCTGTCAGCGTCGCGGCCATTGGCAGCCTGTTCTTCAGCGCGCTGGCCGGCGATACGAGTGAGCGTAGCTACGCCCACGCCTTTGCCATCGCACAATGGACGCTGACGACGGGTCTCTTTTTTGCTATGCTCCTCTCAATACCGCGACGGCGTCAGGTTGGTGCCGCGCGGGCAGGATAGCCGGCATGCTTGCGGCCCAACGTGCCGGTGAGTAAGGAACACGCCATGCCGATCTACCCCCGTCGTCCGCGCCTGCTGGGCCCCTTGCTGGCAGCCTGCAGCCTGTTGCTGCTGTCGGGCTGCGGCGGCAGCTCGCTGTACCGCACCTTTGGTCTGACGCGCGATGCGCCAGACGAGTTCACTGTGACCACGCGCGCCCCGCTGTCGATGCCGCCGGACTTCGCGCTGCGGCCACCGCGGCCCGGCGCACCCCGCCCGCAGGAGCAGTCGGAACGGCAGGCGGCCGAGGAGGCGCTGGTTCCCGATCTGGCGCTGAACCAGCCGCAGGCGGGGTCGAGCCCTGGGCAGTCCGCGCTGATGGCGCAGACCGGGCCTTCCGCGCCGGCCGATATCCGCCGCAAGGTGGACCAGGACGCCCGCTACGCCGCCGCCGACGAGAGCCTCGTCGACAAGATCCTGTACTGGCGGAAGCCCAACACGCAGCAGGCCGAGGTTGATCCGCAGAAGGAATCCCAGCGCCTCCGCCAGAATGCCGCGCTCGGCCAGTCGCCGGATGTGGGCGATACGCCGATCATCCAGCAGAAGCAGAAGGGCTGGCTGAGCTTCCTGCCCTGGATGTAGGCCGGCCTTGTCGGACTCCTCAGCGGCCGGCGCGGCGGTCCATTTCGTCCAGCAATGCGACGGGCCGGTGTTCGCGGGCCTCGGTCCAGGCACGCTGGATTGCGGCTGCGGCCGTCGCCTGATCGACGGCTACGACCCGGCGTATTTCATCGATATCGGTCTGCAATGCGGGACGTGCAGCGCCGTCACCACCACCCCGCCTCTGGCGGACGATACCAGACCGCCGTTTGCGGTCGTCATCGCCGAACCGCTAGCGGAACCTCGGACCTTCACGGCGGAGCTGAACAAGGCGTCCTTCATCATCAGCCGGGCTGAGATGGACCGGCTGACCGCGCTCTACCGCCCGCGGACGCCGGACTGGCGCTATGAGGTGACGCCGGAACTGGTGGATCAGGCCGTCGCCGCCTACCAGCAGGTGACGGGCGAGGCGCTGCCGTCCGTCGCCGTCGACATCCAGGCGGGACTGCGGACTCACGCGCTGGCCTGGGCCGTTGCGCACCTGCGGGCGCAGATGCAGCAAGGGCCATGGCGGGCCGATGACGGCATCCCGACGCCGATCGCCGTCCTGACGCTGGCCGGCTTCCTGCACTTCGTCGCCGCCTGGTCGCATCACCCGATGTTCCGCCCGATGGTCGCCAATGTGGCGGCGCAGCGGTTTTCAGCGCATGGGCTGGCGCCATTCGTCGCGGCGCAATGCCTGTCGATGATGGGCAACCGCATTGGCTTTGGCGAACCCGAGGGCAGTCCGCCGCGACTGACGGGCTTCACGCTGGCGACCGGGCCGACGGATACGGTGCAGGTGCATCTGGATGTTTTCGACCGGTTCGAAGTGCCGTTCGGCCAGCCCTGGACTCCCGCCACGCTACGCGCCGCCGTCGCCGACCGCATCGCCGCCTGCGCCGGCCGGATCAACCCACGTCACCATGGCCTGCTGCTGCTCTCCCCTGGCATGGCCCTGGCCGGCTTCGATGAGGCGCTGATCGCCGCGACGCAGGAGGTGCTGCACAGCCAGGGCCGCCGCCATCGCGGCCTGATGGCAGCCGCGCCGGTGGTGCTGCGGCTGCAGCAGATGCCGGAACCGCATGCCATCCGGCTGTGCTACGGGTTCTTCCCGCTGCCCAACCGGCATTATGAGGGCGACACGAGCCTGCAGATGGGCGGCTAGCGTAGACGTCACAGGAACAGCCGCGCTTGCCAAAGCGTTTGCGTCCCGGTTCGCTATCGAACCGGGAGGGTCCCAGACATGCTGCTTCGGTTGGTCGCGCTGTCGGCGCTGTTCGGATTCCTGTTCGGCTTTGATGAGGGCGTGATCGCCGGCGCCTTGCCGTTCATCGGCAAGCAGTTCGAGATTTCACCTGCCTCCGAGGGCTTCATGACAGCCGCCGTGCCGCTGGGCGCCGTGGCCGGTGCGGTGCTGGCCGCGGCGTGGTCGGACCGGTTCGGCCGGCGGCGCGTGTTGCTGGCGTGCTCCGTGCTGTTCGGCGTGGGGTCGATCATCTGCGGCGTCACGCCCAGTATTGTCGTGCTAACTCTCGCGCGGCTGCTGCTCGGTATTGCGATCGGCGCGTCATCGATGGCCGCGCCGATGTTCCTGGCCGAACTGGCGCCGGCGGAGCGGCGCGGCGCCATCGTCTCGGCATTTCAGCTGATGATCACCGTGGGCATCCTGGTATCATACCTGGTCGGGCTGGCGCTGGCCGACAGCGGGCACTGGCGGGCGATGTTGACGCTGGGCGTCGTGCCGGCGGTGGTGACCTTCTTTGGCATGATCAGCGCGGCCGAGAGCCCGCGCTGGCTGGTGTTGCAGGGCCGGGCATCCGAGGCTGCTGGCGTGATCCGCTCGTTGCAGCCGGAACTCGGTCCCGCGCAGGTGGACCGCATGGTGCAGGAGATCGAGGCGCGCAGCCACGCCAGTGGCGAGGCCCCGGGATGGCACGCGTTCCTGGCGCCGGGCGTGCGCGGCGTCACGGTGTTCGCGATGATGGCATTCCTGCTGCAGCAGGTCAGCGGCATCAATGCAGTGATCTATTATGCGCCCCGCATCCTGCATAGCGGCGGGTACGGCAGCACCTTCGAGCAGTTGCTGGGCACGGTCGGTATCGGCGCGATCAACGTGCTGATGACCTTCGTTGCGATCGCCACCGTTGACCGGCTGGGACGGCGGCCGCTGTTCGTCTTCGCCTTCGTCGGCACTGCGGCGAGCCTGCTGGTGATCGCCTGGGCGATGGGTAACGGTGTTCCGCCGGTGATCGGGCTGATCGGGCTATTCGCCTATATCGCGGTGTTCGCCATGAGCCTGGGGCCACTGCCATGGCTGTACATGTCGGAGCTGTTCCCGCTGCAACTGCGCAGCCGCGGCATGGCACTGGCATCGGTCTCGAACTGGTCGTTCAACTTCCTGGTGGTGTTCCTGTTCCCGGTGGCGACGGGCTGGCTCGGCACGATGGGCACGATGCTGGTGTTCGCCGGGTTCTGCGCTGCGGGAGCGGTGTATGCGGTGATCTGGGCACCGGAGTCGAAAGGGGAGTCACTGGAGGCGCTGGAGACGCG
>JAFEFW010000135.1 GCA_018240405.1 Pseudomonadota bacterium
TACTCCACCTTGGCGTCGGCAAAGACCGGATCGCCCGGAAAGGCCGGCCCGACATCGTTTACCCCAGGCACATCCTTCGCGGCCATGACCGCAACGACACCGGGCGCGGCGGCAACGGCCGACAGATCCATTGACTTGACCACGGCATGAGCGTGCGGGCTGAGCGCGATATAGGCGTGCAGCAGACCGGGTGGTTCCGGCAGATCGTCGATATAGAGCGCCTTGCCGCTGACATGTTTCGGCGCACTGTCATGCGGAATCGGCTTGCCCGCCGGATTGAAGGCGTTCATGCCGGCACCAGCCGGGTCGCGGCCGCCGTCTGACTGGTCTCCAGGTACAGCTTCATCAGCAGATTCCGCGCCACGGTCCGTCGATACACCGCTGAGGCGCGCATGTCCGACAACGGCGTAAATGCTTCATCCAGCGCCACCTGCCCCGCTCGCACCGTCGTCTCGTTCCACGGGCGGCCGATCAGCGCCTGCTCCACAGCGGCGGGGCGCGCCGGCGTCGCCGCCATGCCGCCGAAGCCGATGCGGATATCCCGCACCACCCCATCCTCAAGCGTCAGCCGGAAGGCGGCGCAGACGGCCGAGATGTCCTGGTCGAAGCGCTTGGAGATCTTATAGGTCCGGAACGTTTCGGCCGGCCGCGGTTTGGGAATATCGATCCGCTCGATGAACTCGCTCGGCTGCAGGACGGTGCGGCGGTAGCCGGTGAAGAACGCATCAAGCTTCACCGTCCTGGTATCCCGACCCCGTCGCAGCCGCAGCGACGCATCCAACGCCAGCAGGGCCGGGGGCATGTCGCCGATCGGGGAGGCATTGGCAATGTTGCCGCCAATGGTGCCGCGGTTGCGCACCTGACGCGAGCCGATACGGCGGATCAGCGCGCCGAGGTCAGGAAAGTGCTGCTCCAGTACCGGCAGCGCCTGGGTATAGGTCGCGCCGGCGCCAACGCGGATCATGTCTGGTGTCTCGGAAATCCCTGTCAGATCCGCCACCGCATCGAGCGACACCGTTACGCTGAGGTCGCGATGCTGCTTCGTCACCCAGAGGCCGACATCGGTCGCGCCCGCCACGATGATCGCTTCAGGATGCATCAGCAGTGTGTCGGCCAGTTCGGCGATCGTGTTCGGGGCATAGCCTGCGCGGCCCTCGCCGGCCAGGGACAGCGCGCCGTCCGGCGCCGGCAGCGTCACCGCGGACGGCGCCACGTCGCCGGTGCAGACCGCCATCGCGGCCTCGACAATGGGACGATAGCCGGTGCAGCGGCACAAATTTCCGGCCAGAGCCTCATTCACCGCCTGGCGGTCCGGCTTCGCCTGTGTCTGCAGCGCCGCCAGGGACATGACAAAGCCGGGCGTGCAGAAGCCGCATTGCGAGCCGTGGTGATCCACCAACGCCTGCTGCACCGGATGCAGCGTGCCATCAGCCGGCGTCAGGTGCTCCACCGTCAGCAGTTGCTTCCCATCCAATGCCGGAATGAACAGGATGCAGGCATTGACCGCCTGCCAGCGCGGCGCACCGTGATGCTGGTCCACCAGCACGACCGTGCAGGCGCCGCAGTCGCCCTCGGCACAGCCTTCCTTTGTGCCGCACAGGCGTTCCTGCGTGCGGAGATAGTCCAGCACGGTCATGGTCGGATCGATGCCACGCAGCGTGCGCGGTTCCCGGCCAAGCAGAAAATGGATTGTGTCGCGCATCGGATCAGCCGGACTGCCAGTCTGTAGTGAAGGACCGGCCGTGCAGCCGGTCAATCCGGAATCGTGCGGGCCGGAATCGTGTGGGATGAGTCACGGCTGTCGTCCTGCTGTCATGCCCCGCCCTGTAGCAGCGGCCGCGACTCTGGATGCGCCGACTGACGTGTCACCGGCATCCCGCGCTCAAAGTCTCGCACCTTGGCTGATCCAGCCGCCCAGCGTCGCGCGCTCCTCCTCGGTGATCCGCGTAATGTTGCCCAATGGCATGGCGTGCGTCTTGACGGCCTGCTGCATGATCTGCTGCGCCTGCTTCTGAATTTGCGCTGGCGTGTCGAACATCACGCCCTTCGGTGCTTCCACGAATCCACCGAACCTGGGCCTGGCGGAGTGGCAGGTCACGCACCGCTCCTGCAGGATCGGCTGCACCGCCGCAAAGGCGATCGGCGCCGCCGAAGCATTGGCAATTGCCGACGATTTCTGCCCGAGCACGCTGAAGGCTACGGCCACGGCAACCGGAACAGCCGCCGCCGGCCACAGCCGCCAATCGGGCTTCTCACCCGCGTGCATGGTGTTGAACCAATGGCGAACCAGGAAGCTGGCGATAAAGATGCAGGCGAGGATCAGCCAGGACCAGCGTGCCGAGGCGTACGTAAACGCGTAATGGTTGCTCAGCATGGTGAACACGACGGGCAAGGTCAGGTAGTTATTGTGCACCGACCGCTGCTTGGCGACGATGCCGTGGATTGGGTCCGGCACCTCCCCGCGCAGCAGCGATGCAACGACCTTGCGCTGGCCAGGGATGATGATCATCAGCACATTGGCTGCCATGATGGTGCCGACCAGCGCACCTGTCATGATGAACGCGCCACGTCCGCTGAAAACATGCGTATAGGCGTACATCGTCACAAGCAACAGGACGAAGCCGGACAGCGCCAGGCGGATCGTGTCCTGGCCGAACCAGGAGCGGCAGAGCCGGTCATAGGCGAACCAGCCCAGCACCAGTGAGGCAATCGCCAGCGGCACCGCATCCCACGTCGGAATATCCAGCACCGCCGGATCGATCAGATAAATGCTCGGGTTGAGGAAATAGGTCAGGCACAGCAAGGCAAACCCGAAGATCCAGGTGCCATAGGCCTCCCACTTGAACCAGGTCAGGTGCGCCGGCATGAACTCCGGCGCCACCATGTACTTCTGAATATGATAGAAGCCGCCGCCATGGACCTGCCACGCTTCCCCCTTCACGCGGGGATCCAGGCGCGCATTCGGCGTCAGTCCGGCATCGAGCGCGATGAAGTAGAAAGACGAGCCAATCCAGGCGATGCCGGCGATCACATGTGTCCAGCGGACGAGCAGATTGATCCAGTCCAGCAGCGTGTCGGTCATTGCTTGGTCCGTGCGGATGGCGGCGTCGGAACCGCCATCCTGACTGGGTTAGAAGTGGATTTCCACACCAATCGTCGGCGCAATCTGCTCCGTGCCGCTGACATAGCTGCCATTGCCGAACTTGTTCTGCCAGAACTCCACAGCCAGGTAGACGTCAGGCATATGCGGCTTGTTGAACAGCAGCTTGCCAACGTCCAGCTGAAGCTGCGGGCGGGCGAGGATTTCCCAATAGGTGTTGTTGCCAAACCCGTTCTTCCCTTTCGGGCCGGTGATATTCATGAAGCCGCGGAAATCCATCGGCCAGGGCATGAAGCTCAGCGGATACAGCCAGACGAGCTCGAACTCCGGCGCCATGGCGAAGCTCACATTCCGGCCGACAATGCCGTTGGCGTTCCACTCCTTGTAGGCATGGACGCCAAGGTTCATGAACCCGGCCGGCATGTTGAAGTGGAAGTTCGGCCCAACGACCAGCACCTTCTTGTTCGGCGCAAACTCGGTATTCTCAGTCTCGACATCGCCGCCGAACTCAAAGTTGATAGCCTGGATCACGGGTCCGATGGCGGTGCTGATGCCGAAGATCTTGTCCGGGCTCAATTGCCCGCGGTAGACGGCGTAGAGTTCCGTCGAACCGCCGCCGGAGCGGTTCGGCTCGTTGGCGTTGGAGAACAGAACGTCGACATTGATGAAGTTCGTGCCGTACTTCCAGACGTCGAAATGGGCGACGTTGAGGATCGTCTTGTTGACGTTGCGCGCAGCATCGGACGGCGCACCTGGATTCGCATAGAAGGCGCCCCATCGCAGGCCGGCGGCGTTATCAGCGAACCAATCATCAGCACGAGCCTGGCTACCGAGCAATACGAGTGCCATTACAACCAGGAATTGCCTGAATCTCATTCCTTATCCCCTCATTGCCCGGCCGCCGTTCCGGCCACGCGACGGCGCGGCGATGACGGAGGCTTCGGCTGGCTGCACAGCAAGCCACATGCCATCTGCCGGCACAGGAACGTTCCGTTTCCGGCTAGCGCCAATCAACAGGTGCGGTGAGGTAACAATGCAACAGTCTGGCCAGCAGGCTGTCTATCGGCACGGCGCTCGACGTCGCTACCACGCTCGTATGGCCAGTCGTCGGCCCGGTTAGGCGTGACCAGGCGTCGGGCGCCACCCGCACATACAATAGGCATATCATGACTGATCGGTGACATTATCGGCGACAATAGCCTTAATTTCGACAAAATGCCGCTTTCGTAAGCATATTGTATGCATCTCAGCGCGGCAGTTGGCGGAAATCCGCGGCTGCGCACGTGGCACGTGCCTTGCGTTGCACAGACCGGCCTACCCCGCCGGGCGCTGCGCAACCGAGCGGAGGCGTGTCGTCGTCACCCAAGAACAGAGAGCCGCCGATGCCGTCTGATCCGCGAAGCTTCCCCATGATGTCTCGCCGCGCACTGGTACAGGGTGGCGCAGCACTGGCCGCCACCGCCGGGCTGGGCGGTACGGCGCAAGCAGCAAAGGACACTGTCATCGGCTTCATTTACGTCGGGCCAAAGGACGACTATGGCTACAACCAGGCCCATGCCGAAGCAGCGGCAATGATGAAGAAGATGCCGGGCCTCAAGATCGTCGAGGAAGAGCGCGTTCCCGAAACGGATGCGGTTTCCAAGACGATGGAAAGCATGATCAAGCTGGACGGAGCGACGCTGCTGTTCCCCACCAGCTTTGGCTATTTTGACCCGTACATGTTGAAAATGGCCGCGAAATACAACGACATCCAGTTCCGACACTGCGGTGGCCTCTGGCAGAAGGACAAGAACCCGATGAACACGGGTTCCTATTTCGGCTATATCGGCATGGGCCAGTACCTGAACGGCATCGCCGCCGGCCATACCACGAAATCGAAGAAGATCGCCTTCGTCGCCGCCAAGCCGATTCCGCAGGTCCTGATTAACGTCAACAGCTTTGCGCTGGGCGCGAAATCGGTCGATCCGTCCATCGTTACGTCGGTGATATTCACCGGCGAGTGGTCGATGCCGGTGAAGGAAGCCGAGGCAACCAACAGCCTGATCGACCAGGGCAACGACGTCATCACCTGCCACGTCGACGGGCCGAAGGTCATCATGGAGACCGCGGAACGGCGCGGGATCCACGCCTGCGGCTATCACGTGAACCAAGCCAAGCTGGCGCCCAAGGCCTACCTGACTGGCGCGGAATGGAACTGGATCACCGTCTATAAGTCGTTCGTGACCGATATGAAGGAAGGCAAGCCGATTCCCAACTTCACCCGCGGCGGCCTGGCCGAGGGTTTCGTCAAGATGTCCCCTTACGGACCCGGACTGTCCGAGGCCGGGCGAAAGAACGTCGACGCGGTGAAGGCCGAAATGATGAAGGGCGGCTACGCCGTGTTCAAGGGCCCGCTGAAAGACAACAAGGGCAATGTCGTCGTGCCTGCCGGCAAGGCGCTGGCGGAGACGGCGATCGAGCTTGAATCGACCAACTACCTGATTGAAGGCGTAAACGGCTCGATCGGATGAGTGGGGCGAGTGCCGTCCCGGCGACGGCGGCCCCGGCGGCAGCAAGCGCGCCGCCCACCGCCGATCGCTGGTATCCGCTGCGCCGACTGGCCGAGGCGCTGCTGGCGCCACTGCTGGCACTGGTAGCCGCGGCGGCGCTGTTCTCCGTCTTTCTGCTGTTCCTCGGCCAGTCGCCGCTGGAGTTCGTCGAACTCGTCTGGCGTGGCGCGTTCGGTAGCTGGTTCTCCATCCAGAACACGGTGCAGCGCGCGGCGCCGCTGCTGCTGACCGCGCTGTGCGTCGCGCTGCCAGGCCAGTTGGGCTTGGTTATCATCGGCGGCGAGGCGGCGGTCGTCCTGGGCGGCCTGATGGCGACCGTGGCCGCGCTGCCGCTGGTGAACACGGGGC
Source organism: Pseudomonadota bacterium (assembly GCA_018240405.1). Lineage (GTDB taxonomy): Bacteria > Pseudomonadota > Alphaproteobacteria > Acetobacterales > Acetobacteraceae > Rhodopila. The sequence goes on from JAFEFW010000135.1 coordinate 5,998, forward strand.
CGTGGGTGGTCGTTCCGGTCATGGCGATTGCCGGCGCGGCAATGGGCGCGTTCTGGATCGGCATCAGCGGCTGGCTGCGCGCCAAGCTGAATGTGAATGAAACGATCGCCAGCCTGGTGCTGGCCTATATCGGGCTGGCGCTGTTCAACCATTTTGTCGAAGGCGTGCTGCGCGATCCCGCCAGCCTGAACAAGCCATCCACCTACGGGATCGGCGAGCAGAACATGCTGGATCTGGTTCCGTGGCTGGAGATCCATCCGGGCTTGCCCGTCGGCATTCTGGCCTGTGTCGCAGCCTGGATACTGATCTACCGTACCAGCCTGGGCTTCGCCTCACGTGTCACCGGCGGCAATCTGCGGGCGGCAATGCTGCAGGGTCTGCCGGTCACCAGGCTGATCCTGCTGGCCTGCGCGCTGGGCGGCGCCTGCGCCGGCCTGGCAGGGGCGATCCAGGTGGCAGCCGAGTTCGGGCGCGCCAATGCCTCCTTGAATGCCGGGTACGGCTACACCGGAATCCTGATTGCATTCCTCGCCCGGTTCAATCCGCTGGCGATCCTGCCGATGGCGCTGCTGCTCGGCGGCCTGGACGCCGCCGGGGGGTTGTTGCAGCGCCGGATGGATCTGCCGGACGCGACGATCCTCGTGCTGCAAGGAATGATCTTCGTGATGATCCTGGCAAGCGACACGCTTTATGGACGGATCCGCTGGTTCCAGCCGCGGGGCGGAGCGTGATGACCGCCGTGTGGAATTGCGGGCGCACGCGTTGCCCGGGCCGACACAACAGCACTGGCGTGAGGCCGGCGCACTGCCGTTTTTTCCCCGTCATGACCCACCGGCGTGCGATGGATAACGGCGGCATAACGTCATCGTCCGCCTGCACAATGGGCGCCGGTTGATGAGCGACTCCCTCGCCACCGTCCTGCTTGCCATGCTCGCCGGCAGCCTGCGGGTATCCACGCCGTTCCTCTTTGTCTCCATCGGGGAGTGCCTGACCGAAAAGTCCGGCCGCATCAACCTGGGCAACGAAGGCGTGCTGGTCCTCGGCGCGATGGTTGCCTACGCCACGTCCTACGAGACCGGCTCGCCCTGGATCGGCGTCCTCGCCGCCGCCTTCGCCGGCCTGCTGCTCGGCGCGTTGCATGGCGCCGTCTGCTCCCTGGCGAGGGTGAACGACGTCGCCATGGGCATCGCCATCATGCTGGCCGGCACCGGCATCGCCTTCTTCTTCGGCAAGCCCTACATCCAGCCGAGCGCCCCGTTGCTGCCGGGGATTCCGTTCGGCTGGTGGTCGGGCAGTTCCCAGGTGCAGAACGCCCTGCTGGTCTGCCCGCTGTTCCTGCTGGGCATTGCCGCCGCCATCGGGCTGCACTGGTGCTTCAACGCCACGCGTGTCGGCTTGCGCATCCGGATCGTCGGCGACAGCCAGGACGCGGCCCTGGCGCTGGGCCTGCCGATCGACCGTATCCGCTTCCTGGCCACCGCCTGCGGCAGCGCACTCGCCGGCATCGGCGGCGCCTTTCTGTCGCTGTATTATCCCGGCAGCTGGAACGAGGGACTTTCTTCGGGCCAAGGCCTGATGGCCGTTGCGCTGGTGGTGTTCGCCCGCTGGAATCCGATCTACTGCATCTATGCCTCGCTGCTGTTCGGCGCCGCCGGCGCGCTGGGTCCGTCGTTGCAGACCGTCGGCATCACCTGGGGCTACTACCTGTTCTACGCCGCGCCCTACATCGTCACGCTTGTCGTGCTGATCATCACCGCCCGCGGCGGCCGGTCACTCGCCGGCATGCCGGGCCAATTGTCGATCGGACGGTAAATCATGCCCACCATCTCCGCCGACCCGTATCCCTGGCCTTATGACGGCGCGCTGAAGCCGGAGAACACGGCGCTGATCGTCATCGATATGCAGACCGACTTCTGCGGCGTCGGCGGTTACGTCGATAAGATGGGCTACGACCTGTCACTGACGCGTGCGCCGATCCCGCATATCGCCGCCGTGCTGGCGGCGCTGCGGCCGCGTGGCTATACGATCATCCATACGCGCGAGGGGCACCGGCCGGATCTATCCGACCTGCCGGCCAACAAACGCTGGCGCTCGCGGCGGATTGGCGCCGGCATTGGCGATCCCGGCCCGTGCGGGCGCATCCTGACCCGCGGCGAACCGGGTTGGGAGATCATTCCGGACCTGGCGCCGCTGCCGAACGAGATCGTCATCGACAAGCCCGGCAAGGGCAGCTTCTACGCCACCGACCTGGAACTGGTCCTGCGGACGCGCGGGATCGCCAACATCATCCTGACCGGCATCACCACCGATGTCTGCGTCCACACGACGATGCGTGACGCCAATGACCGCGGCTTTGAGTGCCTGCTGCTGTCCGATTGCTGCGGCGCCACCGATGCCGGCAACCACGCCGCCGCGCTGCAGATGATCAAGATGCAGGGCGGCGTGTTCGGCGCGGTTTCCGACAGCACCACGTTGCTGAAGGAATTGCCGTGACCCAGGCCATCGGCGTCGAAGCCGTCGCCATCGGCAAGCATTTCGGCTCGTTTCACGCACTGACCGACGTATCGATGAAAGTGCGCCCGGCCACGGTGCACGGTCTGCTCGGTGAAAACGGCGCCGGCAAGTCGACACTGGTGAAATGCCTGCTGGGCTATTACCGGGCGGACGACGGCGGCTTCATCGTCGACGGCCGGGAGGCCAGGATCGAGCGCCCTGCCGACGCCGATGCGCTGGGCCTTGGCATGGTCTACCAGCACTTCACCCTGGTGCCGTCGATGACGGTGGCCGAGAACCTGGTGATGTCGCGCCCGAACGTGCCGGCCGTGATCAACTGGCGGGCAGAGATCGCGGCACTGACAGAGTTCATGCAGCGCATGCCGTTCAAAGTACCGCTGGAAGTACGGGTTGGCAGCCTCGCCGCCGGCGAACGGCAGAAGACCGAAATCATCAAACAGCTCTACCTGCAACGAAAACTTCTTGTCCTGGACGAGCCCACTTCCGTCCTGACGCCGCAAGAGGCCACCGAAATGCTCGGCCTGGTGCGCGACCTGGCGCATTCCGGCGCGCTGACCGTGGTGATCATTACCCATAAGCTGAAGGAAGTCGCGGCGTTTGTTGACGAGGTAACGGTGCTACGCCGCGGCCGCCTGGCCGGCACCGGCCTGGTCAAAGACCTCACCGCGGCCGATATGACCGCAATGATGATCGGCGAACCGCACGCCCCGGCGAATCCGGAACGAAAAGGCGCGCCGGCGAAA
>JAFEFW010000136.1 GCA_018240405.1 Pseudomonadota bacterium
ACGCTGACGCTGGACGGCGCCGGCAGCACCCTGACGGTGGGCGGTGCGCTGACCATCGGCGCCGCCGGCACCGGCATCGGCGCCGTTACCGGCGGCGCGTCAGCATCGGTGGCGGACGATGTGACGCTGGCGGAGCTGGCCGGCAGCACCGGCACGCTGACCTTGTCCGGCACCGGCAGCGCCCTGACGGCCGAGTCCGGACTGACGGTCGGCGGCGGCGGGTCCGCCGGCATCAAGGTGCAGTCCGGGGCACAGCTCTCCGTTGGCGGCGACATGACCGTCGGCGAGCAGGCGGGCGCGGACGGCACCGTCACCGTCACCGCACCCGGCGCCAGCCTCGGCGTCGACGGCAACCTGACACTCGGCGCGGCCGGGCATGGCGTCATGGTGCTGCAGGGTGTCACCGCCAGCGTCGGCGGCACCGCCATCACCCTGGGCGAGCAGGTCACCGGCAGCGGCACGCTGACGCTGGAGGGCGCGGCCCTGGTGTTCGGTGGCGTGCTGACCGTCGGCGGCGCCGGCTACGGGCAGATGCTGCTGCAGCAGGGCGCCCTGATGACGCCCGACACGATCGTCATCGGCGAGGACACCGGCAGCGTCGGCGAATTGCACGTGGATGGCGCCCTGACCTCGGTCACCAGCCACGTACTAACCGTCGGCAGCAGCGGCCGCGGCACCCTCACCGTCACCAATGGCGCCGAGCTTGTCACCAATGGCGACGCATCGGTCGGCGAACTGGTCAGCGGCGTCGTCTCCACCGCCACCGTCGATACCGGCGGCACCTGGAGCCTGCTGGGCGGCCTGACCATCGGCAGCGGCGGCAAGGCGACCATGCTGGTCCAGGGCCAGGGCCGCGTGCTCGCCGGCGGCGACATCGTCCTCGGTGAAGTCGGCAGCGGCTTCGGTTCCGTGACCGTGTCCGGCGCGTCCGTGCTCGGCCCCGCCGTGACCTGGCACGGCACGCTGGCCGTCGGCGACGCCGGCACCGGACTGCTGACCATCCAGTCCGGCGCCACCGTCGCCGATGCCGGCGGCGCCGGCCGCATCGAGATCGGCGCCGGCGCCGGAACTGGCACCGTCACGGTGACCGGCGCCGGCTCCGAACTGCGGGGCACCGTCGTCGCGGTTGATCACGGCCTGCTGCAGATCAACGCCGGCGGCGTAGTGTCGGTGGTCGATGCCGAGGTGCATGCCGGCGGCACCATCAGCCTGGCCGGCGGTAGCCTGCTGACCGACCCGGTCAGTGTGGACGCTGACGGCAACATCACCGGCAATGGCACGATCACCGGCGCCATCGCCACGGCCGGCACGATTACGGCCGCGGGCGGCACGCTGACCCTGACGGACGACGTCACCGGCCCGGGCACGCTGGCGATCGCGGACAACGCCACACTCGATCTGCACGGCAACGCAGCGGACACACTGACGGTGCACTTCGCCGGCGGCGGCAGTGAGACCCTGCTGCTTGGCCTGCCGCTGGGCATGCAGGCGTCGATCGACGGGTTCTTTAAGGGCGATGCGATCCTGTTCGGGCCCTATGATACGGTGTTCAGCGAGTTTGCCGGCGACGTGCTGAGCGTCTACAGCGGTGGCCTGCTGATCGCCTCGCTGCATTTCATCGGCAGCTACACGGCTGACGACTTCAACGTCGTCGCGCAGAATGGCACCGTCACGGTCAGCACCGACGTGCTCTGCTTCCTGCGCGGCACGCAGATCGCCACACCCGACGGCGCGATGCCGGTGGAGGCGCTGCGCGAAGGCGACCTCGTGCTGACCCACGCCGGGGACGCGAAACCCGTCATCTGGATTGGCCGCGGGCGGGTGCTGGCAACCCGCGGACGCCGCACCGCCGCAACGCCGGTGGTGGTCAGGAAGAATGCGCTGGCGCCGAACGTGCCCAACCACGACCTGCGCGTGACTAAGGCGCATTCGCTGTTCCTGGATGGCGTGCTGATCCCGGTCGAGTTCCTGGTCAACCACCGCTCGATCTGCTGGGACGACCATGCGCAGGAGGTGGAAATCTTCCACGTCGAGCTGGAACAGCACGACGTTCTGCTGGCGAACGGAACGCCGGCCGAAACCTATCGCGACGACGGCAACCGGTGGCTGTTCCAGAATGCCAACGCGGCTTGGCACCTGCCACCGAAGCCGCCTTGTGCCCCGGTGGTCACGGACGGCCCGATCGTCGACCGGGTTTGGCGGCGCATCCTGGATCGCGCCGGCCCACGGCCCGGCTGGCCTCTGACGCAGGACCCCGACCTGCACCTGATGGTGGACGGTCAGCGGCTGGACGGACTCGCGCTGTCGCCACAGCATTATGTCTTCACGCTTCCGGCCGGCGCCAGTCACCTGCGCATCGTATCAAGATCGGCGGCGCCGCAGCAGCTTGGTCTCAATCGCGACCCGCGCGAACTGGGGGCGGCGATCGCGCGGATCGTCATCGCTCAGGATGGTCACCAGCGGACCATCGACGCATGCGATCCGCGCCTGGCAGAGGGATTCTATGGCTTTGAACCGGAGATCGGCGTCCGCTGGACCGGCGGAGACGCGCTGTTGCCGGCGGCACTGTGGCGTGGATTCGGAGCGGGTGCCGAGTTGCAGATATGGCTCAATGGCAGGACCTTCTATCCGGACGAGCCAGCCCGAAAGGCCGCGTGAGCGGGGCGACGCGGCGAACGGTGGGCCGCCGGCCAAACCACAGCGACCGGTTGCCCCCGCCGCTCTGACCGGTTACGCATCCGCCCATGCCGCGTCACAAATTCTCCCTGGTCGCCTGCGCGCGCTGGGAGGAAGCGTATATCCAGGAGTGGATCGAGTACCACCAGTCGATCGGCTTCGACCACATCTACCTCTATTCCAATGACGACGATCCGGCGCCGCTCATAAGCGCTGTCTCGCCCTATCTGCATGGCGACAAGCCGTTCGTGACACTGCGGCACTGGCGACACATCGGCGAGCAGCCGCAAATCTACCTGCACTTCCTGGAAACGTTCCGTGAAGAGACCGAATGGTTCAGTTTCCTCGACATCGACGAGTTCTTCACCCTGAAAGGCGTCGATGACATCTACGCCTTCATGCTGGACTACCAGTCCAGTACCGACTGCCTGTACTTCAACTGGGTGCAGTACGGGCACAGCTTCAAGCAGCAGCGCGACGACCTGCCGGTCCTGACCTCTTATCTGTGGCGCGCCGCCGGCCCGGCGGACGCCACCAAGCTGCTATGCCGGGCCTCGTCGGTGCCGGCTGAGCTTGTGCGGGACGGCCTCGCGCGCGGTCGCGGCGCCTTCTGGCATTTCCTGGACAACTACAACCTGCCGGACGTGCGCTGCCGCGACGTGCTGTACCACCCGACGCAGGGTTATTCCGCCAATCTTCCCGACTCGCCGCGTCCGTTCGTCACGCGTCCCGGCTTCGCCGGCGCGATCCTGGACCGGGCCTACATCGCCCACGTGCAGTTCAAGTCGGAAGAAGACTTCCTGCGCCGCTGGCGGCGGGGCGGCTTCGACAACGGCGAGCACTGGAAAGCGCTGTTCGAGTCCGGCCGCTACAAGACGCTGCTGGCCGAGGCGAACCAGGTCTACGACACCTACCTGGCGGCCTACTGGCACCGCTATACGGAAGCAGCGCGGCGCGTGGATACGCAGCCCCATCTCGTGCCACCGCCCGGCGAGAACGTCGCGCTCAACAAGCCATCCTGGCAGAGTTCCGTCCATCGGCCCGGGCCCGATGAGCCACCGGGGAGCCGCATCCTGGGCGGCGGCAACAACGGACTGCGCCGATGCGCCTACGGGTTCCACACCCAGGCAGAGCCACGACCCTGGTGGGTCGTCGACCTGCTGGCGCCGCATGTCATTACCGAAATCCATATCTACAACCGCCGGGACACGCACGCCGCCGCTGCTCGGTCCCGCACCCTGGAGCTTCGCGGCAGCGCTGATGGCGCCACCTGGGAGACGCTATACCGGCATCAAGGTGAACCCTTCGGCTTCGACGGCATGCCGCTCGTCGCGCGTCTGCCGCCCGGAACGCAGTACCGCTTCATCCAGGTGCGGTTGCATAGCGACGAGGCCCTGCATCTGGTTGAGGTGGAGGTGTACGGCATGCCCTCGCCGCGCCCCGTCGCCCTGGTCGGGACGGCGCTGTCGCCGGAGGCTCTGTCGGCGGACGGGTAACTCTGCCTGTTTTTGCGCCGGTATGTTCGTTTGTGGCGCAACCGCCCAGCAAGAAGGGCGCGCTTGCCCCTGCCCTTCGACCGTCGTGGAGGATACGGAGCGTCGTTGTTTCTGCACGGGGAGCAGCCGTCGATCCGAGGGCTGACGCTGCTGCGCGCCAGCGGCACACCGCTTGCCTGATGTCGTGCGAATGCTGAGCGCGACTGAATGAAAATCCTGCTTGCCGATGACGACGCGGAACGCGCCGGCGCCGTCGTGCGCGTGCTGGCCGCGGACCCGGACCTTGTTGTGGTCCACCTGCCGGCAAGCGCCTCCCTGGCGGATGCCGTTGCGGCACAGGCGCCGGACGTCGTGCTGGTGGACATGGCCCGTCCCGATCGCGACGCGCTGGAGGGCATCCGTCAGGTCACCGCCCGCAACCCACGCCCGGTGGTGCTGTTCGTCGATCAGGACGACCCCGCCTTCATGGAGGAGGCAATCGGTGCCGGGGTCTCCTCATACAACGCCCTCGGCGTGATGCCGCCGGACGTCAAGCCGATCCTGCGCGCCGCCGTGGCGTTATTCCGCCGGCATCAGCAGGCGCAGCGTGATTTGCAGGAAGCCGAGTCGCGACTGCAGGAACGTGCCATCATCGACCGGGCAAAGGCCGTGCTGATACGCAAGCGGCGTTTCAGCGAGCCGGACGCCTATAAGTGGTTGCGCAGCCAGGCCATGAGCCAGGGACGGCGCATCGTTGACATCGCCGCCGAGGTGATGCGCAAAACAGGAGAACACGCGGAATGAAACCGATCCGCGTCGGACTGCTCAGGCTGGTGGACAGCGCACCGGTGATCGTTGCGAGGGATCAAGGGATATTCAACTCCCTCGGCCTGGCGGTGGAGATCAGTGTCGAACCCTCCTGGGCCAACATTGCCGATAAGCTGGCCTATGGCCTGCTGGACGCCGCCATCATGCTACCGCCGCTGGCATTGGCCGCGGCCGCGGGGTTGCGCGGGCCGCGCGCGCGGGTCGTGGTGCCGCTGTCGCTCAGCCAGGGCGGCAATGCCATCGTACTGGGTCCGGCGGCCGAAGCGGCGCTGGCCAGCAGCACCTACCCACCCCGCCTGCGCCTGCGCGAATGGCTGCGCGGCTTCGCCACGCCGCCGCGCTTTGCCGTGGTACATGCTTTCTCCACCCACAATCTGCTGCTGCGCTACTGGCTCGCCGCCGGCGGCGCCGATCCGGACCGGGACATCGAGACAGTGGTAATCCCGCCCGCCGACGTCGTCGATGCGCTCGCGTCCGGCGCGATCATTGGTTTCTGTGCGGGCGCCCCCTGGGGCGACGTGGCGGAGCGGCGCGGCGTCGGCCGCGTGCTGATCGGCACCAGTGTGATCTGGCCATTTCATCCGGAAAAATGCCTGTGTGTCTCGGAGTCCTGGGCCGAGGCGCACCCGGACGCGCTGCACGGCCTGCTGCGCGCGGTATTACGCGCCCAGCTTTACTGCGACTCCCCCGCCAACGCGCCTGCCATTGCCCGGATGCTGGCGGATCCGGCGGGGCTCGACCTGCCGGAGGAGCCGAGCCTGGCGGCCTTGCCGGGGGGCGGCGGGGCAGAGCAGATCCGGTTTCATACCAGGGAGGCATGGTTTCCCGCCAAGGCTCACGCCATGTGGTTCCTCGGCCAGATGGACCGTTGGGGCTGGCTGCAGGCGGGCGAGGACCTGGATACGCTGGCCAGCAGCGTGTACCGGTCCGATCTTGCGGCGGCAGCGGTCGAGTCAGAGGGGCTGTATGAGGCCGCCCTTTTGCCCGCGTTGGAGGGTGCCGCAATGCTGCCGCTGATTGATGACGAGGCATTCTCGGCTGATTGGGGCCGGAAGCGGCGATAGTAGCGCCAAAATCGCGAGCGTTCGCCTTTATTATAGGCATATTCTAGGCACTAAATGCCTTCTGAATAGGCTGACATAGCGGTAAAGCCCGCATTTTAGGCTGGCACGCATTTTGCTGCACTGCACGCATGGCCCGAGTGGCCATGAGGCGCGCTTCAACGGCGAACGCACCTCCAGCAAGGCCTTCCGGCCGGCAGAGACGACCAAGGCAGATCAACGGCGATCCGCCCAGGCAACGTGAACCTCCATGCACAAGGGCTTTCTGAAGGCAGGGCACCTCCCGACCCTGTTCGCCGCTTTCCTCTATTTCGACCTCTCCTTCATGGTCTGGGTCCTGCTCGGCCCGCTCGGCGTCTTCATCGCCAAGGACCTGCACCTGAACGCCGGCGACAAGGGCCTGATGGTGGCCACGCCGGTGCTGGCCGGAGCCTTCCTGCGCGTCGTCCTCGGCCTGCTGGTCGATCGTTACAAGGCCAAACGGGTTGGCATCGGCGCGCAGATCGTCGTCATCGCCGGCCTGATCGTGGCCTGGAGCATTGGCATCCATAGTTTCACCGGCACCTTGCTCCTCGGCGGCGTGCTGGGCCTCGCCGGCGCTTCCTTTGCTGTGGCGCTGCCCATGGCGTCCGCCTGGTATCCGCCGCAGCACCAGGGCACCGCACTGGGCATCGCCGGCGCCGGTAATTCCGGCACCGTTCTGGCCGCGCTGTTTGCCCCGGGCCTGGCGCTGCTGTGCGGCTGGCAGAACGTGATCGGCCTGGCCGCCATCCCGCTGGCGCTTGCGCTGATCGTGTTCATTGCGCTGGCGAAGGACAGCCCGAACGCCCCGGCGCCGAAGCCGCTGTCGGCCTATATCCGCCTGCTGCAGCAGGGTGACGCTTGGTGGTTCATGTTCTTCTACAGTGTCACCTTCGGCGGTTTCGTCGGTCTCGCCTCCTCGCTGACCATCTACTTCAACGACCAGTATGGCCTGACGCCGGTCGTTGCCGGCTACTGCACTGCCGCCGTGGTCTTCACCGGATCGCTGGTGCGGCCGCTGGGCGGCATGGTGGCTGACCGCATCGGCGGCATTCGCGCCCTGATCGCGCTGTATAGCGTGGCGGCGGCGGCGTTTGCGACGATTGCCACCGGCCTGTCCACCATCTGGCTGGCCATGCCGGTGTTCCTGGTCGGCATGCTGGCGCTGGGCATGGGCAACGGGTCGGTGTTCCAGCTCGTTCCGCAACGGTTCAGCCGCGAGATTGGCGTGATGACCGGCCTGGTCGGCATGAGCGGCGGCATCGGCGGCTTCTACCTGGCCTCCAGCCTTGGTTACGCCAAGCAACTGACCGGCTCCTACGGCCCTGGCTTCCTGCTGTTCGCCATGCTGGCCGCCCTCGCCCTCGTCTCGATCACCGGTGTCCGCCGCCGCTGGCGCACCACCTGGGTCGAGCTCTACGGCGCCGCGCGTATCTGATCCTGGAGCGAGGAACCATGAACATGATCGCCCCTCGCCGCACCCGCCTCGTGCTGGTCGGCAATGGCATGGCCGGTGTCCGGGCGCTGGAGGAAATCCTCCAGCGTGCGCCTGGCGAATTTTCCATCACCGTGTTCGGTGCCGAACCGCACGGTTGTTACAACCGGATCATGCTGTCGCCGGTTCTGGCGGGCGAGAAGACGTTCGAGGCCATCACCACGCACCCGCGCGAATGGTATGAGCAGAACGGCATCGAACTGATTGCCGGCGAGGCGGTGATCGGCATCGACCGCGACGCCCGCCTGGTGACGGGCGAGCACGGCACGACCCGTCCCTACGACGCACTGATCCTGGCCACCGGCTCCAACCCGGTGATCATTCCGGTGCCCGGTCACACACTGCCGGGCGTGATCAGCTTCCGTGACATCGCCGATGTCGACACGATGCTGGAAGTCAGCCGCACCCATCGGCGCGCCGTCGTCATCGGCGGCGGCCTGCTGGGCCTGGAAGCGGCCAACGGCCTGCTGCGCAACGGCATGGACACCACCGTGCTGCACCTGATGCCGACGCTGATGGAACGCCAGCTCGATCCGGTCTCCGCCGGGCTGCTGAAGGCGGATCTGACCAACCGGGGCATGACCGTGCTGACCGAGGCCAACACCAAGGCGATCCTGGGCGAGGACCGCGTCACCGGCGTCGAACTCGCCGATGGCACGGTGCTGGAAGCCGATCTCGTGGTGATGGCGGTCGGCATCCGCCCGAATGTTGCGCTGGCGAAGGACGCTGGTCTGGCGGTCGGCCGCGGCGTGCAGGTCGATGATGGCATGTGCACCTCCGACCCGGCCGTCTACGCGGTCGGCGAATGCGTCGAGCACCGCGGCGCGGTGTTCGGCCTGGTGGCGCCGTTATACGACATGGCGAAGATCCTGGCGGACCGGGTCACGAAAACCGCGGAAAGCGCCTACGAACCGGCGGTGACCGGCACCCGGCTGAAAGTAACCGGCATCGACATGTTCTCGGCAGGTGATTTCACCGGTGACGACGAGACGGATGACGTGGTGTTCCGTGACGCCGCCCGTGGCGTGCACAAGAAGCTGGTGATCCGCAACGACAAGCTGATCGGCGCGGTGCTGTACGGCGAAGTGAAGGACAGCGCCTGGTATTTCGACCTGATCCGCAGCGGCACCGATATTTCCGAACTGCGCGACACGCTGGTGTTCGGTCCCTCGGTCGGCGGCGGCGAGGCACCGGGCGTGGAAGCGTTGCCGGACACGGCGGAAATCTGCGGCTGCAACGGCGTCTCCAAGGGTAAGATCCTCGCGGCAATCAGCGAGCACAAACTGACAACGGTGGATTCGGTGCGCTCGCGCACCAAGGCTTCGGCATCCTGCGGCAGTTGCACCTGCCAGGTCGAGGCACTGCTACAGCACGCACTCGGCGACGGCTTCGACGCAACGCCGAGAGTCAAGGCCGTGTGCAGGTGCACAGCGCTTGGGCACGACGCAGTGCGCGCCGCCATCCGCGCGCAGAAGCTGAAATCCATTCCGGCGGTGATGCGTTCATTGGACTGGGTGACACCGGATGGCTGTGCCTCCTGCCGGCCCGCACTCAATTACTATCTGCTGTGCGAGTGGCCCGGCGACTACG
>JAFEFW010000137.1 GCA_018240405.1 Pseudomonadota bacterium
GGCGGATAGCCGGCGCGTACCGCCAGGCCTTCGCCTTCGGGCAGCAGCAGGACGACGCGGACCTTCAGCATCAGGGCGACCTGGTGCGCCGTGGCCCAGAGCAGGTCGTCCATGGTGACGGCGACCGTCAGCTTGCGGCTGAACTGATACAGATCCTCGGTCGTCCGGGCCCGCTGCAATGCGCTGACCGCCTGGGCCCGCACGCGGGCCGCAAGGTTCGATGCAATCAGCGCGACAGCGCCAAAGAAGAACAGCGCGACGATGTTCTCGGGATCGGCGATGGTCAGCGTGTAGAGCGGCGGCAGGAAGAAGAAATTATAGGCCAGCAGCGCCAGCAGGCAGGCCAGCAGCGAGGGTCCAAGGCCGAACAGCACGGCCGCAATCAGCACCCCCGTCAGGAACACCAGCGCAACATTCGTCACGCTGAACAGCGCATGCAGTCCGATCGCCACGCCAACAGCCACAGCGATGATCAGCGAGGCGGCCGCGTAAGGCATGAAGTCCACCGGCCGCCGTTCCGCCGGTGCGGCGGCCACCGCCACCGGCTGCGCCTCGGGTGCTTCGATGACGTGCACGTTGATGCCGCCGGCGCTGGCGATCAGGCGGTGCGTGACCGACCCACCCAGCCACAGACGCCAGGCGGGCCGTTCGGACTTCCCGACGATGATGTGCGTGACGTTATTGGCGCGGGCGTAATCGACGATCGTGCCGGCGACATCCTGCCCCGGCAGTACAACGGGCGCGCCGCCCAGGCGCTCGGCGAGCCGAAGCGCATCCGCCATGCTATCCTGTCGCGCCCGCGATGCCCTATGTGTCGCGCCGGTCTCAACGCTTAAGGCAATCCACGGCGCGTGCAGCTGGTCGGCGAGGCGCTTCGCGTGGCGCACAGTGGCGGTCGCCCTGGCACCGCCCTCCACGCAGACCAGCACGCGGTCGCCGGCCGGCCATGGCCCTTCGATCGCGTGGCTGCGCATGTAGTCGACCATCTGGCTGTCGACACGCTGCGCCGTCCGCCGTAACGCCAGTTCGCGCAGCGCCGTCAGGTTGCCAGGCGCAAAGTAGTGCCGAACCGCCCGCTCCGCCTGCTCCGGTACGTAGACTTTGCCTTCCTTCAGGCGCTGAATCAGGTCGTCTGGCGTCAGGTCGATCAATTCGACATCGTCGGCCTGTTCAATCACCGAGTCAGGCACAGTTTCCCGAACCCGAATGCGGGTGATGCGGGCGACGACGTCGTTCAGGCTTTCCACATGCTGGATATTCAGTGTCGCATAGACATCGATCCCGGCGGCCAGCAGCTCCTCGACATCCATATAGCGCTTCGGGTGGCGGCTGCCCGGCGCATTGGTGTGGGCGAGTTCATCCACCAGCGCGAGGTGCGGATGCCGCGCCAGCAGCGCATCCAGGTCCATCTCGGTCAGTGTGTGGCCCGCGTACAGGACCGTGCGTCGGGGAAGGGTTTCCAGACCCGTCAGCAGCGCCTGGGTCTCCGCGCGACCATGTGTTTCCACGACGCCAACTACCACGTCGACGCCCTCGCGCTTACGCGTCTGGGCGGCCGACAGCATCTCATACGTCTTGCCGACGCCCGGCGCGGCTCCGAGGAAAATCTTCAGTCGGCCGCGATGCGCCTTCTGCGCCTCCTTCAGCAGCGCGTCAGGCGACGGACGCCGGTCCCTGGCTGCGGTGTCACCCATCGACCGGTTCTAGCACCGGCATCAGCGGCGAGACAGCGCGTCCAGCGCCAGGTTGAGCGCCAGCACGTTGACGTGCGGTTCGCCGAGGATACCCAGCACGCGGCCCTGGATGTGCTGCTGCACGAGATCCCGGACCTGCTGTTCCGGCAGCGTGCGTGCCTTGGCGACACGCGGCACCTGGAACAGTGCGGCCGCCGGGCTGATGTCCGGATCAAGGCCGCTGGCCGAGGTTGTGACCAGATCCATCGGCACCGGCATCCCAGGATTTTCGGCAGCCAGCTTGCCGGTATCGGCGGCAATGCGCTCGATCAGCGCCTTCGACGTCGGGCCGAGATTCGATCCGCCCGAATTGGCGGCATTGTAGGGCGCCGGGACACTGGCGCTGGCGTCGTTCGGATCGGTCCCGGTGGTGGCGGACGGGCGGGCACGGAACCATTGGTCGCCGGTGAAGCTTTGCCCGATCAGTTCGGAGCCGACGACCTTGCCGTCACGGATGACCAGGCTGCCCTTGGCCTGGTGCGGAAATACCAATTGGGCAATGCCGGTCATCGAAAGCGGGTAGACGAGACCGGTGAGGATGGTCATCGCCATGATCATGACGATGGCAGGACGGATGTGCTGGGTCATGGCTGGTTGGTCCGTGTCGGAGCCTGAGGCTCGGGCGTGCTGGTGAGGGAAAGACATGAAACCACGCACCTGTCGGCTGACGAGACCGCCGATGATGCCAGTTGAAAGTATGACCGCATGATCCGGCTGTCCCTGGCGCATCGGACCTGCGCCCGGCGGAGCGGCCAAAGCACCGCTTCACCACCGGCACGAGGCGGAGCCACACGGAGGTGACTACACCACCGATCCGAGTGCATCTGTGTAGGTCTCAGCTTCATTTCTTCTGCCCGCCCCTAAACCAACCCCACCGCCGCAACGCCGAGGTCGATCAGCTTGATCCCGACGAACGGCACGATCAGGCCGCCGACGCCATAGATCAGCAGGTTCCGCCGCAGCAGCGCCGCGGCGCCGATCGGACGGTAGGGAATGCCCTTCAGCGCCAGCGGGATCAGCGCGACAATGATCAGCGCGTTAAAGATGATTGCCGACAGGATCGCACTCTGCGGACTGTGCAGCCGCATGACGTTCAGTGCCTCAAGCTGCGGGTAGAAGGCAATGAACATCGCCGGTATCATGGCAAAATACTTCGCGACATCGTTTGATATAGAGAACGTTGTCAGTGCGCCGCGCGTCATCAGCAACTGTTTGCCGATCTCGACGATCTCAATCAGCTTGGTCGGGTCGCTATCGAGGTCGACCATGTTGCCGGCCTCGCGGGCCGCCATCGTCCCGGTGTTCATCGCCACACCGACATCGGCCTGCGCCAGCGCCGGGGCGTCGTTGGTACCGTCGCCGCACATGGCCACCAATTTGCCCTGGGCCTGCTCCTGCCGGATCAGTTGCAGCTTCGCCTCCGGCGTCGCCTGCGCCAGGAAATCGTCAACGCCCGCCTCCGCCGCAATCGCCGCCGCCGTCAGCGGGTTGTCGCCGGTGATCATCACCGTGCGGATGCCCATTTTCCGCAGCTCTGCGAAGCGCTCCCGGATGCCGCCCTTGACGATGTCCTTCAGGTAGATGATGCCCAGCAGTCGGCCGTCCTTCGCCACCGCCAGCGGCGTTCCGCCTGCCTTGCTGACACGTTCGGCGATCGCGGTCAGTTCCTTCACCACGTCCTCGGTCACCGCCGGCCGCACCAGCGTCGCACCATCGCCGCCGGGATGCGGCGCGCGCACCCAGGTCAGCACCGCCTCGACGGCACCCTTGCGGATCGAGGATCCTTCGAAGTCGATCCCCGACAGCCGCGTCTGTGCCGAAAACGGCACGAAATGCGCATCCAGCGGCGCCATCTCGCGGCCGCGGATGTCATAGGTCTCCTTCGCCAGTACCACGATTGAGCGGCCTTCCGGCGTTTCGTCCGCCAGCGAGGCAAGCTGCGCCGCATCGGCCAGCATCCGGGGGCTGACGCCGTGCAGCGGCAGGAACTCGGTCGCCTGGCGGTTGCCCAGCGTGATTGTGCCGGTCTTGTCCAGCAGCAGCGTGTCCACGTCGCCCGCCGCTTCCACCGCACGTCCCGACATCGCCAGCACATTGAAGCGCACCAGCCGATCCATGCCGGCAATGCCGATGGCTGATAGCAGCGCGCCGATGGTCGTCGGGATCAGCGCAATGAACAGCGCCACCAGGACCACCACCGATACCTGTCCGCCGGCATAGGCCGCAAAGCTCGGAATGGTCGCAACCGCAAAGACAAAGATGATCGTCAGGCCGGCGAGCAGGATGTTCAGCGCGATCTCGTTCGGCGTCTTCTGCCGTTCCGCGCCTTCGACCAGCGAAATCATCCGGTCAAGGAACGTTGAACCCTGCGCTGCGGTGATGCGCACCTTGATCCAGTCGGACAGCACCCGCGTGCCTCCGGTTACGGCAGAGCGGTCGCCGCCGCTCTCGCGGATCACCGGCGCGGACTCACCGGTGATCGCAGATTCATCGACCGAGGCAATGCCCTCGACCACTTCGCCGTCACTGGGGATCAGGTCGCCGATCTCCACCAGCACGACGTCACCGGGCTTCAGGTCGGGCGCCGCGACCTCGTGGTATAGCCCGTTTGCATCATAGCTGCCGTCGGCGCCCTGCAACAGGCGCTTCGCCGTGGTTTCGGTGCGGGCGCGCCGCAGTGTCGCCGCCTGCGCCTTGCCGCGTCCTTCGGCGACTGCCTCGGCGAAGTTGGCGAACAACACGGTGACCCACAGCCACAGGATGATCTGCAAGGTGAAGCCTTTGGCGGGCGCGCCGAGCAGCAGGTCACGGATGAACAGGACCGTGGTCAGCGCGGCAACGATCTCGACGACGAACATGACCGGGTTGCGGATCATCTGGCGCGGGTCGAGCTTGACAAAGGCGTCGCCGATCGCCGGCAGCATGATTGCGGGATCGAAAATGCTCGACATTGTGCTGCGCGAATGGGATCTGGTTTCCATACTGGATCACCTCAGAAGGTCGTGCCGGCAAGCATCGCCAGGTGCTCGACAATGGGACCGAGCGCGAGGGCGGGCAGGAAGGTGAGGCCACCGGTGATCAGAATCACGCCGGCGGTCAAACCGACGAACAGGCCGCCATCGGTGGGGAACGTGCCCGCCGAGGCAGGAACGATCTTCTTGGCGGCCAGCGATCCGGCGATGGCCAGCATCGGCACGATCATCAGGAAGCGGCCGATGAACATCGCCAGGCCGAGCGTGCCATTCCAGAATGGTACGTTGGCGGACAGGCCGGCGAAGGCGCTGCCATTGTTGCCGGTGGCGGAAACATAGGCGTACAGCGCCTCGGAGAAGCCGTGCGGACCGGCATTGGCCATGGCCCCGGTGCCGACCGGCAGCACCACGGCAAGTGCGGTAAAGCCGAGGATCGACAGCGGCAACACCAGGATGGCCAGCATTGCCATTTTTACTTCCTTCGCCTCCAGCTTTTTGCCGAGGTATTCTGGCGTCCGCCCGACCATCAGCCCGGCGACGAACATGGCGACGATCACGAACAGCAGCATGCCGTAGAGGCCGGAGCCCACGCCGCCGAAGATGATTTCGCCCAGCATGATGTTAATCATGGTAATCATGCCGCCCAGCGGCATGAGGCTGTCATGCATCGTATTCACGGCGCCGCAGGACGCATCGGTGGTGATGGTGGCAAACAGCGACGACAGCGCGATGCCGAAACGGACCTCCTTGCCTTCCATGTTGCCGGCGGCATGATCCAGGGGCAGCGACGCCAGCAGCGGATTGCCGGCGGCCTCGGCGGCGTAAAGACCCGCCGCAGCAACCAGGAACAGCAGCGCCATGACGGCGAACAGCGCCCAGCCTTGCCGCTGGTCACCAACCATGCGGCCGAACACGTTGGTCAGCGCGGCGCCGATGGCGAAGATCAGCAGCATCTGGACCAGGTTGGTCAGCGCCGTCGGGTTCTCGTACGGATGCGCCGAGTTGGCGTTGAAGAAACCGCCGCCATTGGTGCCGAACATCTTGATCGCTTCCTGCGACGCGACCGGACCCTGGGCGATCGTCTGCCGCGTACCTTCCAGCGTGGTGACATCCGTATAGGCGCTCAGGTTCTGCGGCACGCCCTGCCAGACCATGAGCAGCGTCACCACGATGCAGACCGGCAGCAGCA
This sequence comes from Pseudomonadota bacterium, assembly GCA_018240405.1. GTDB lineage: Bacteria > Pseudomonadota > Alphaproteobacteria > Acetobacterales > Acetobacteraceae > Rhodopila. The sequence goes on from JAFEFW010000137.1 coordinate 5,895, forward strand.
CGTAGAGCGTACAGCGAGTCATATCGACCCAGAAATTGCCGACCGTCGCGGCGGACCGGCGCGAAAACCCGCGGATCAACGCCAGCGCGAGCGCTATGCCGGTGGCGGCACTGACGAAGTTGTGCACCGTAAGACCGGCCATCTGCACCAGATAGCTCATGGTCGTTTCTGGCACGTAGGACTGCCAGTTCGTGTTGGTGACGAAGCTGACCGAGGTGTTGAACGCCAGGCTCGGCGGCACCGCATCCAGCCCCTGGGGGTTGAGCGGAAGCATCCCCTGCAGCCGCTGCAAGCCGTACAGGCTGACAAACCCAGCAAAGGAGAACACCAGCATGGCAACCGCGTAGCCGACCCAGTGCTGCTCATCCCTGTCGTCGACGCCCGCAAGCCGGTACAGCGCACGCTCGACCGGTTGCAGAACCGCAGAAAGAAACGTTCTCTCCCCGGCGAAGACCCGGGTCATGTAGCCGCCGAGCGGCCTGGTGATCAGGATGAGCAGAAGGCAATATAGCCCGATCTGCAGCCAGCCGTTCAGAGTCATGGCATTGCCCCAGGACAGAGATTCTCAAAACCGCTCGGGCCGGATGAGGGCGAAAACCAGGTAACCCAGAATGAACAGGGTGACCACGCCGCCGAGAATGTAGTCGAAGGTCATGGCGCGGCCCTACAGCACGTCGCAGGCGTAAACATAGAGGACGCAGCCAAGCAGGAAAATCGCTCCGGTTGCGAGATAGGCAATATCGAACATGTCACAGCTCCACCACTGGGCGGACGCGGATCCGCCTGTCACCCGCGACACCTAGTCCTGATGGTGTAAAGGTTCGATGTGCCGCGGCACCCGGCAGTATAGGAATTCCATATAGGCCGGATGGCAACTGGCCGCGCAGCCGCGGGGCAGTTAACCCCTCGTCAACCATTTGCCGCCTAGGCTCCGGCCATGGACCTGACCGTCTGCATTTGCACCCATAACCGGCCGCGCTACGTGCGTGACTGCCTGGACGGTTTGGACGGCCAGACCGCGCCACGCCAGACCTATTCACTGCTGATTATCGATAGCGGTTCCGAGCCCGGCGCCGCTGCGGAACTTCGGGCGCTGGCGGCGCAGCATGACGCGCGGCTGATCCGCCTCGACCGCCCGGGCGTCAGCCTGGCGCGCAATGCCGGCGCCTGGGCTGCCCGCACCCGGTTCATCGCCTATATCGACGACGATGCTATTCCGGCGCCTGACTGGATCGAATCGATTCTTGCCGCCATCGGCAAGCCTGGCCGGCTGCCGGCGGTGATCGGCGGGCGCATCCTGCCGAAATGGGAGGCGCCGCTACCCGCCTGGTGGCCACACTCCCTGCGCGGCGTGCTGTCGATCATTGAGTATGAAGGCCAAGGCGAGTACCGCACGGCGGCCGTTCCGCCTGACCTGGAACCGTATGCGGCGAATATGGTCGTGCACGTGCTGTCGCTGCTCGCCGTCGGCGGCTTCACGGCAACCAGCGGCCGCTACGGCGGTAACCTGCTCTCGGATGAAGAGGTGCTGCTGGCGTGGCGCCTGCAGGATGCCGGATATTCGGTGCGCTACGACTCCCGCATCGTCGTGCACCACCAGATCCAGGCCCGCCGTCTCAACCCGGCCTGGCTGCTGGCGCGGCAATACTGGCAAGGGATGTCGACGGTGATGACGCGCCGCCAGCTTCAGCGTCCGGAGACGGTGTGGCGGGAACTGCCACGGCGCCTGGCGGTGGCGCTGCTGTTCGGTCCGCTGGCACTCATTCCGCGGCACTCGACGTTGCTGCTGGAGGCGCGGTGGCGCGCGGCCTATGCCGCCGGATTTGTTCGCGCCGCGTTCGCCCGCCATTCCGGGGAGCCGGTGACCGTTCGACCCGTCCTGCCGGCCGCCGCGTGATCCTGCATCATTGGCAGGGAACGGTCTCCAATTTTGGCGATGAACTGAACGCGCTGCTTTGGCCGCGCCTGCTACCGGGTTTCTTCGATGATAGTCCCGATGCCCGTTTCCTCGGCATCGGCTCGATTCTCGACGCACGCCATCCGCCCGGTCCGCTCAAGATCGTCGCCGGCGCCGGCTATGCCGGCTATGAGCGCAAGCCGGTGCTCGACGGCACATGGATCATCCACTGGGTGCGCGGCAGACTCACCGCCGCCGCCCTGTCCTTGCCCGAGAGCGTGGCACTCGGCGATCCCGCGATGCTTCTGCCCCAGGTCTACCCCTGCCCGCCGTTGCAGCCGGCACACATCGGCTTCATGCCGCATTTTGAGAGCCTCGAGCACGGACGGTGGCCGCAGGCGGCCGCGGCAGCCGGCCTGATACTGATCGACCCACGCGATCCGCCGGAAGCCATCCTCGCCGCCATCTGCCGCTGCCGCGTACTGCTCAGCGAAGCCCTGCACGGCGCCATTGTCGCCGACGCGCTAAGGGTGCCGTGGATCCCCATGCGCCCCGTCGCACCGATCCACCGCGCCAAGTGGCGGGACTGGACAACCAGCCTGGCACTGCAGATCCGCCCCCAGCCTCTGCCGGCGTCCTCGGCCGCGGAATTGCTGTCCGTCAGCCGCGTCGGCCGCCTGCACCGCGGACGCCAGGTGATCGATCGCTACCGGCCGAAGCTCGCCCGGCTGGGGGCTGGCAGGTTGCTGGACCGCGCTGCCGAAGCGCTGCGACGTGCGGCGGCGATAGAGCCCCAACTTTCCGATGGGACAGCCCTCGACCGTTGCCAGACACGCATGCTCGAGGCTGTTGACGTGTTGCGGCGGCAACCTCTGGAGGGTCTTACGCACCGGTCACGCGGCAAAATTTGTGCAACAGGCTTGCATCAACGGGACACTTCCGAATACCAACTCAACCCTGTCGGCTGAGCATTCGCAGGCCTTCCAATAGTGCGGGACAAGCTGCTGCCGATGCCCGATTCCCACGATCCGGAACTTCTGCGCCGCATTCCACTTGCCGCGCAGACCGTGCTGCTTGTTGCGCCCGCCACCGGCGACCTGGCCGCCGCCTACCGCCGCGCCAACCCACGGGCGCGGCTGGTCGCGCTGATTTCGGCCGATGCTGACCTGCCCACGCTCAAGCCGCATTTCGACAGCGTGCTTGCCGGGGCGGTCGACCGCGACGCCATGCCATTGGATGAGTTGACCGGGCGGATCGACTGTATCGTCTACGACGGCTCGCTGGAGCGGATGCACGACCCGCTGGCGGTGCTGCGCCGG
>JAFEFW010000138.1 GCA_018240405.1 Pseudomonadota bacterium
AGATCTTCGTTCGGCCCGAACTGCAACGGGTTCACGAAGATCGACGCCGCCGTCGCTGCTCCCGACTGCACGCCAGCGCGTACGAGAGCCCGGTGACCGGCATGCAGCGCCCCCATGGTCGGTACGAGCGCCAGGGCATCGGCGCTACGGCGCAGCTTCGCGCAGGCAGCGCGCAGGTCGGGCAAGGTGCGGGCGATCAGCATGGCGCGGACCATGGTGCAGCCTTCGCCCAATGGCAACAGCGGCGGCGGCACGTCCCGGGGCACCGCGGCCCCTTGGGAAAGTCACCGTTTCGCGCCACCATCGCGGCATACAGATGCACAGGGGAGACACATGCAACTCGCAGGTCAGATCGCACTGATAACCGGCGGCTCGCGCGGTATCGGCAGGGCCACGGCACTGCTGTTCGCGCAGGAGGGCGCCGACATCGCCTTCTGCCACCTCAACGACGACACCCAGGCCGAGACGACCGCGGCCGAAATCCGCGCGCTCGGCCGCCGCGCCATGCACCGCTCTGTCGACGTGGCCGATATCGCCGCCGGCAAGGCATTTGCGCAGGCGGTGACGCGGGAATTCGGCCCAATCGACATCCTGTTCAACAATGCCGGCATGAACATCCGCAAGCCGTTCCCGGACTACACCGAGGAAGATTTCGACCGCATCATCGGCGTGCACTTGAAGGGCATGTTCTTCATGGCGCAGGCGGTATTCCCGGCGATGCTGGCCCGCGGCAAGGGCTGCATCATCAACGTTGCCTCGCAGCGGGCGCTGAAGGGCGCGGTGAACTCGGCGCCCTATTCCGCCGCCAAAGCCGGCATCATTGGCCTGACCCGCGCCCTGTCATGGGAGGCGGCTCCGAAAGGCGTGCGCGTCAACGCCATCGCGCCCGGTCCCATCGTCACCGACCTGACAGCGACCATGGAGCCGGCGGATCGCCAGGCCTTCATCGACGCGCTGCCCATCGGACGCTTCGGGCAACCGGAGGAGATCGCCGCCACTGCCCTGCTCCTGGCGGGGCCGCAGGGCGGCTTCTATGTCGGCGCCACTCTGTCGCCGAATGGCGGCGACGTCATGTACTGACCGGCGCCTCGACTGGGGCCAGATGACGCCGGTCAGCGCGGATGACCTCCAGCACCTGATCCGGCGTCACGCGCATCACCCCGTCGTAATGGCCGATGTCGGGCGTGACGATCGGCACGATCTGTGACGCGTGCTCGACCGGAGGCGTGCGGCCGAATATCGCGTAGGCCCTGATCCCGGCGGCAGCCGCCATGTTCATGACGCCGGTGTCGTTGCCGGCGTAGAAATCGGCCTCTGCCAGCAGACCGGCCACCTCATCCATCGGCCACCCCAATGCGGCAGTGATGGCTTTGGCGCGTCCCGCCTGGATGGCCTCGGCCGCGGCGCCATCGCCGGGACCACCGAGCAAGACGAGGTGAGGCCAGCCCGCGGCAAGCAGGGCGGAAGCGAGGTCGGCAAACCGGTCACTCGGCCAGCGCCGCAGGTCTTCGCTGCTGCCGATGCCGATCGCAACGAACCGGGCGTCTCCTATGCCCAGCCGCTGCCGTGCCGCAACGCGCGTCGCGACCGGGATGTGCAATGCCGGTTCGGCCGCGCCAGGGTCCAGCCCGGCCGCGCGCAGGAAGCCGGTCGCGCGGCCATGTGGCCGCTGCTTGGCATCCTCGGGATGCAGCCAAGGTCCGTGGGTCAGAAACCAGCGCTGCACGCCGCGCCCGTAGCCGCGGCGATCGCGGATTCCCGCCAGCCAGGCTGCGGCGGCGAGGCTTTCGCTGTGATGCAGGAACACCGCGCTGCCGAAGCGGCCGGCGCGCAGCTCGCGTACCAGCCGCAGAAAACCGAGCGGCCCGTCATGCGCGCCGCGTCCGCCGCGCGGGTTGCGGTCGACCCACAGCACCCGGTCGACCGATGGCTCATGCCGCAGCAATTGATCGGCTAGCGAGCGCGGCTTGGTCAGGACACTGACAGGCGCGCCGGCAAAGGCGGCAATCGCTCGCAGGTGGGGGATATGCCAGACCATGTCGCCGATGCCCGGGAGGGGCTGCACCACCAGCACCGGAGGCCGAAGCGGCCTCCACGCGCCGCCCGGTGCCGTCATTCCGCCCGCGCGCCGGCGTCGCCAGGACGAGTGGCAATATACAGCCACTCCATCGGCAGCAGGCCGTACCGCACCTCGAGCGGCGGCGGCACGCGGAAGGTCTCGACTGTGAATCCGGCCGCCTTCACGCGGTCGGCGAAGTCCAGGCCGTAGTAGCGCCGGTGGTCCGGCGCGTTGAAATGCGCGTTGCGTGCGGCCGGGTCCTTGATCGCGGGGTCCTCGTAGGTTGTCTCGCGGGTCGGGTTCAGCGGCACGGTCAGCAGAGCCTGGCCACCCGGCTTAAGCACGCGAAACAACTCGCGCAGCGCCTGCCGGTCATCATCGATATGCTCCAGCACGTGGTTGGCGATGACGACGTCATAGATGCCATCCGCCATGGGCAGCCTGGTGATGTCGACCTTGTGGGTAACCCCCGGCTGCAGCAGGTCGGCAGTCTCGTAGCCAGGGTTGGTGCCGAGCGCCTTGCGCAGCGCCTTCTCCGGCGCGAAGTGCAGGATGTGCTTGCCGGCCAGGCGATTGCCGCCGCCTTCCGTAACCCATAACCATAGCAGGCGGTGGCGCTCCCGGCTGCCGCAGCGTGCGCAGCGCGAGTCCCAGCGCGGTGGGTGGCCAACACCGATCATGATGCCGGTATGGCCGCAGATCGGACAGGTGCGCGGCAGTTTGGCACCGGCGAACTGATGCCGGTCCCGCAGCCAGGCGCCTGCGAGACGGCGAGCCACCGTCCAGTCCAACCGGTCAGATCCCTGTCCAGCCGATCCTGCCGGCGGTTGCGCGCGTGTTGTGTCCGTCGCCATGGCCCGCCCGCTTACTCGCGCCGTAGCCGACTCACAAGCCGATACGTCTTTTGTGTAGCCGCCGAGGTTGCTTGCTTAGCGATGTGCCTAGCCATGCGGGGGAAACCGGCGTCGCGTCCGCACGTTTCCGTGTCATGCCTTACGAACTCCGCACCGCCGGACGCCCGGCCGAACAATACGAGACACCGGAAGAAGCCGAAGCCCGTGCTCGGGATCTCATCCGATCTGACGCGGATCTTCAGGTGGAGGTGATCGACCTTACCACCGGACGCCCCTATGCGCCGGCGGCAGGGGTGAAGGACCGGGAACACCTGGCACGCAAGGTCGGGTTCTGACCGCACTCGGTCACTCCATCGGCTCCGTCTTCACCCGGACAAGTCCTCCGGGCCGGCGCATCAGCAACAGCAACAGCAGCGCCGGCAGCGTGGTGTAGATCAGCATCATATAGTCGTTTGAATAGGCGACGATCTGCGCCTGCTCATGGATGACCTTGTCCAGCATCGCGGCACCCTGCTGCGTGCTGGGATCGTAGATCCCGATCGCCATCAGCGCCCGGTTGAACGGCGTCACGGACGAGCCGATGATCTCGTGCATGGCCTGTGTATTGCGGGCAAGCATCGTGGATGTGACCGAGACGCCGATGGCCGCGCCGATATTGCGGACCAGGCTGAACAGCGAAGCGCCCTCGGTGCGCATCGTCGCCGGCAGCGTGGCGAAGGCCAGCACCTGGAGGGGCGTGAAGACCAGCCCCATGCCGGCACCCTGGATCATAATCGTGATGATGATGGTGTACTCGGAGACCTCGGGGGTCCACCCGGTCATCATCCAGAACGAGCTGCAGATCAGCACCAGCCCGGCGCCGACGATCACGCGGGGGTCCATGCGTGTTGACATGCGTCCGGCGAACATGATGGCGGCCAGATTCCCCAGTCCGCGCGGCGCCATGATCATGCCGGCCGTCTGCACCGGATACTCGCTGAGCGTTTGCAGCCACGGGGTCATCAGCGCCAGGCTGGAGACCAGCAAGGTCCCCATCGCAAACATCAAGGCGAGGCCGGAGGAAAAATTCACGTCGCGGAAGATCGCCGGCCGGATCAGCGGCTGCTTTGCCGATAGCATGTGGACAAAGAACAGGTAGAGTCCCAGACCGGCCAGCACGGCTTCGACGATGATCTCGGTCGAGTGGAACCAGTCCAGCAACTGGCCGCGGTCCAGCAATAGCTGCAGCGATACGACACCAAACGACAGCATGGCAAAGCCGAACCAGTCGAAGCGAAGCCGGTTCATCCCCAGTGTCTTCGGCATGAAGGCAATCAGCCCGAGTGCCGCCGCCACGCCGAACGGCAGGTTGATGTAGAAGACCCAGCGCCAGTTGTAGTTCTCGGTCAGGAAGCCGCCGAGGGTCGGTCCCATGATCGGCCCGATCATCACGCCCATGCCCCAGACTGCCATGGCAAAGCCGCGGCGGGCCGGCGGGTAGATGTCCAGCAGCGTGGCCTGCGACAACGGCACCAGCGCGGCGCTGAAGGCACCCTGCAGCAGCCTGAACACAACCATTTGTGTCAGCGACTGCGCCGCGCCGCACAGCATCGAGGCGATCGTGAAGCCGATGATGCAGCCGACATAGAGAGGCTTGCGGCCGAACCGCTCCGCCATCCAGCTGACCGGCGCCGTCAGGATTGCGGCGGCGACGATATAGGAGGTCAGGACCCAGGTGATCTCGTCGTAGCTCGACGAGAAATTCCCTTGCATATACGGCAAGGCGACATTGGCGATGGTCTGGTCGAGCGACTGAAGCAGTGTCGCTCCGATCGCACAGACTGTGATCATCCCACGATGCGGAACGTCGTCACCCATCGGCGCCTGCGCCGTACCCGCCATCGTTTAGATACTCTGATGAATGCCTGATCGCCGGGATGCTGCCGGCAAAGGCAGAGCCGGGTCAATTCCCCTCGGCAAGGGTTCATCTTCCGTCCGGTGGTTGTGACCGAACATCTGGCTTGACCTGCATTACAGTGTCGCAAGGCGAACAGCAGTGGCGGAAACGGAGGGGTGAATGGCGACGTGGCGCGATCAGGTGGCGCTGGTGACTGGGGGTGCACGCGGAATCGGGCGGGCGATTTCCCGGCGGCTGGCGCGGGAGGGCGCTGCGGTTTGCGTCAATTATCTCAGCCGGGCAGACGCGGCGGAGTCACTGGTGGCTGACATCAAGGCCAATGGCGGCCGGGCGATCGCAGTGCCGGCCGATGTTTCCGACGATGCAGCGGTCGAGGACATGGTGGACCAGGTCGCGGCGGCGTTCGGGCCGGTCACAATCCTGGTGAACAATGCCGGTATGTCGCATCAGGCAACGGTCGAATCCTATGACCCGGACACCCTGGACCGCATGCGGCAGGTTAACGCCAACGGGATGATTCACACGACCCGCGCGGTGATGACCGATATGAAGCGGCGCAAATACGGCCGCATCGTTAATGTAACCTCCATTGCCGCCATCGGCACGGCACTGGGCGGCAACACCATGTACGCGGCAACCAAGGCGGAAGCGCAGATCCTGTCGCTGCGGTTTGCGCTCGAGCTTGGGCCACATGGGATTACCGTCAACGCTGTGGCCCCAGGGTATGTTGCGACCGACATGGCGCGCGGCGCGCGCGACGATGCCGCCTGGCGGGAACAGGCCCAAGCCCTTGGTGCACGCGCCATGTTGGGGCGGATCGGCGACCCCGAGGACATAGCGCATGCCGTGGCCTTTTTCGCGTCACCGGATGCGGGCTGGATCACCGCGCAACTGCTGGCGGTGGATGGCGGCCGCATGGACTATATTGGACGGTAGGGCGAAGGCGCGCAGGGGTTGGCGGTTGCCGTCGCCCCCAGCGGCCGACCGCGGTGGACGTGGTTTTCGCGCGGCGGCGTGGCTACGCCGCCAATGATCCCCACGACAGCACGCTGTGAATGCGGATCGCAATGACGGGCAGCGGCGCCAGATCCATGGACCGGTACTGCTTATAGCGACCGCGCAACGCGGCCTGCGCCGCATCGTGCTCGGCACCGGCATCCAGTACCTCGGCTCGGCCGCGCACCATGACCCAGGCCAGCCGTGACCAGTCTTCGTCCCAGCGATCGACGGTCAGGGCCACCGCCGGATTCACCTGGATGTTGCGCAGGCGCTTCAATGGCCGGTCCGTCCGCTTCGGCTTCTCGTCGATCGTGATATAGATCGAGTCTTGCAGCAGGCAGAAGCACACTGGCACCAGATGCGGCGCGCCGGCCGCGTCAGCGGTCGCCAAGTGTCCTACACGGGCGGCGGCGAGAAACCTGGCCTGCGCCTCGCTGAGCATGGCCGCCGCTACAGCACCAGTTCGAAACGTGTCGTCCGCTCCAGCGAGTCATCGAACCAGGACTCGATCGCCGCCTGCCGCTTGCCGACGAATTGCGGCTGCCCGTCTTGTAGCAGCATCGGCAGGTCGTGGCCCGGCACCAGCAGCGTGCCGGGGCGCTGGCGCCACAGCGTCCACATCGTTTCGATCGAACGCGCAGTGACCGAGGCGTCGTAGGTCATGTCAGCGGTACGCGTCAGTAGTTCCACCCGGTTCTTCGCGGCGTCACCTGTGAACAGCACGTCGCGCTCGCGTCCTTCGAGATAGAAGATCAGATGTCCCGGCGTGTGTCCCGGCGCGTCGAAGCAGGCCATACCGGGGATCAGCGTTTCGCCCTGCCGCACGCGGCGAAGCTGCTTTGAACTGGCCAGTTCCCGCACATACAATTCCGGAACGGGCGTGCTACCCCAAGGCTCCTTCACCGACCAATCGAGTTCGGCGCCGCCAATCCAGATCGAGGCCTGCGGGAACAGCACCCAGTTGATGGAGTGGTCATGATGCGCATGCGTCAGGACCACATCGGTCACATCGGCCGGCGTTAGCCCATGCCGCTTCAGCCCGTTGATCAGGTTGGCGCGGTGGCTGAACGTCCCACAGTCCACCAGCGCAATCCGGCCATGGCCACGCAACAGGACAATGGTGCTCCAGCCGAGGCCGCCATGGCATACGGATTTACCGGGGTAGCCCTGTACCAGGATATCAAGCTGATAGTCGGTATCGGCCATGGCCCGTTCCCCTCTGTCGCTTGGGCAAGCGGGTAACGCGATCCGGCCGGGGCGGCAAGTTCGCTGGGCTGGGAAGCCCGCCGTGATTCAGGCTTTTGCCAATTGCTGCTCCACCAGCGTCGCCCACCACGAGGCACCGACCGGGAGGATTTCGTCATTGAAGTCGTATTTCGGATGGTGCAGCAGCGGCTCGTCCGGCCCGCGGCCACCACCGAGCATCAGGTAGGCGCCCTGCTTGGCATTCAGCATATAGGCAAAATCCTCACCGCCCATCGTCGGCGCGGGCATTTCCCGTAATCCATCAGTGCCGGCTACAGCGGCCGCGGCCTGTGTCGCAAGCTCCGTCGCCTCCGGATCGTTCACCGTCGCCGGGCAATGCCGGAGGAAATTCAGTTCCGCCCTCGCTCCGAACGTCTCGGCGATGCCGTTGATGATCCGCCGCATGCCGTTTTCGATCAGGTCACCGACTTCCGGCTTGTACCACCGGGCGGTGCCCTTCATGACGATCCGTTCCGGAATGATGTTGGGGGCCTCGCCGCCGTGAATGCTGCCGATAGAAATGACGCCACCCTGGATCGGCTCCATGCTGCGGGAGATCAGCGTCTGCAGCGCGGTGATGATCTGCGCCGAAACGACGACGGGATCGACACCTTGATGTGGCAGCGCGCCATGGCTGCCCCGGCCGGTGATGGTGATGTCGAAGAAGCCAACAGCCGCCATGACCGGACCGGTGCGCCACAGGAACGTGCCAGCCTTCATCTGCGGCCAGTTGTGCAGGCCGTAGACCTTGTCCATCGGGCAGCGCTGGAACAGGCCATCGACCACCATCTTCTGCGCGCCGGCTTCAAACTCCTCGGCCGGCTGGAAGATCAGGTAGACCGTGCCATCGAAGTTGCGCGTCTCAGCCAGATATTTGGCGGCGCCCAGCAGCATGGCGGTATGACCGTCGTGGCCGCACGCGTGCATGACGCCCGGATTCTTGCTGGCATAGGGCAGCCCGCTTTCCTCCTGCATCGGCAGCGCATCCATGTCGGCGCGCAGTCCGATGGCCCTGTCGGAGGTGCCGGCCTTGATCACGCCGATCACGCCATGCGTGGCGAGTCCGGTGATGATTTCATCCACGCCGAACGCGGCAAGCTTCTCGTGCACCGTCGCGGCGGTTCGGCTCTCCTGCATCGATAACTCGGGGTGCTCATGCAGATCACGCCGCCATGCGGTCATGTCGTCATGGAAAGCGGCGATCCGGTTGATCACAGGCATGGGTCAGTTGTCCGATTGCTGAGACGATTGAACGCCTTCAGAGAATGTGTGTGCAAGACCTTCCTGCAAGGAAATCGGCGTCACCCGAAGCAGCGTTTGCATCGGACCGGTGGAAAAGGCCTTGTCCTCGGTCAAACGCCGGATTTCGTCGGCCGTTACCGGCGGCAGCGCCCGGACGTGACGTGTCAGCTTCGCCGCCGCCAGCAGCAGTTCCAGTGGAAACGGAATGATAAGCGGCCGTCGCAACCCGGCCGCCGCGGCAACGGCGCGAACAAAGTCGGCGTAGCGGATCGGCTCCGGCCCCGCGATCACCACGCTGGAGGCGCCGTCCCAGTTCCGCGCCAACGCGGCACGAATGCAGCGCGTGACGTCGCTCTGATGGATCGGTTGCACAAGGAATCGGCCGCCGCCCGGCAGCGGCATAACCGGCAAGCGGCGGAGCAGGGCGGCGAGGCGCTGCACATTGTTCTCGCCCTGTGCGCCATAGATCATCGTCGGGTGCAGCATCACGCCGTGTCGGCCGGATTGCAGCAGCGCGGCTTCGCCGGCCAGCACGCCATTGCCGTGGTCGTCCGGCCAGCGGGTGAATTTCCGCGTACTGCCCAGCAGCACCAGTGTCGCCGCTTGCGGCGCGGCGGCGAGGATGGCCGGCGTGTGGCGGGCATGGGCGCAGGAGACAATATGCGTCGCGTCCGCCAGCGCTTGCTTCAGCGCGTCCGGTTGCCGCAGATCCGCTGGCCTTGCCGTCGGACCGAGGCCAGCGCTAGCCCATTTGTCCGGCCGCCGGACCACCGGCACGACGTCGATGGC
>JAFEFW010000139.1 GCA_018240405.1 Pseudomonadota bacterium
GGCGGCAGGCCTGCATAGCGATAGGTGTTGTACGGATCGTCCTTCGCCAGTTCGGCCTTGGTCAGGCCGTGGTCCAGCACACCAAGGCCGCCGCTCGCGGCGTAGACGACGGTCGGATCCGCCTGCAGCTTCATGCCAATGCGCAGGCGGTTCAGATACACCGCCGCGACGTGCGGACGTTCTGCCGGCTTTGCCGTCTCCCGCTCAATGATGCTGGCCAGGACCAGTGCCTCGCGCACACTGCCGAAAGGCAAATTGGCCGCTCGGTTTGCCCAGGCGGCTGCCAGCGTCTTCTCCATGGCGACCCGTGCGCGGGCGATGACGCTCGCCGGCGCGGTGCCGCGTTCATAGGCGTAGGTTTCCGGCAAAACGGATCCTTCGGGGAAGGTTGGTACCGGGCCACTCAGCGCCTCGGCCTTGGTCAGCACGGCGCGGATCTGCTGCATGGTCAGACCTTCGGCGATCGTCACCCGGTGCTCCAGCGGCTTTGCGCTGCGCAGGATCGTCAGCACCTGTTCCAGCGACACATGCGCCGGGAAGGCAAATTCTGCCGCACGAAGCGGGCGCGGGTCTTGGCTCAGCCAGGCCGCTGCCTGGAACACCAGCGGACGGTCGATAACGCCCTCATCCACCAGGGCCTGCGCCAGGGTTTCCGTGCTGCCGCGCGGCACCACCACTGCCTTGGAGGCGGGTAGGGGACCCGGCCCGGTCAGAGCGGCCTGCCACCAGACCGTCGCGCCGTACGTACCCCCGGCTAACAGCAGCAGCAGGATGCCGAGGATGATGGTCCAGCGCCTCATGCCACCCTCAGATACCGAGGCGGCGGATTGGTGTCCCGCGGCCGGCTACGGCCCGGGCAAGCCGCGCAGGCGCCATTGTAGGATTCGCAGCCTGCGCCGTCTCGTCAGAGCCGGGACGACTGCGGCCGATGAAGTCAAAGACATGGCTGCGTCCCGCCTTTACGGCAGCGCCTACGGGTCTGCGCCAGTCACGACGATCCCGGCGTTCCGCTCCGTGCCCCGTCGCAGCGCGACCCGTGTTCCCAGGGTGGCCGGCGGAAGGCGCCGCGACCGAGCTGCCGAAGCCCGCGGTCAGTTCGGCGCCTTGAAGATGATGGACGCGTTGGTGCCGCCGAAGCCGAAGCTGTTCGACAGTGCGACCGAGATCGGTCGCTCCTGCGCCTGCTTCGCCACCCGGTCGATCACGCTTTCCCGGCTCGGCTCGTCCAGGTTCAGCGTCGGCGGGGCGACGCGGTCGCGGATCGCCAGGATCGAGAAGATTGCCTCGATCGCACCGGCGGCACCCAGCAAATGGCCGGTCGCCGACTTGGTCGACGACATCGCCAGGCCGCGCGCATGATCGCCGAACAGGCGCTCGACTGCTTCCAACTCCAGGTCATCGCCTAACGGCGTGGACGTGCCGTGTGCGTTGACGTACTGGATGTCCGCCACGGTCAGGCCGCCGTTGCGCAGCGCCGCCTTCATCGAGCGGAAGGCGCCGTCATGACCTTCCGCCGGGGCGGTGATGTGATAGGCGTCACCGGACATGCCGTATCCGGCCACTTCAGCGTAGATCTTCGCACCGCGCTTCAGGGCGTGCTCATATTCTTCAAGCACGACGACGCCGGAGCCTTCGCCCATCACGAAGCCATCCCGGTCCTTGTCCCACGGCCGGGACGCCGCGGCCGGATTATTGTTGAAGGACGTGGACAGCGCGCGGGATGCGCAGAAGCCGGCGATACCCAGGTCGCAGACCGCCGCTTCCGAGCCGCCGGCGACCATGACGTCGGCGTCGCCAAGCATGATGAGGCGGGCAGCGTCGCCTACCGCGTGCACGCCAGTGGCGCAGGCGGTCACGGCCGAATGGTTCGGACCCTTGAAGCCATACTTGATCGAGAGTTGGCCCGAAGCGAGATTGGTCAGCGCCGAGGGAATGAAGAACGGCGACAGGCGCCGCGCCTTGCCCGAAGAGACCAGGATCGAAGCGTCGTAGATCGACTCGAGCCCGCCGATGCCGGACCCGATCATCACGCCCGTGGCGCAGCGATCATCCTCGGTTTCCGGCTGCCAGCCGGAATCCTCGACCGCCAGGGAGGCGGCCACCAGTGCCAGATGGATGAAGCGATCCATCTTCTTCTGGTCCTTGACCGGGATCCATTCGGCGACGTCCAGCCCGCCAGACTCGCGTGAGCCGGCCGGTACCTCACCAGCAATCCTGCAGGGGAGGTCCTTGGGATCGAAGCGGGTGATCTGTCCGATTCCCGACTCGCCGTTGATCAGCCGACGCCAGACGTGCTCGACGCCAACACCCAATGGACAGGCAATGCCCATGCCTGTCACGACCACACGCCTCATCCCAGCCGACCCTTTCGCGCTGCGTTACCGCAGGCCTTACTTGCCCTGCTTCTCGATATAGTCGATCGCATCCTTCACGGTAGCGATCTTCTCGGCCGCGTCTTCCGGGATTTCAACGTTGAAGGCTTCCTCGAACGCCATCACCAGTTCGACAGTGTCCAGGCTGTCCGCGCCCAGATCGTCAATGAAGGACGCTTCCGGGGTCACCTTGGACTCTTCGACGCCCAGGTGTTCCACGACGATCTGCTTGATCTTCTCAGCAACCTCGCTCATCGGCTCCGCTACTCCGTATCCTGAATTTGTTGTGCCTGTTTCCGAATCGCCCGGCTCATCTCCAACCGCCGGCTAAGGTATCCCGGTGCGTGAAGCGGTCCGTCTTGGAAGCGCGGCGCTTAGCATGGTTTCAACGCTACGGGAAAGGCCAGCGGTTGATAGCCTGATGCTCACAGCATCGCCATCCCGCCATTCACATGCAGTGTTGCACCGGTGACCCACCCGGCCTCGTCCGAAGCCAGGTAGCATACCGCGCCGGCAATGTCCTCGGGCTGCCCGATCCGCTTCAGCGGGATGTTTTCCGTCAGCTTACCCTTCTGCGCGTCGTTCAGCTTGTCGGTCATTGCGGTGGCGACGAAGCCCGGCGCGACGACATTGACGGTGACGCCACGCGAGGCGACTTCCTGCGCCAGGGCCTTGCTCATGCCCTCCAAACCCGCCTTGGCGGCCGCATAATTGGCTTGCCCGGCATTGCCGGTGGAACCGACGATGGAGGAGATGTTGATGATCCGCCCCGCGCGGCGGCGGACCATGCCCATCAGCACGGCCCGGCACAGCCGGAACGGGGCCGAGAGATCAACGTCCAGCACTGCCTGCCAATCCAGGTCCGACATGCGAAGCGCCAGCATGTCCCGCGTCATGCCGGCGTTGTTGACCAGAATGTGCAGCGGACCGGCAGCTTTCTCCGCGGCTTCGATCAGCGCCTCGGGTTCTGCGGCGTTGCGCAGGTCCGCTGGGCAGACATGCGCGCGTTCCTTGAGATCGCCGGCCAGGGCGTCCAGCGCGTCCTGGCGGGTGCCAGAAAGCACGACCGTAGCGCCCTGGGCGTGCAAGGCCCGTGCAATAGCGGCGCCGATGCCACCCGAAGCGCCGGTGACCAGCGCCGCCTTGCCGTCCAGTCTGAACATTGCGGGTTCCTTCCCGTCCTGGCGCGGGGCCGGGGCCGGCACACGCGCCGCGATATTACAGTGCCTTCAGCACCGCCTCTATGTCCGTCGGCGTGCCGGCAGCCATGCCGGTCGCGTCCGGCGCAATCCGCTTGATCAAGCCGGTCAATACCTTGCCGGAGCCGAGTTCGACAAAGCTGTCCACGCCATAGCCAGCCATGGCGGCGGCGCATTCCCGCCAGCGAACCGTGGCGGTGACCTGCTGCACCAACAGGTCCCGGATGCGGTCCGGGTCCGACTCGCGCTTTGCCGAGACGTTGGCAACCACCGGAACGACCGGGACGCGCGGCGGGTTCTTTTCCAGTGCCTCGCCCATTGCGTCGGCGGCGGGCGCCATCAGCGCGCAATGGAACGGCGCGGAGACCGGCAGCAGCATGGCGCGCTTCACGCCCTTGGCCTTGGCGATCTCCACCGCGCGCTCGATCGCGGTGCGGTGGCCGGAGATGACAACCTGGCCGCCGCCATTGTCGTTGGCCGGCTCGACCACTTCCTTCTGTGTTGTCTCGGGAACGGTAGCCGCCTCGGCGCAGATCTCCTGCGCCAGTTCCATCTCTGCGCCGAGCAGGGCGGCCATGGCGCCGAGCCCGGCGGGCGTGGCCTTTTGCATGGCCTGGCCCCGCAGCTTCAGCAGGCGCGCGGCGGTGGCGACGTCGAACGCGCCGGCGGCGGCCAGGGCCGAATATTCGCCCAGGGAGTGGCCGGCGACGACGAGCGCCTTCTGCTGCAAGGTGAAGCCGCCCTCCTTCTCCAGCACGCGTAGCACTGCCAGGGAATGTGCCATCAGCGCTGGCTGGGTGTTCTCGGTCAGCGTCAGTTCCTCGGCCGGGCCCTCGAACATCAGTCGGGAGAGCTTCTGCTTCAGGGTCTCGTCCACCTCCTCGAACACCTCGCGCGCGGCGGCGAAGGCGGCGGCGAGGTCGCGGCCCATGCCAACGGCCTGGCTGCCCTGACCTGGGAAGATGAACGCATGCACCGGCATGAATGAGGAGTCTTTCGGGACTGACGCGTTACGGTTCGATCAATTGGCGCGGGGGCGTAGCGGTGGGTGGGGGCAGTGTCAAGGAAGAGCGACAGGGCGGGACTGCGCTGATTGGCAATCGGATGCACGCGGTGGCTGGCCGAACATGTGTTCCGCTGCCGCGGCGGCCGACAGCCGGAGGCGACGCTATGCCTCGATCCGGAGGCGCGGGGCCTCTTGCTGAGGCGAGTGCCGGCATTCGGCCGCCCTTCGTCACGCTCTTTCGTTGCGCGTTCAGCCGAGTTCCTGGGCGAGGCCGATGAGGACTCCTTCAGGCCCGCGGATGTAGCAGAGGCGGTACGCGTCTCTGTACTGCACGACTTCGCCAACGAGTTGCGCGCCGTGCTTGCAAAGCCGTTCAAGCGTCTCGTCGACGTCGTCCACGGCAAACATGACGCGCAGATAGCCCAGTGCGTTCACCGGAGCGTTGCGGTGATCCGCAATGACAGGCGGCGCCAGGAAGCGGGAGAGCTCGAGCCGGCTATTTCCGTCCGGCGTACGCATCATGGCAATCTCGACGCGCTGGTTGCTCAGCCCGGTGACACGTCCAGCCCACTCTCCTTCGATCGTGGTCCGCCCTTCGAGCTCGAGGCCGAGCTCGCGAAAGAAGGCGATCGTTGCTTCGAGGTCGTCGACGACAATGCCGACGTTGTCCATCCGTTTGAGCGCCATGCGTCCAACCTACAAGGCGTCGCCAAGCCGGACAACGGACCGGTACCGTCAAGGCGGGCAGGGCTCTTTGCTCTTGTCCCGCCGAGCCGTGAACAGAACGGCCGGCTGGTCCCAAAGCACCGTCACACCGCCGCCGCGGCCAGCCGGTCCAGCTTCGCGGCCATGATGAAATCGTTCTCGTGCAGGCCCTTGATCTTCTTGGTCCGCAAGGAAACCGTCGCATAGCCCCAGCCGAAGCTGATGTCCGGATGATGCGCCTCCGACTCGGCCAATTCCGCCGCCTGCTGCACGAACGCCGCCGCTTCGCGGAAATTGCGGAACCGATACGTGCGTTCGATTCGCGTCGCTTCGTCGCGCAGAGCCCACTCCGGCGCCTGAGCGCGAAGCGCCTCCGCCTCGTCCGACGTCAGCGGCGGTATCCCGCCGCGACAGGGTGTGCAACTTTTCTCCACGAGCATCTCTGCCATGATGTGTCCTCCCACATGCGGCCGCCGTCGCGTCCGCCGGAAACGAAGATGACCCGATGATCGAGAGCATCAGTGCGATCACCCTGGCAACGCACGATATGGGCCGGGCCGTGCGGTTCTACACCATGCTCGGCTTCGAGGTGACGTATGGCGGCGAGACCGAAAGCTTCACCAGCCTGCGTGGCGGGGCCTGCTACGTGAACCTGACGGCGCAGCCAGCCGAGAAGACCTGGTCCTGGTGGGGCCGTGTGATCTTTTGGGTCACCGACGTCGACGCCATCCACGCCTGTGCCGTTGCCGCCGGCGAGCGCCCGCTGACCGAGCCGCGCGATGCGCCGTGGGGTGAGCGGTTCTTCCACATCACCGATCCCGACGGCCACGAACTGAGCTTCGCTCGGCCGCTGCAACGAGCGGATTGACCCTCCGCCGTCTGAACCCCCCACCGCCTGGGCAACGCCGTCGTGCCGCGATAGCCTGCCGGCCAATCATCGCAAGGAAACGTCCCAATGGCCCAGACCCTGCCCCATCTCTGCCTGATCGCCGTGCCCGGACGGCGCCGGCGCACCATTGAACTCGCGCAGGAGGTGGAGCGGCGTGGCTTCCCCGGCATCTTCTCGCCCAGCCCGTTCGGCAACATGTCGCTGTGCGAGGCGCTGTCCTGGAACACCAGGACGATCCAGTTTGGCACCGCCATCGCGCCAATCTACCAGCGCACCGTGACGGATTTCGCGCAAAGCGCGGCGGTGATGCATGAGGTGTCCGGTGGACGCTTCCGCCTGGGCATCGGCGTCGCCCACGGTCCGTCCCATGTCCGCATGGGCGTCACCCCCGGCAAGCCGCTCGGCGATACGCGTTCGTTCGTGGAACGATTCCGCGCGCAGGAGGGGCTGGGCGACCTGCCGCCGATTATCATCGCCGCGCTGCGCCGGAAGATGGTGGCGCTGGCTGGCGAAATCGCCGAGGGCGTGGTGTTTGCCAATGCCTCGCTGTCGCACATGGGCGCATCGCTCGATGCCCTGCCGGCGGCGAAGCGCAATGATCCGTCGTTCTTTATTGGCAACATGATCCCGACCTGCATCAGCGACGACGTCGAGGCGGCGAAGGCGGTGAACCGCCGCACGCTGACCAGCTACGGGATGCTGCCGAACTACCGCAACTACTGGAAGGAAGCCGGCTACGTCGAGGAGATGGAGGCGATCGAGAAAGCAATCGCCGAGGGCCGGCAGGCGGATATTCCGAACTACTATTCCGATCGGTGGCTGGCTGATCACACGCTGTTCGGCCCTGCCGCCAAGGTACGCGAGGGCGTCGAGGCCTGGCGCGCGGCGGGCGTCAAGGACCTGATCATCGTGCCGTCCTCGGCGGCCGGTAACCAGATGAAGGCTGTGGAGGAAGTGTTCGCCGCCTTCGCCTGATCAGGGATTCTTTGTGCCACTTCCTGGGTAACCTTGTGCGCTTCGTGTCGCCTTGATCGCCGTGTCCTGCCGTATGCTCACGGCCGGTCGCGGCACATCAAGCCGACCCGGAGCACACAAAGCTTCCCACGGAGGAACACAATGCTACGGCGGTCGCCGGCAAGAACGCTCCGGCACGCGGTAGATCGTGTGGACAGCAGTGTCGAACACTGGTGCGGCCGCCACTGTCCGCCCGTGCGGCAGCAGGAAAAAGGCGCCGTCTTCGCCGGCCTCGCGCAGAAGTGGACACAAATCTGCTCCCGGCTTCAGCAAGGCCAAGCGCTGTTCATTGCGTGACGTCCAGGGCAGGTACGGATTGCTGTGCAGCCCCGGCGGCGCCACCAGCCGCCGTCCGGCGGCGATGACCGCGGCAGCGCCCGGACCCATATCCGCGGGATTGGACGGCAACTCGGTTACGAACAGCGCGCCGGGTTCGGTCCGCGCCAGGATCCACTCATAGGCGGCGCGGTCCAGTACCCGCTCCGCCGGCCCTTGCCCCAGGCGGCGATATGCCAGGTCCTCGGCGTCGGCAAAAAACGCGATCAGCGCCACCACCAGCACCGCGGCGGCGGAGCGCACCCAATGGGCGGGCTCCCCGCGCCGCCACAGCAGCGCCAGGGCGAGGCCGGCCACCGTCGCCCAGGCCGCCTGCAGGTAGACGAGGTAGTGGTGTGCCGCGACGACGAACACGCCGCATACCCCGTCGCGGTTGTCGCTACAGGCGTAGTGCCGGACCAGAAACATGCCGCAGAGTGCAATCCAGGCGCCGAGGATGCCAACGGTACTGCGCGGCAGGTGTGCCCATGCGCGCTGCCGCACCAACCAGGCCAGCAGGAACAGGCCGAGCGCAGTGGGCAGCAGCGTCAGCCTGTCGCTGAGCACCGGATGCACCCAGGCGCCGGGATCGGGATGCACGATGTGCAGGCGATACGCCAGCAGCAGCGGCAGCAGGAACGGCGTCGTCCACAGCAGGGCAATGCCGCCGGCCCCCACCAGCCACAGCGCCGACCGCCGGGTCACGCCGTGCAGCGTGACGACAGCGGCGGTCAGAAGTCCGGCCAGCAGCACCGACGGCACCGTGTGCGCCAGGAACAGCAGGCCGACGGCAGAGCCGGCGACGACCGTCCCCGCCGGCCGCAGCCGCTCTGCCGCGCCGGCGATGAGCCGCACTGAAACGAAGAACAGCGGCCATGCCAGCGCGGGCGTCAGTGTCCACGGCGTATATCCGGCGGTGGCATCGCCAGGCAGCGCGGCGCCGAATGCGAGGACCAGCAGCACTGTCGCCGCCGCGGCCGGCCAGCGCCCGACCAGCCGACAGTTCATCCAATAGAAACTGGCCGGCGTCAGCAGGTTTAGTAGCGCGCCGGCATGCAACCAGGCGTCGTACAGCGTCAACGGCAGCGCGGCGGTCAGCAATGCGGCGAGGTTGTGCAGCAGCGGCGGGTACCAGCGCCATGCGCCCTCGGTCGCCGGATCGCCGAACCAGTTGCCGTCGCGTACCGCCTGGATGAAGCCGAGGTCGCGTACGGTGTCGGGGTCAGGCGGTACCACGACGCCGGTGGTCAGCCACAGCCCCTTGATGGCGCACAGCACCAGCAGCGCTGCAACGACACGCCCGGGGGTGATCGCGGCCAGGGCAAGAGTTCCGCGCGTCTGAGCAGACAACGCGGCATAGGACGGTGCAGGTTGAAGCGTGGGGAAGGCGAAGTTCCTTGTGGTGAGAGCGGACGGGAACCACTAAGCACAATTCATGCCATGAATCGTTAATAGGGCGCCTCAAAGCGCGGGGATCACATGTCAGGCGTGTAGCGTCAGTAACCTTGCC
>JAFEFW010000013.1 GCA_018240405.1 Pseudomonadota bacterium
ACCGGCACGCTGCTGGTCGGGCCGGACATCAATGCCGCCGCCGCCGTGGTGCGGGCGCTGGACGTGCCCCTGATGGGGCTGAACTGCGCCACCGGCCCGCAGGAGATGGCGGAGCACGTGGCGTGGCTGTCGGCCAACTGGCCCGGCCTGATTTCGGTGCAGCCGAATGCCGGCCTGCCGGAACTGGTCGACGGCAAGACGCACTACCCGCTGGGCGCCGCGGATCTCGCGTCGTGGCTGGAACGCTTCGTCGAGCAGGACGGCGTGAACCTGATCGGCGGCTGCTGCGGTACGTCCATTCCCCATATCGAGGCGCTGGACGCCATGCTGCGCCGGCGCGACGGCGGCAAGTTCCGTCCGGCGCCGGTCCTCCGCAAGCCGGTGTGGATTCCGTCGGTCGCCAGCCTTTACCAGGCGGTGCCGTTGCGGCAGGAGAACGCGATCTTTGCCATCGGTGAGCGATGCAACGCCAACGGCTCAAAGAAATGGCGCGAGCTGCAGGAGATTCAGGATTGGGACGGCTGCGTCGCCATGGGCCGCGAACAGGTCGGCGAAGGCTCGCACGCGCTGGACATCTGCACCGCGTTTGTCGGGCGCGACGAACAGTCCGAGATGAACGAGGTGGTGCGCCGCTTCACCGCCTCGGTGAACAGCCCGCTGGTGATCGACAGCACGGAAACCCCCGTGATCACGGCGGCGCTGAAGCTGCACGGCGGCAAGGCGATCATCAACTCGATCAACTTCGAGGACGGCGAAAAGCACGCCGAGGACCGGCTGAAACTGGCGAAGCAGTTCGGCGCCGCGGTCATCGCGCTGACCATTGACGAAGTCGGCATGGCGAAGACCGCCGAGGACAAGCTACGCATCGCTCGCCGCCTGGTTGATTTCGCCTGCAACAAGCATGGTCTGGCGCAGTCCGACCTGATGATCGATCCCCTGACCTTCACTATCGCCACCGGCAACGAGGACGACCGTAAGCTGGGCCAGTGGACGCTGGAGGGAATCAAGGCGATCAGCGAGGAATTTCCCGACATCCAGATCATCCTCGGCCTGTCCAACATCAGCTTCGGCCTCAATCCGGCTGCACGCGCGGTGCTGAACAGCGTGTTCCTCGACCATGCCCGGCGGGCCGGCATGACCGGCGCCATCATTCATGTGTCGAAGATCCGGCCCATGCACCTGATCGCGGAGGAGGAGCGGCAGGTGTGCGAGGACCTGATCTTCGACCGCCGCCGTGAGGGCTACGACCCGCTGCAGCGCCTGCTGGAACTGTTTGCCGGCCGTAAGGCGTCGGACGCGGTGAAGAAGGAGCGCGCGGCAACGCCCGAAGGCCGCCTGAAGGACCGCATCGTCGATGGCGACCGCAAGGGCCTGACCGAGGACCTCGATGAGGCGCTGAAGGCTATGCCGCCGCTGGATATCATCAACAACGTGCTGCTGGACGGCATGAAGGTGGTGGGCGACCTGTTCGGCGCCGGCAAGATGCAGCTTCCCTTCGTGCTGCAGAGCGCGGAGACAATGAAGGCGGCCGTTGCCTACCTGGAACCACATATGGAGCGTGTCGAGGGTCAGGAGAAAGGCACCATCGTGCTGGCCACGGTGAAGGGCGACGTGCACGACATCGGCAAGAACCTTGTGGATATCATCCTGACCAACAACGGCTATCGCGTCGTCAACCTGGGCATCAAGGTGCCGCTGCAGGACATGCTGCATGCCGCGCAGGAACACCGCGCGCACGCCATCGGCATGTCGGGGCTGCTGGTGAAATCCACCGTGGTGATGCGCGAGAACCTGGAGGAAATGACGCGCCAGGGTCTCGAGATCCCCGTGCTGCTGGGGGGCGCCGCGCTGACCCGCACCTATGTCGAGGATGACTGCGTCAGGTCCTATGCCTGCGGCCGCGTCGCCTATGCGCGCGATGCGTTCGACGGGCTGCATTTGATGGATCGCGTCACCGGCAACGGCTTCGATGACTATCTCGCGGCGATCCAGGCTAAGCGGGTGGGCAAAGCCCGCAACACCTCCCGCACGCTCGGACAGGCTGATGCGCGCGCGTTCCAGCCGGTTGATGTTGGCGCCGTGCAGACGCGCCGTCGGCGGATCACGCACGACGTGCCGGTAGTGGAACCGCCGTTCTGGGGCGCGCGCGTAATCGAGGCCGCACCCAAGGCGATTGTTCCGTTCCTGAATGAGCGCAGCCTGTACCAGTTCCAGTGGGGGTTCCGGAAGCAGGGCCGCTCGCTAGAGGACTTCCTCGGCTGGGCCAAACAGGAGTTGCGCCCGGTGATGCGTCGCATGCTGACGCTGTGCGAACAGGACGACATCCTGAAGCCGCAGGCGGCCTACGGCTACTGGAAGGCCGCCGGCCAGGGCAACGACCTGATCGTTTTCGACCCGGACGGCCAGACCGAGGTCGCACGGTTCACCCTGCCGCGCCAGCCGAAGGAAGACGGTGAATGCATCGCCGACTTCTTTCGCGACGTCGATGACGCGGAGCGAGACGTAATCGGATTACAGGTGGTAACCGTCGGGCAGAGAGCGTCAGACACCGCTCGGATCTGGTTCGAGGAAAACCGCTACCAGGACTACCTGTATCTGCATGGCCTGTCGGTTGAGATGGCCGAGGCAATGGCGGAATACGTACACAAGCGGATCAGGGCGGAACTTGGCTTCGCCGCCGAGGACGACCGCGACATGGAAAAGATGCTGGCGCAGGGCTACCGCGGCAGCCGCTACTCGTTCGGCTACCCCGCCTGCCCGCGGCTAGAGGACCAGGCGCCCATCCTGTCGCTGCTGGGCGCTGAGCGCATCGGCATATCGCTGTCCGACGAATTCCAATTGCACCCCGAGCAATCGACCAGTGCAATCGTGGTGATCAATCCGCGCGCGAAGTATTTTTCCGTGTAGGCGGTGCTCCCATACAGGGCAGAGACGTCGTCTCTGCCCATCACCGTAACAGACTTACGCCGTAGCACTGCAACACCGCCGCTTCGCACAGCGTGGCGTTTCCACGAAATTGTCGTGGCCGGTACGCGACCGGCCACGACCGTTTAATCCTTTCAGTGCCGCCTCACACCCGCCGGCTACGCCGCCGCGCTGTCGTCGCGATCCGGATCACCGGAAAGGCAAGCTGCGCAATGCTCAAGGTCGAACTCAGGCCAGCGATCGCGCGCTGCCGCACTTCAAGCGCCTCCCGCTCTACCCGGCTGGGCGCGGAGCTTCGGGCCATCATCAGCAGGATAACGGCGACGATGAGGTCGAAACCGGCCACGATGAGCGCAGTCCAGTAGAACGCGAGGCCGGCATCAATGCGCAGCGCGTACCACGCCGCAACATGCGCGGTTGCCAGCACACCAAGGAGGAACACGGCCGCTACCACCGCATAGACGATGCGCATCGCCGTGCGGGATGCAAAGGCTCGCCAACGGACGACTTCAGCGTCCGCGGCGATTCGTGCCAGACGTACGGGCCGCATCGATCAGCGCATCGCTCTGCCAACGACCCAACCGACAGCCGCAGCGATTATGATCGCCATCAGTGGCTGTTGGCGCACGCGGCCGGATACCATGTCCGCCTGCTGCTGCACAGCGCCGCGCGCCGTGCCATATGCGGACTCGGCACGTCCGGCGAAATCGGCGACAGCCGGTGTGACGCGATCCTTCATCAGCGCCTCAACCTGCTCCCGCAGCCGCTCAATCTGCGCCTGCGCGTCGTCCGCCTTGCCACGTGCATCGCTTGAGAAGGCCATGGGGATGCTCCTATCGACAGATTGACCTACAACGAGACGGCCTCGGCGCGCGTTGCGCGGGTCACGTCCTTTCGTAGCACGCTTGCGCGAGCCGAACCATTCAACCCCAGTGGCCGAGGCCAGGTGGCTACCCTTTGCCGATCAGAATGTTGTGGCTGGGCACGACCAGATCAAGCCGGCGCGCAGGACGCCTCCGCCAAGGCGGCCAAGAAGGCATCGACCTCGGCGGCAAAGGCCGCCGCATTGCTGTCGATCCACGCGCGATATGAACGCTGGTCCTCCCAGGCCTGCAGGAAGTGGGTGTCCGACGCCAACAGGCTGTCGATCAACGCCAGTGCCCGAGGCTGGAAGCCTGGATCGCCCTCATCCAGGCGAAAGCGCACCGGCAGTGGGAGGTCATTGTCAAAGCCCGCTGCCCCGCGCCTCCCGGTTATGATGACCGCGCCCGACGCTGCCGCCTCCCGTGGCAGGCGGTCCCGGCCCGGATGCTGCCCGAAATCGACGTATAGCCTGACCTGACGCAGCAGCTGTGCCAGCGAAGGCTTGTCCAACCCTTCCAGTGCCACCCATGCTCGCCCGCCGGGTGCGGCGAGCAGTTGCTGCTGCATGTCAGACGACCGGCGCGGGTTATAGGCGATGGCCGGGACGCGGCCGCCTGCCGCGCCGAGCGGAAAGCTGCCCGGCGTCAGGTAGTCACTGACCATCAGCACAGGACTGGCGCCGGCCCGCACCAGGAATTCCGACGCGTAGTGCGACTGGCACAGATGCATCACGTCCTGCCGCGGAGTCAGCACCGACGGCCCTGGGTTCAGATGTTGCCACTTGAAGTAGTTATCGACACTGAGCCACCAGATCACCTTCCGAGCGGCAGGAAAGCGCCAGATCAGGCTGGTTGCCACCTCCGGCACCACGATCACGGTTTCGGGGTCGTCCGCGGCTTTGTTCCGCACAGCAGCGCGGCAGTAGGTATATTGCGGCGGCACGCGGCTGACGCCGGTTCCTCCGTAATAGACCATTGCGGCATCGACGCCCCGGTCACGCAACGCGCCACAGAATTGATGCAGCGCCTCCGGTCCGCCACTGATGCTGCCAGCCGGGCATAAGATATCGACCCTCATGCTGCGGCACTCCGGCGCATCAGCATGGGTTGGTCATTGCGCGCCACCTGGCCGTCCGCCCTGATCCGGACCGCCCGCAGACCGGTCAGGCCGATGCGCAACCCGTGGCATGCCACGACGAAGTGCAGGAAGTGCTCCGCGTGCAGGCCGCGCATCTCCCGGCACGCCTCGCGCAGCAGGCGGAACCGGGTCGCATAGAGGCGCGCCGCGCGGGCAGAGCAGAAGGCGAAACGGTCATTCAACCCGCCCCAGCATTGCCAGCCCGGCACCAGCAAGTCCGCTCTGCCGGCGAGCAGCGGCGCCAGGTCACGCGCCGGTTCCAGCCGGTCAAGATACAGCAGGTCCGGCCGCAGCAGCAGGACGATATCGTTTGCTGCGGGTTCGAAGAGGCTCAACAGCGACCAAAGCCGGTCCAGGCTACGCAATTGGTGACAGAGGTTGGCCAGGCTGCGGTAGCCATCGCCGTAGCTGTCCGTGTAGCCACGCAGCACCTGCATCTCGGTCGCGATTGCGTCGTCGGTTTGCGGTTCAACCCAGGACACGTCGAGCCCAAGCAACGCGGCTTCGGCGCGATCGGGGACGATGCCGTCCTCCCCGGAGCGCCGGTTGCTGATCGTCTCCGGCAGGTTGAAGTGGCCGGCCGCTCGCACCTCAAATCCGGCCGCGCGCAGTGGATCCAGAAAGGCCCAGCCGATCGCTCCGGCGGTGAGCGGCAAGGAGCGTGTCAGGCCGAAGAAGCCGATCAGGCAGCGCATGGACTGGTCTTAGCGGCCAGGGATTAACGCCACGTGAATCCTGGTCAAGCGACGCTGCGGATCGGTGTTGCACTCAGCGCATCAAAGGCGGCCAGGCATTGCGCCGGCGCGTCGGGTCGCGAACGGTGGCTGAAGCCTGACAACAAATGTGCAAAGGCGGCGCGATTTAGGCCGTAGGCTTGAGCGATAACGGCATCGACATTCGCCCGCAGCGGGTCATCCCGGACCTTCGCCACCGATAGGCGATGCGCGGCATTGGCCAGGAACCGGCGCTGTGCGCCGTTCAGATCGGGAACCGGCAGCGCGTCCAGGATATACAGACTTAGATGCGTCGCCGCCTTCTGCCGTACCAGCCAGTCGAAGCAGAAGGAGTTCAGCAGTGCACATAGCAGCAACGCATGCTCGGCCGGCCGCGCCCATGGCGTTTTCTCCACCGTCGCCGTGTGCCCGAACACCACGCCGGGCGGCGCAAGGAAGGCGATCATCGTGCGTTCATCGTTGGAGCGGGCGATGTCACGGAACGCCAGCCGGTGATGCATCGCGGCCTCGGCGACTGTTGGGGGCAAGTCGGCTGAGACGACGCTATGGCGTGGCGCGGTGTCCCAACGATCGGTGTATTGATGGAACGTCTTGCCTTCATGCAGCGTCAGATCGGCCTTGTTTACCGGGCGGAACAGCCTGGCATCCTGCGTCATGTGCAGGTCGCAGCCGAAACGGATGCGCTGGCTGGCGCACCAGGCGCCGAAGCGGTGCGGCGTCATGAACATCTGCTCTGCCAGCCGCAGATCAGCCTCGCCACGCAGTTCCAGGGGGGTCAGGCGCGCACCGCCGGCCTTGGCGAGGAAGCCGGTGTCATAGCGCATGATCCGGCCGGGGATCTCGGTGTCACGCAGATCTTCCAGGTAAAAGCCACAGCGGATCGACCGCGTGGGGCCGGGCCGCCGGGCCACCACCAGATCAAACTTGTAGCGGCTGTCGATGTCGAAGATGCGCCGCCGGTTCTCGAACGATAGCAGCCAGTCCAGGCTGGCTTCGGACAGGTATGCCTTGCGGATGCCGGTGCTGCCCTCGGCGGCATGGAAGGATGAGGGCAGCACCCAAGCGATCGTTGCGTGATCGGCGGCCAAGTGCAGGCCGCGCTCCGCAAACAGGCGGTACAGGTCCAGGCTGCCAGCCGACGCTTCCACGCGTTGCCTGCGGTACAGGCGGCGAATGATGTGCCTCGTGTGGTCGATGCCGGATTTATATGTTTCGAAGGCCGACGCGATGTCCGGCCGGCACAGCAGGCGCCGCTCGATGCGGTCGCGGCTGGTGCGGGTGGAGGCGGCCAGGACGGACGGATCGTAGGTCGCCAGGAAGTCCTTGCGGTTCGGCAGCACAACGTCCCAGGGCGGGTTGCCGAGAACGATCGAGAAGCCGCCGGGAAAGATTTCAGGGAACGCCAGGTCCCAAGGCACGGCGTCGCGCCCCGCCTCCAAGAGGCGAAGCTGCCGCGGTGTCTGCCTGGCCGGCCAGCTGCCAGTGTCGGCGACGTGGCCTGCGAGAGACAGAAAGATGTCGTCGGCATCGCGGTCGCGCAGCATGGCCGCGCCAGCCCAGGCCCGTGCGAGGCATCGCAGCGGCGTCAGGATATCGTCCAGGTGCTGCTTCAACGCCTGTTTCGAGGTCAGATCATCAATGCTACGGCCGATCGACGCATCCAGCGCCCGGACCAGTTCACGCGCCTCATCGACACTTGCGCCCAGCCGTTCCGCCACGCCACGGGCCAGCAACGGATCGAGCGGCCCGCCCGTCACCGGCAAGCTGGTCAGGTCCTTGGAGAACGGCCCAGTCAGAGCGTTGCCGGCGATGAGGCGATGATCGAGAAAGGTCAGCGGCAGGCCTTCGGCGTAGGATTCCAGCCACAGCGACAGTTTCGCCAATTCCACTGCCAGATCGTTGCGGTCGCAGCCGTAAAGGCAATGCACCGCGACCAGGCGCCGGCAGATTGCCCGAGCCCTGGCCTCGGCGAAGCCGTGGCTGGGCAGGTACGGTGCGAGGCTGTTGTCGACATCGGGAAGCGCAGCGATCCGGTCATGCAGGCCGAGGCGGTCGCAGGTAATGCAGTCGGCCAACAAGGCCTCGGCCAACTGGCGGCAGGCTTCAACCAGGAAGTGACCGCTGCCCATGGCCGGGTCGACGATGCGCAGGCGCAACAGGTCCGCTGGCCGCGGATCGTCCGGCGGCGACAGCGCGGCGAGTTTCGGCGCCAGCGCCTCACGTACCAGGAACTGCACCAAATCCTGCGGCGTGTAGTAGGCGCCGCTGGCCTTGCGCCCAGGTCCGGCGCGCAGGAAGAAACTGCCGGGCAGGATATCCGGAGGTGCGCCGCCCGCAGGTAGCACCGCTTCAAACCGTCCGGCGCGTTGCCGCAGCAGTGGTTCCGTGGCGATGCCAGGCTCCTGCTCCAGCAGGGATTCGTAGATGCTGCCGAGGTCTTCGACATCCAAAGACCCGTAATGAACCCGCGCCCGCTCGCCGCTGCTCCCGCTGATCCAGATCAACCGGTCGAGCAGGACCGCAACGGCACGGTCGCCCCAGTCCATATGCTCGAGCAAGGTCATCGTGCCGGCGCCGAACAGCCCGCCGCCGAGGGGGGCGATATGGAGCGCATCACAACACAGCCCGGCGCGGCACAACGCGAACAGCGTGCGCAGCCCGTCCTGCAACATCCGTCCGGTGTCCGCACCCTGGTCCAGGCAGCGCCGGACCAATGGGCCGAGCGCTTGGTTGGGTGACAGGGCGGTGCGCCACAGGGTGGTGGATGCGAAGCTGAAGCCGTCGCCCGCGCTCTCCAGCTTGAGAATGAACAGCAAACGGTAGACCAACAGCAGGGAGTCGCGCCACAGGGCCGCCGCGTCGCAGGCGCCGATGTCCGGCAGTGCATTGATGAAGCCCAGGATCGCCAGTTTGGCCTGCCGACGCAGGTCGGTGGTGACACGGGCCTGATGCGCGGACGCGGCCTGCAGCACCTCCGTCAGGCGCGGCAGTCCGCGTGCCCCGGCCAGCGCGGCGAGCACGCGAGCAGCGTCCGGCGGCGCAACTTCGTCACCCCAGGCCGCCACAGGAAAGGACATGAAACTGTCGGTGCGGTGTGCGTCGCACCACAGCAGGCGCAGCGTCTGGCCGTTGGCGATCAGGCCGGCGGCCTCGCCCTTCGCCAGCAGAACACGCTGCGCGACGCGCATTGGACTATCGCGCACGCCGGCATCCAGGTCGGTGGCGCGCGGAACGATCCACATGCGCAGGCGAATCGCGTCGCCGGACTGGGCCAGCCAGCCGCCGTCCTCCTGCCCCTCCCGCGTGGTGACGGGATCCTGGCGACGCAGCGCCGAAAAGCCCAGGGCGGCGGCGATACCCCGTGGCCGGTTGGCCGCCAGCGCCGCAGGCAGCGCGTCCGCCGCCGGCGGCAGCAGGCCGAACCGAGTTAGCGTCGGCACAAGACCATAATGTAGAAAGGTCGGCGTCACGGCCGGACCACTGACGGCGACGCCGTCCAGATCGAGCGCTACGGACACAGCGTCAGCACACCAATCAGGCGGAGCGTTGGCGGCGGCAATGGCGCCTGAACCGGCAACATGACGCGGTAGCGGCGCAGGGCCTCGGTGGCATCCTGCCGTTGCGCGGCCGGTTCGGCTGGATCCGCGGCCAATAGTGCCAGGCGCTGCTGCGGATCCGCAATGCTACGCCATCCCGGCAGCCTCGGTGCGGCATCGAACAGGTCGCCGGTCGCGGCCATCGGCTTGCCGCACAGCGCAACAGCGCGCCGCTCCAGCCACGCACCGGCGGCATCCACTGCGCGCTGCACGCAGGCGGCATGGGCGACCGAACAATCGTGCGCGAGGCCGTCCGCTATGGCTTGCGCCGGCCCGCCCGCCGCATCGATCTGCGTCGCCGGCCACGGGGCGGCGCCTTCACCCGGGTCGCTGAACGTCAGGATGTCGTCCCGGCGCTGCATCGAGCCGTCCGGGTGGATGCGCAGGCCGAAGACGCGACGGAATGCCGAACCGATTTCCACTACGTACGTCAGCAACCAGCCAGCGCCATCGGCGCGCGCCATGCTGACGCGACCCTGAGTGGACCGGCGCAGCGCGCCGATGGCGCGGCAGGTCAGCGGATGCGCCCGTCCGGGATACAGCAACGGCCGCCCAGCCGCATCCTGTTCCTGTGCCGGATCAAATGCCAACCGGACGGTGCCATCACTCGAGTCGAAGCCAGGCAGATGCGCCAGCGCCGCGTGCCATGCGGCCGGGACGCGATAGACGTCACCGGCCGGTTCCAGCGCCGAGGCTACGAAGGCCGGCAGATCAACCGACGGAACTGGTTCCTGGTCGGGCGCGCCGGCCGACTCGCCGCCGGACAGCCAGCCATGCCGTACCGCCATCCGATCAAAGCTCTGGAATGCCCGGTCGATTTCGCGCAGCAGGTCGCGGTACGTACCGTTGCGTTCAGCCTCGGCAGCGAGATCGGGCGTGCGGATGAAGGGTGCGCCGAACAGGCTCGGCCCGTTCTCGGCGAAGCCGGCGACCAGCGGTTCGTGCAGGCTGCCGGCCGGCGCGGTCACGCCCAGCGTGTCGGGCATTACGGACAGGCAGGCGCGCGCCTTCTCATATTTTCCGATCAGGTGCAGCAGCAGCCGGTCTTCGAATGTGTCGGCGAGGTAGAGATAGCGGATCTGCGGATCGAGGCGCTGGCCGTAACGGTCGATGCGGCCATTGCGCTGCTCCAGGCGGTTCGGGTTGTACGGCAGGTCCAGGTGGATTAGGTGATGGCAGCGGGCCTGCAGGTTCAGCCCTTCCGCCAGTGAGTCCGTGCTGACCAGCACGATGTTGTCCTCATGCGCGCAGCGATAAGCCGCGCGCGTGCGGTCGGTCTCGCTGTCAGCGCCTCCGATGGTCAGGATGGTGCTACCGAGCGCTTGCAGCGCCTCAACGGCGGCGACCTGGCTGTCAGCGTATTCCGTGTAGACCAGGACATTGGCGCCCGGCTCTGCCAGGCGGATCAGCCGGATTTCCCGCAGCAGCGCAGCAAACTTTGGATCGTGCGGCAACGCCTTCTCACCCAGCCGGATCAGCGATGCCAGACCGGACGCGGTCTCGCCATCAAGGCTGGCCGCCATCTCCTCGGCCTCCAGGTCAGCCAGGGTCGCCTCACCCGCGGGATCGAGCACGCCAAAGCGCGCCAGGCGGTTGCGCCAGGCCCGCAGCGCGCGTTGCCGTTGCCCGCGCGGCCCGGTGGTCCGACCGTAGCGCGCTGCGACGACGCGCAGTGTCGACAGGCAGGCCGCGATGCTGGACAGCGAGCGCTTCAGCAAGCTGACGAAGGCCAATGCGTCATCCAGCCGGCCCTTTGCGGACCGGCGCAGCCGCGGCGCGACAAGATCGGTCAGTGCCTGATGAAACGCCAGCGCCGCCGGTGCATCGGTCAGGTCGATGCGCACCGGCAGGACGACACGCTCGCGGAACATCGGCAGGCCGGTGCGTGGATCGCGGATATGGGATTTCAGCCGCCGCACCACGTACCGCCGGTAGGCATTGCCGGCCAGCCGTCCCTCCGCATCCACCAGCGCCGGATCGAGCAGCTCGATCAGCGACGCAAAGTGCGGATCGTGCCCGTCATGCGGTGTCGCCGTCAGCAGCAGCAGGCCGTCACTGCGTCGCGCCAGCACCTCGGCTAGCCGGCGGCGCCGGCTGTCGTCGGCCGACCCGGCGACGCAATGATGCGCCTCATCGATGATCACCAGGTCCCAGGACGCCCGCTCCAGTTCCGCCAGCACGTGGTCCTGCTTGGCGAAGTCCAGCGAGGTCAGGCACAGCGCCGTGGTCTGGAAGACGTTGCTGCCGAGTTCCAGTCCCACACGGGCCAAGCGCAGCCCGGCGGCATCCGCCAGGACGGTGAAACGCAGACCGAAACGGATGCGCATCTCCTGCTCCCACTGCCGCAGCAGTGGTCCGGGCGGCGCGACCACCAACACCCGGTGCGCCCGGCGTCGCACCAGCAGTTCCGCGACGATCAGCCCGGCCTGGATGGTTTTGCCCAACCCAACGCCGTCGGCCAGCAGCAGGCGCGGCCGCACCATGTCCAGCGCCCGCCGCAGCGGCACAAGCTGATACGGCTCGATCGTCAGCCGCCCCGGCGGAGCCGGCGCGCCGGGAATCTGGTCCAGCAGCCAGGCCTGGTGATAGCGCCGCCACAGCGCCAGCGGACCAAAATCGGCGGGAGACGGCGCATCGTGCAGCAGCGTCACCGCCTCGGCCGGGTGCAGCAGGTCCCACTCCAGCCCCTGCAGGTCGCCGTCGGTGCAAAGCAGGTGCAGGCGCTGCTGCTCACCGAGGTCATCGACCTCCAGCACCTCCCACGGCAGGCCGCGCGCCATGACCTTGATCCCGGGTGAGATTTCCATGCAGGGTCCGCGTTGAAACGCGGGCACGGAACCATCTTCAGGTTGCCAAACCCTTAACGGAGGAAGCGGATGATCACCTTGAAGGACCGGTTCGCCGGAAAGGTCGCGGTCGTGACCGGGGCTGCGTCAGGCATCGGCCTGGCCATCAGCCAGCGTCTGCTGGCCGAGGGTGCGCGCGTCGTCGGACTGGACCTGAAGGGCGCGCCGGCGCTGGGGCCGGACTTCGTCGCGTTGGAAGGCGACGTCACCACCGAAGCCGCGGCCGAGACGCTGGTGGCGACGGCGGTCGACCGGTTCGGCGGCGTGCATGCGGCGTTCAACGTCGCTGGCGGGTCGCGGCCCGGCTACATCGTCGATCTGGCCGAGGCCGACTGGGATTTCACCGTCGACCTCTGCCTCAAGGGTGTCTTCCTCGGCATGAAGCACCAGGCTCGGCAAATGATGCGCCAGGGCAACGGCGCCATCGTCAACATCGCCTCGCTGAATGCGCACGTACCCATGCACGCGGGGTCCGCCTACGTCGCCGCCAAGTCGGGCGTGGAGATGCTGTCGAAGAACGGCGCGCTGGAGTTTTCCGAATTCGGCATCCGCGTGAACGCCATCCTGCCTGGCCTGGTGCAGACGCCGCTGACCCGCCGGCACTTCGACAACCCGGACGCGCTGGCCGCCTTCGTCGCCCGCATCCCGCAGGGCCGCCCGGCCCAGCCAGAAGAGATCGCCGCCCCCGCACTGTACCTGGCGAGCGATGACGCCACCTACGTCAATGGCGCGAGCCTGCTGGTGGACGGCGCCTGGGCGGTCAGCGGCTACCCCGACATGCGGCCGTTCCGCGGCCCGATCGGCTGGAATGCCCGCGGAAGCTCCGGGGCCGGCGCATGACCGACTCTCCCGTCCTGATCCGCCGCGACGGACACGGCGTCACAACCATCAGCGTCAACAACCCGGCCCGCCTGAATTCGCTGGGCACGCCGCAGATCAGCGCGTTCATCGAGGCGGTGGAGGCCCAGAAGGACGATCCCGACCTGCGCGTGCTGGTGGTCACCGGCGAGGGTGAGCGTTCCTTCATGGGCGGTGCCAATCTTTACGAGCTGAGCGCGCTGAACCCGCCCAAGGCGCGGGATTTTCTCACGTTGATCCACCGCATGTGCAAGGTGCTGCGCGACCTGCCGGTGCCGGTGATCGCGCGGGTCAACGGCTTCTGCCTAGGCGCCGGGCTGGAGGTGATGGCGGCGTGCGACATGCACATCGCCTCGGAGAATGCCGTATTCGGCATGCCGGAGGTGAAAATCGGGCTGCCGTCGGTGGTGGAGGCGGCCCTGTTGCCGCAGCTGATCGGCTGGGGCCGGACCAAGGTGCTGATCTACACTGGCGAGAACATCGATGCGCGCACGGCGCTGGAGTGGGGATTGGTCGAACGCGTCGTGCCGCAAGCGGACCTCGACGCGGCCGTGGCGGAATGGACCCATGCGATCGTCGAGTCCGGGCCACGGGCGATCCGGTTGCAGAAGGAGTTGATCCGCGAGTGGGAGGCGATGCCGGTGAACGATGCGATCGAGGCGGGGATTCGGTGCATGTACCGAGCGTATCAGACGGAGGAGCCGACGCGGATGGTAAATGCGGCGATCCAAAGGTTGAAGGCGCGGAAGGCGTAAGTCCTCCGTGCGCTGGCACGTAATCAGCCGACTCGAAGGTCACTAGGTATTCCACGAAGTGACACCGAGATGCCAACTGGGAGAAGCGATCAATGCTCAGCGCAGAAGACAACGTCCTGCTGACCCGCACCGGCCCGAAGACGTCGATGGGAGACGTGTTTCGGCATTTCTGGCAGCCGGTGGCGCTGAGCCAGGAGCTACCGGAGCCGGACGGCCCTCCCCTGCGCGCGCGAATTCTCGGCGAGGAGGTTCGCATCTTCAGAGCAACCGACGGCACCGTCGGGGTCGTGTCCCCGCGCTGCCCGCACCGCGGTGCTGACCTGTTCTTTGGCCGCACGGAGGAAGGCGGCATCACCTGTGCCTATCACGGCTGGAAGTTCGCCACCGACGGGCGCTGCCTCGCCATCCCGACCATGGAACCCGGGCCCGCCCGCGAGAAGACGGAGCAGAACGTTCACCTGCTGGCTTACCCGACGTGCGAGCAGGGCGGCTACGTCTGGGTCTATCTGGGACCGAAACAGCACCTACCCGCCCTGCCGCAACTGGAATTCCTGACGCTGCCCGCCTCGCACGTCTTCGTCTCCAAGAAGCTGCAGCAGTGCAATTGGGCGCAGGCCTGCGAGGGCGGCCTCGACACCGCGCATTTCTCCTTCCTGCACATGCCGGTCTCCGACGCCAAGGACGTGACCGACCGGCTGATGCAGAAGGTTTCATCCGATACGGATACAGTGCGCTGGATGCGCGCCGATGGCGCACCGCGCTTCACCATTCTCGAGCATCCGGTCGGCCTCGTACTGGGTGCGGCACGGCACGGCGACGCCGGCAAGAATTACTGGCGCATCAGCCAGTTCCTGATGCCGAACCACGGGCTCGCCCCGGCCGCGTTCCCGGGTGAGAACTACCACGGCCAGTGCTGGGTGCCGATCGATGACGTCTCCTGCTGGATCTATAACTACACCTGGAACCCAGAGCGCCCGCTGACGGACGCGGAACGCCAGCGCTTCGCTGCCGGGTCGGGCATCCATGCTGAAGTTGACGAGAACTGGATTCCGATCCGCCGGCGGGAGAACGACTACCTGATCGATCGCCGCAAGCAGAAATACGAGAACTACACCGGCATCGACGGCGTCTCGGAGCAAGACGCGGCGATCCAGGACAGCCAGGGCTACATCGCCGACCGGACGCAGGAACACCTCGGCCCAACGGACATGGGCGTGATCCGCTTCCGGCGCATGATCCTTGGCGCCGCGCGCGACATGCAGGCCGGCACTCCGCCTGCCGCGGCACGACAGGCCGCGCTGTATCGCGTACGCGCTGGCGGCGCCATTGCCGACAAGGACGTCGCGCTGCCCGACGTCATGCGCGCGCGCTTCGGTCATGACCACGCGCTCGTCACACCCACACGTAACGCCGCGGAATAAGGAACTCTCGCCATGCTCGTTGAGCACGCCAGCGTCTGCACGCTTGACTGCCCGGACACATGCAGCCTGACCGTTACGGTCGAGGACAACCGCATCACCAAGGTCCGTGGCTCCGAGACCCTCAGCTACACCGGCGGTGTGGTGTGCAACAAAGTCGCCCACCACACCGCGGAATGGGTGCATGGCGAACACCGCATCCAACATCCAATGCGCCGCACCGGGCCGCGCGGGTCCGGGTCGTTTGAGCGCATCTCCTGGGACGAGGCGCTCGACCTGATCGCGGAGCGGGTCAACGCGGTGATCGCGCAGCACGGACCGCAGGCGGTGATGCCGCTGAACTACGCCGGCCCGCACGGCATGCTTTCCGGCGACAGCATGTCATTGCGCTTCTTCCACAAGCTCGGCGCCTCGCAACTGTTCCGCCGGGCGTTGTGCGGCGGCGTGCGCAGCGAGGCCTGGGCGGGCACCTATGGCGCCGCGCCCGGCATCGGCCCCGAGGCGGCGGCCGGTGCGAAGCTGAACATCCTGTGGGGCAACAATGCCACGGTGACCAATCTGCACCTGGTCCGCCAGGTTCGTGCGTCCAAGCGACAGGGCGGCAAGCTGGTGGTCATCGACCCCTGGCGCAGCAAGATCGCCGAACAGGCGGACCTGCATATCGCGCTGCAACCCGGCACCGACGTGGTGCTCGGCTTTGCACTGGCGACGGAACTGGAGCGCATGGGCGCCCACGACCGCGCCTTCATCGACCGCCACGTCCACGGCTACGACGATTTCATGGCGCTGGCCCGCGAATGGTCCGTCGATCGCGCGGCGGAAACCTGCGGCATCCCGGCAGAGCAGATCCACACGCTCGCGCGCTGGATGGCGGAGGCGGACCCGCTGGTGATGGCGCCCGGCAACGGACTGGAACGCGGGCGTAACGGCGGCAGCGGCATCCGCGCCGCTATCGCCCTCCCCGCCCTGCTCGGCAAGATGAACCGCACCAACGGCATCGTCCTGGGCGCCGGCAGCGCCTTCCCACGCACCGTATCCCGCTTGACCCGCCCCGACCTGCTGCCACCGGGGACGCGGACGCTGAACATTCTTGATGTTGGCCGTTACCTGGAGCGCGACGACCTCGACCCGCCGCTGCGCGCGCTGTTCATCTACAACCACAACCCGCTGGTGGTGCATCCCGACCAGAACCGCCTGCGCCGCGGCCTGGCGCGGGAGGACGTGTTCCTGGTCGGCATCGAAATGTCGATGACCGAGAGCATGGAATACTGCGACGTCATCCTGCCCGCCGCCTCGGCCTATGAGTGCGACGACCTCTACGGCGCCTACGGCCACCACTGGCTGCAGCGCGCCGAACCGGTGATCCCGCCGCGGGGCGAGTCCCTGCCGAACACGGAAATCTTCCGCCGTCTGGCCGCCCGCTTCGGCTTCGACGATCCGTGCTTCAAGGCCGACGACAAGACGCTGATGGATGAGGCACTGGCGGTGGACGATCCGCGGCTGGATGGCGTGCGGCCCAGCGCGCTCACCGGGGCGCGCCGGATGACGGCCGATGGGCAGGCGATGGTGCTGTTCGACACGGTCATGCCGGCGACGCCATCCGGCAAGGTGGAACTGGCCTCTGACACCCTGGCGGCAAAATGGGGGGAGCAGGCGCGTTTGCCGGGCTTCCGGACGCGGCCGGAAGACTTTCCGCTGAAGCTGATCTCCCCGGCCTCCGCCGACCGAATCTCCTCCACCTTGCTCGGCCTTGGCGGCAAGCCAGGCGAGGCGCCGCCACTGCTGATGCATCCGCGGGACGCCGATGCACGCGGCGTGGCGGCGGCTAGCCAGGTGCGGGTGTGGAACAGCCTGGGCGCCGTGGTGCTGCCGCTGCTGGTGACGGATGCGGTGCCACCGGGCGTGGTCGCGTCGGAGAAAGGCGCCTGGCTGGCGACCAGCCCGACGGGGCAGACGATCAGCGCGCTGGTGTCCGCCGACGATCGCGCCGACCTGTCTGAGGGGGCCTGCTTCAACGACACGGCGGTGGAGGTGGCGGCGGCCTGACAGCAGGGCCGTCACTTCGCTCGGCCGTCCGCTCTAACCCTCCGTCCGACGGCGTGATTCAGGTTTCCGGTGATTCCACCTGTAGCGGTCACGCTTTAACTCCCCGGCAGGCTGTGCGCCTCCGGGAAAAACAGGTCCTGCCACTGTTCCGGCACGGCCTTCACCTGGCCGTGCCGGAACATGAACTGCGCCATCTTCAGTACGCTCTGCGGCGCGATATCATAGGGGTCCTTCAGCTCGGCCAGTTCAGCGACGATCGCCTCCGGCGTGGTCTTCTCCTGCGTCACCTCGAGATAGATCCGCGCCGCATCCGCCCGCCGTGTGTTGACGAAATCCATCGCGGTCTTCAGCGCAGTGAAGAATGCATTGAACAGCTTCGGATTCTGGTCATGGAAGCGCGTCGTGGTGTACGCCACGCCACTGGTCGCCGGACCGCCGATTGCCTCGACGCCTGTCAGGATCGGATGCACGCCGGGGGTTCGCAATGCGATGCCGACATAGGGCAGCGTCGAGAAATGCGCGGTGATCTGCCCGCGCGGCTGCAGCATCTCCGCCATCGCGTCCGGATGTCCCCGCGCAATCGTCAGATGGTCGAGGCGCGAGGCATCGCCAAACACCTTCTCGGACGCCATCTGCAAATACAGCGCCTGCATCGATGTCTTGACCGACGGCACGGCGATGCGGTCATTCTCCGTGAAATCCGCAAGGCTCTTCACGGCCGGATCGCGCACCAGCAGGATGTTGGGCAGTGCGTTGTACGCCGCGATTCCCTTCACCTTCAATGAGGTTCGCGTCGCCGCCCACATGGTGATCAGCTGCGTCGGTCCGCTATTGGCAATATCGAGGCCGCCCGACAGCAGCGCATCGTTCATCATGCTGCCGCCGGAGAACTTGAACCACGTCACCTTGACCGGCCCGAGGCCAGCCTCGGCTGCGGCCTTCTCGATCATCTGCTCGTGCTGCATCACGACATAGACGAGATAGCTCAGGCCCGGCTGCTGAGCGATGCGCAGCTCCGACGTTTCGGCCGCGGCCTGGCGGCTCATAAACAGCGCCGCCAGTAATGCCGTCAGCAGCACACGCGTGATGACCCGCATGGTGCCAATCCTTTCAGGTGAAATAGAGTGCAAGCGGCGTTTCGCCGCCGATGATCCGGCGCACCGCCGGGTCGGGCACCCAATTGCGCAAGGCCTCCAGCGTGGAACGATAGGTGACGCTCGATTCAAAGGCGGCAAATGGCCAGTCACTGCCCCATAGCAGGCGCTGCGGCCCACCCTCGGCGAGCAAGGCACGAGCGTAGGTCGCGGCCGCTTCCGGTGGCTCCTGGCGGTAGCCGCCGGACAGCTTCACCCAGGTGGCGCCGCGCTGCATGGCGCGCAGCATCGCCTGGAACCCCGCGCAGGCGACGCCCTTCGTCGGATCGGGCCGGCCGAAATGGTCGATGACGATCTTCACCCCCGCCGCTTCGAGCGCGGCGATCGTCGGCGGCAGCCGCGGCCCGACGTCATTGACGTGCACATGCCAGTCAAGATCGCGGATACGGCGCAGGAACCGCTTGTAGTCCGGTGTCGTGATATCTGGCGGCTGCGCGACGGTGCGCCACTGAAAGCGCACACCCACGACGCCGTCGTCGCGCATCATCCGCATAATGTAGGGATCGGTGGTCGGCGGGATGATGACGGTCGTGCGCAGACGCTTGTGACGGCGTACCGCCTCGATTTGATAGTCGTTATAATCGTCGTACAGGCTGGCCGCCGCGAGTACGGCGTAGCGAACGCCGTGCGTGTCGAGTTCTGCAAGATACGCCGCCACCGGCGCTTCGTGCGGCGGCTTATACCAGGCGTCACCGCTCAACGGCATGTCCAGCGTGTAGACATGAGCATGCGTATCGACCAGCGGCGCATCGTCGGCCACCATGGTTACCGTCCCCCCAGCCGGCATTGCGGGTGTCATTCGTATCGAGCGCAGGCTGGCATGCCCGTTGACCGCCTGCAAATGGCTGAGAGCGGCCTGGAAAACGAGTTCGCCACGGTCCGGTGCCTACAACGCATCGGCTTCCTCCGGCCGCTACACTTCGGCAAGCCCATGCTGTTCGATCTCGCTCGCACCCAAAGTCGCGGGGCTCACGGCCCTTCGGCCATCGGCCGGCGAGTTACCATCCAGCACCGCTATGTGCCGCTTCGGTGGCGCGGCCAAGCCGGGCGCTGACGACAAGTGATAGGTCGCACGCCCGTCATGTACGTCTTGATATGCTTCCGACTTCCCCTACGGCGACGCGGCAATCATCAGGAAGACGGCGAAGATCACCAGATGAACACCGCCCTGCAGCACGGTAGTGCGCCCGGTGCTGAGCGTCTGGGCCGACATGAACAGTGACAGCAGCAGCAGCACCATGTTCCCTTCGCTCAGGCCGAGCACGAGTTCGCGATCCCAAATAAGCGATACGGCGGCGAGTGTCGGGATGGTCAGCCCAATGCTGGCGATGGAGGAACCCAACGCCAGATTCAGCGCATTCTGCAGCCGGTTTGCTACCGCCGCCCGCACCGAGGCCAGCCCCTCGGGCAGCATGACGATGATCGCAATCACCACGCCGACCACCGTCCGCGGCAGGCCCAGGGCATTTACTGCTTCTTCCACCGGATGCGACAGCAGCTTGGCCAGGAACACGACCGCCGCCAGGGCGAGCGGTAGGAATACGGCGCTGACGGCCGTCACCTTGCCCGGCGGCTTGGCCGCCGGTATTTCATCGGCCGCCGCATCCGGCAGCGCATCCAGAAAGTAGTCACGGTGGCGTACCGTCTGCACGAACACGAACAAGCCGTACAGCACCAGGGAGCAGACAGCGACGAACTCCAGCTGGAACGTCGAGTAGTATGGTCCTTGCACGGTGAAGGTGAAGTTCGGCAGCACCATTGTCAGGATCGCCAACGGCCCCAGCACGTTCAGTGCCGCGGCGGCGCCCTGAAGCTGGAACACCTGAACCAGATGCCGGCCGGCGCCTAGCACCAGGCACAGGCCGACGATCCCGTTCAGCACGATCATCACCGCCGAGAACACGGTATCCCGCGCTACGGTCTCGCTGCCGGATGAGCCCGACAGGAAAATGGCAATGATCAGCCCGACCTCGATCACCGTCACGGCGATGGCGAGGAGGATCGAACCGAACGGCTCGCCCAGCTTCAAGGCCAGGATTTCGGCATGATGCACGGCGGCGAAGACGGAACCGCCCAGCAGCACCCCGGCCAGGATCTGCACGGAGATCCAGTCCTGTGGCGCGACGCCGACGAGCTTCAGGAGCACCAGCAGTGCGGCCAGCGCAGGGAGCAGCCACGTCCAGACGGGTATGCTATCGTGTTGAGGAGCGGCCATCGACAAGTCCGTAGCAGGTACGCCGGCAAGTTACACGGAATGACCGACCGCGGCTCCCCCCTGTAGGTCGGGATCGACATAGCGCGCATGATTGAGCCGCTCCATTGCCTTGACCGCGTCCCCTCGGTAGCGTTGGCGACACAAAGAACACCGGCTGTCGCCCTAACCGCGCGCCGGAGGGAGGAGCGGTTTGGTGATTGAGCATATTCGGCCCACTGCCGTTCACGCGGCGGTGCGTCGCTGACGATGTCAAAGCTTGTTCTCAGCGGCCTGACCAAACGCTACGGCAGCCATGCGGCTGTCGATACACTCGACCTGACGGTGGAAAGCGGCCACCTCGTTTCGCTGCTTGGCCCCTCCGGCTGTGGCAAGACCACGACGCTCCGCCTGGTCTCCGGCTTCGCCGTGCCGGATGGTGGCAGCATCAGCGTCGCCGGACAGGTCGTGTCGTCGGCGCGCGGCGTCGTGCCGCCCGAGAAGCGCGAAATGTCGATGATCTTCCAGAGCTACGCGCTGTGGCCGCACCTGACAGTGGCGGAGAATGTCGCCTACGGGCTGAAGCTGCGCAAACTGCCCCGCGCCGACATCGAGCGGCGGGTGCAGGCAATGCTGGACACCATGCAACTCCGCCGGTTCGAGGCCCGCTATCCCGCCGAACTATCCGGCGGCCAGCAACAGCGCGTCGGCCTGGCGCGGGCGCTGGTGGTGGAGCCAAAGATCCTGTTGCTGGATGAGCCGCTGTCGAACCTGGACGCCAGCCTGCGCGAAGAGATGCGGCACGAGATCCGCCGCCTGCACGACCGGTTCCACTACACCACCATCTACGTCACGCACGACCAGGCCGAGGCGATGACGACCTCCGACCTGATCGCCGTGATGCGCGACGGGAAGATTGAGCAGGCCGGAGCCCCGGACGATATCTATGAGCGACCCGAGACCGAGTTCGTTGCGCGATTCATAGGCAGCACGAACATCCTGCGTGGCCGGCGGGTGGGCGAACATGAGGCGGACTGTGACGGGCTGCGCCTGGTCTGCGAGAGCGGGCACTGGCCGGAGGATGGCAGCGCCGTCGTATCGATCCGCCCGCACCGCATCACGCTGAGCGGCGCTGCCGATGGCTCTGCGCCGGGAACAGTGGAACGCGCAATCTACCTGGGCGCACAGCGCCACTACATCGTGGCGCTCGATGCCGGGCCGAAGCTGCAGGTGCTCGCGTCGTCTGATGTGCTCGCCCACGAAGGGGAACGGGTCGGGCTAACCCTGCCGCCGGCGCACTGCCGGGCGTTGATACGATAACAGACAGAGGAGGAATGCCATGGAAGTGACTCGCCGCACAGTCCTCGCCGCGTCCACCATAATGGGCTTTGCCAGCGCGGCGCAGGCCCAGCGTCCGGAACCGCAGCCTCTGGCGCCGGACCTGGTCGCCGCCGCAAAGAAGGACGGCAAGATCGGCTGGTACACCGCCGACGATCTCGTGCTGGCCACCAAGGTGGCGAAGGCGTTCGAGGCAAAATACGGCATCACGGTGCAGCTGGAACGGTCCGGTGCCGAACGGATCTATCAGCGCATTGCCCAGGAATACGCGTCCAATATCAGTGAGGTCGACGTTGCGACGACCTCCGACGTGGGCCACACCGTGT
The DNA here is from genome assembly GCA_018240405.1 of Pseudomonadota bacterium. Taxonomy (GTDB): domain Bacteria; phylum Pseudomonadota; class Alphaproteobacteria; order Acetobacterales; family Acetobacteraceae; genus Rhodopila. The sequence goes on from JAFEFW010000013.1 coordinate 22,189, forward strand.
CGTGGAACGCGAATGGCTGGCTGACTCCATTCATTCCGGCCGAGGTGACGAAGTGGCCGGCGCAGGCGATCGGGTCGAACGGGCTGTATATCGTCGACAAGTTCACCCTGGTGACACCGGGCTACAATGGCCGTCTGGTAAAGGCCGAGGACGCACCGAAATCCTGGAACGACCTGCTGGATCAAAAATGGAAGAACAAGCTGGTGAAGGCCCACCCCGGCTATTCAGGCGCCATCACCAATGAAACGCTGGCGCTGAGCCGGACGCTGGGCTGGGAGTTCTACGAGAAGCTGGCGAAGCAGGGCGTGCTGCAGGTGCAGTCGGCCACCGATCCGCCGATGCGTACGGCGCAAGGTGAGCGAGCGATTATGGCGGATGGTGCTGAGAACACGTCCAACCGCCTGATCATGGAAGGCGCGCCGCTGGTGCTGATCTATCCGCCGGAGGGCGTGCCGGTGGTGGCCGTCGGCAGCGTGGTGATGAAGCGCTCGCAGCGGCCCAACGCAGCGCAGTTGTTCATGCATTATCTGGTGTCGCCGGAGTGCCAGGCCATCAACGTGGCCAACGGTGCACGCAGCTTCGATCCGAGCGTAACGGAGCCAGCCAACTGGACACACCTGTCGAAGATCAAGCTGCTGTTCAACGATCCGAATGACCTCGCGAAGGAGGCCGAGGAGATCAAGAAGCGGTATACGAAGATTTTTGGAGTGTAGCGGCAGGTGCGGCCCTACCTCGACGCGTCATCGCCCGGCTTATCCGCATGAGCCTCGCTCTCAACACCACCCGGCGTCTGCGCCTTGGTCATGTCGACCTCTCACTCATCCCGCTCGGCTTGGCCGGATTGTTCCTGGCCATGCTGGTGCTGCTGCCGCTGGGTTGGCTGCTGGCGTATACCGTAACGGACGAAAGCGGCGCCCTGAGCTGGACCAATGTCGTCGAGCTGGCCGATACCTCGCTGTTCCTTGAGCCCTTCATCACCACGTTCGGCATCGCCCTCGGCGTTGCCTCACTGGCCTGTTTGCTTGCCGTTCCCCTGGCCTGGCTGGTGGCACGGACCGATGTGCCGGCGCGACGCCTGCTGCGCGGCCTGGTGATGGTCTCGTTCATTACGCCACCGTTCATCGGCGCCGTCGCCTGGGTGCTGCTCGCGGCGCCAAACAGCGGCCTTTTGAACCAGTACTATCGCGGGATCACCGGGGCCGGAACCTTCGACTACCTGTTCAACATCTTCTCGGCCGCAGGAATCATCTTCGTGATGGCCTCCTACGCCTTTCCTTACGTCTTCGTCCTGGCGGCCAACACGCTGGACCGGATGCCGCACGATCTGGAGGAAGCCAGCGCCATCCTGGGCGGCGGGCGCTGGCACACCTTCCGGCGGGTGACGCTGCCGATGGTACTGCCCGCGCTGCTCGCCGGGTTCATCATCGCCTTCCTGCAGGCCATGACACAGTTTGGCACCCCCGCCATCCTCGCCCTGCCCGCCGGCTTCCACGTGCTGACCACGAAGATCTGGAGCCTGTTCCAGTTCCCACCGAAAGCGCACCTGGCCGCCGCCTGCGCCATGCCGTTGCTGCTGGTGACAATCTTCCTTCTCCGCCTGGAAAAAACACTGCTGGGACGCCGCGGCTACACCATGGTCGGCGGCAAATCCGGCTCCCCGCAACTGGCGAAGCTGGGCGTGTGGCGCTGGCCGGCACTGTTGCTGGCGCTGCTCCTGCTGTTCGTCACCGTTTTACTGCCGAACCTGGTTCTGGTCCGCGCGAGCATGCTGCGTTCGGTGTCCGATCCATGGACGCTGGAGACGATCACCTGGGCAAACGTTCCACTGGTATTCGGGTTGAGCAACACAGTGGGCGTGCTGAAAAACACGCTGGTGACCGGCGTGGTATCGGCAACGCTTGGCACCGCCTTTGCCGTGCTGATCGCCTATCTCACCGCGCGGCGCGCCGTACCGGGACACCAGGTGCTCGGCTTCCTGGCGACCGCCCCAGCCGCAATTCCCGGCATCGTGCTGGGCGTTGCCCTGTTCATCGCCTATACGCGGCCACCGTTCCAGCTATACGGCACGCTATGGATCCTGCTGCTGGCCTTCCTGACGATCGAGATGCCACCGGCGTATCAGCAAATGCAGGCAGCATTTCGCGGGTTAAATCCCGAACTGGAGGACGCCTCGCGCATCCTCGGTGCGGGACGGATGAAGTCGCTGGCCAAGGTCGTCGCACCGCTGCTGAAGACGTCGGTCGCGGCAACATGGTGCTTCGTCTTCATTGGTGCCATCCGCGAACTGTCCGCAACGATCCTGTTGACAACCTCTAATACCAAGCTGGTGTCAGTGCTGATCTACGACCTGAACGAAGGCGGCGCGCTGGGCGGCATTGCCGTACTAGGACTGGTGCTGATGGCGGTTACCGCGGTGGTCGTGCTGATCGCTAACCGTGTCGCCCATGTCGGCGTCATGCCAGACGGGCGGTAGTGGATTTCGCTTTACCAATAGTTGCCCGATACCAGGATTGCCGACTACGCTCCCGACGAGACGGGCCCATAGCCCGCTCGGCCGGCACAACCGGTCAATAAACGGGAGGAACACGTGAGACATCTGATTCGCGGCCTGCTGGCCGCGCCGTTGCTGTTAGGCGCCCTGCTGCTCGGCCAGCCGGCCAGTGCACAGGATACCATCAAGATCGGCTACATCGACCCGCTGTCGGGCGCCTTCGCCCAGCAGGGTGATGCCAGCCTGCAGCACTTCGCATACCTGATCGATCTGATCAACGCGCAGGGTGGTGCGATGGGCAAGAAGCTGGAGATCGTCCCCTACGATAGCAAGCTGCAGCCGGCCGAGGCGCTGATCGCATTGAACCGGATCATCGACCAAAACATTCCGTTCGTCATGCAGTGCGCCGGCTCCAACATTGCAGCTGCGTTGATCGACGGCGTCTCGAAGCACAACGCGCGCAATCCGGATCACCGCATTCTGTATTTGAACTGCGGCGCGCTGGCCTCCGACCTGACCAACGAGAAGTGTGACTTCTGGCATTTCCGCTTCGACGCCAACACCGGACAGCGGGCGGCGACCTTAGTGCGGGCCCTGCCCAAGAACGTCACCTCCGTCTACCTGCTGAACCAGGACTATCTGTTCGGCCAGACCCTGCAGAAGGAAACCAAGGAGCAGCTTGCCTTGCTGCGGCCCGACGTGAAGGTTGTTGGCGAAGAGCTGATCCCGCTGGGCAAGGTCAAGGACTTCTCCTCCTACATCGAGAAAATCCGCGATTCGAAGGCGCAGGTGCTGATTACCGGCAACTGGGGGCCTGACCTGAACCTGATGCTGAAGGCGGCGGTCGACAGCGGCCTGCCGATCGAGTTCTACACCTATCTGTCGCACGTCGTCGGCGCGCCGACGGCAACCGGCGCGGCGGGCGAGAACCGTCTGCACACCGTGGTTGAATTCCATCCGAACGTGCCGAATGAAGAAGGCAACGCAGCGGGCGAGGCGTTTGTTGCCAACTGGCGGAAGAATCACAATTTCGACCTGTTCCAGATGAACAACTACGTCATGCTGAAAATGCTGGCGGCGGCAATCGACAAGGCCCAGTCGACAGATCCGCTGAAAGTGGCGCTGGCGCTGGAAGGCATCAAGACCACCGACGTCATGGGCAAGGACTACATGATGCGGAAGGATGACCACCAGTTGATGGAACCGCTTTACGTCGCCAAGTTCACCCGTGACGTCAAGTACGACTCCGAAAACACTGGACTTGGATGGAAGACGATTGGCAAGTCCGATGCCGCGTCTTTGGTGCAGCCAACAACCTGCAAGATGAAGCGCCCCGCCGGCGCCGGCTGATCACTGCAACAAACCGGGCGGGCGCCCGCGTCCGCTCGGTTTGACTTCGTATCAAATGACCCCGTCCGCCGCCAGCGCTGTCAACTCCGCCGCGGTGTGACCCAGCCAATCGCCAAACACCGCCGCATTGTCAGCACCAAGCCGCGCACTGGCCTGCAAAGGCGCACGCGGCGTACCCTCAAACACCATCGGCGAGTGCGGCAGGACCACGCGTCCCAGATCCGGATGATCGACCCATTGCAGGCTGCCACGTTCGTGCATGTTCCGGTCCAGCACCACGTCCGATAATTCGCGCACCGGCGCGCACGGTACTGATGCCGCCAGCAGCCGATCCGCCACGTCTTCTTTCGTGTGCTGCGAGGTCCACGCCTCCAGCAGAGCATCGACCTCCTGCATATGTGCCACGCGGGCGCTCCGCGTAGCGAAGCGCGGGTCGTCCTTCAGCTCGGCGCGTCCGATGACGTCCAGGATCGACCGGAAATGAGCATCGCCAGGGGCGTTGATCACGACGAACCCGTTGCTCGTTGCATAGGCGTTGTAGGGCGCGATACCCAGCCCACCATGGCGGTTGCCGGTGCGCGGCGGGACGTCGCCGCCCCGGGCGTGCAGCATGCCCAGGTTCGACGCCAGTGAGGCATAGACGGAATCCTGCATCGTCACCTCAACAACGCGGCCCTTGCCCGTGCGCTCGCGCTCGAACAACGCGGTCATGATGGCGCCGTAGAGATGCACGCCGGCGCTGAAATCGCACAATGCCGCGCCCGCCTTGACCGGCGGTTGATCCGGATAGCCGGTGACGCTGATCACCCCGCACATCGCCTGCATCACAAGGTCCATCGCGGGATAGTCGCGGTACGGCCCAGACTTGCCGTAGCCGGAGCTGGATCCGTAGATCAGCCGCGGGTTCAGTGCCAGCAGTGCGTCGGCGCCGAGGCCGAGACGGTCCATGACGCCGGGTGCGAAATTCTCCACCAGGATGTCGGCACGTGCAACCATTTCGCGCAGCAGCACCCTGCCGTTATCCGCCTTCAGATTCAGCGTGACACAGCGTTTGTTGCTGTTCAGCATCGCAAACGGCAGCGCCGCACCACCCATATCGCCGCGACTACGCAAATGTTCCCCGCCATGTGGCTCGACCTTGATAACCGTCGCGCCGGCCATGGCCATCAGGAAGGTGGCGTAGGGACCATTGTAGACGTGTGAGAGATCGATGACGGTTATACCGGATAGTGGGCCGGCGGCTTGCTCTGTCATGCCTTCCCTCCGTTACGTGCGCACAGGTTTTACGCCGATCGGAATCAGGGCCAAGCCACCACCTGCCGTGGCAACGATAGCCGCCAGCGGGCCAAAGCCGGAGAAGCCGACGCCGCCAATCATCCAACCGCCTAATCCGGCCGCGCCGAGCCAGCCGAGGCTGCTGCAGGTGACGTTCATGCCCATGACAGTACCGCGGATATGCTCCGGCACGCTGCCGAGTGAGGCCATCAGCGCCGGGCGGGCAATGGCATTGAAAAAGACGTAGGCAAAGCCGAGGCCGACCGAGACCGGCACGCTGATCTGCCAGCCGAACAAGCCCAGCGCTATAATGCCCGACGCGAACATGCCCGTTGCGAACAATGCCAGCCGGTTCGGCAGCTTATCGGCGAGTTGGCCACCCAAGATGGTGCCGACGATGTTGCCGATCGCGAAGATTGCGAGCGGCAGGGCCACTTCGTGCACGCCAAGGCTATAGGTCGATTGCAGGAACGTCGCGTAGTAGACGGCGACGAGGCCGTAGCAGATCCGCTCCAGCACGCCCATCGACAGCAATTGCAGCACCGGGCGGGACAATGCGTTCCGCATCGATGTTGCCCGCGAACCACGCGAATGCGGCGCTCCCACCGGGCGGCGCGTGGTGAGTGCGAGGCTGATCGATGTCAGCAGCGCCAGGCCGGCAACGCAGAAATTCACACCGCGCCAGCCAACATAGGCGCCAACCAGGGCCGCCAGCGGCACGCCGACCAGCAGCGTCAGTGACTGTCCGCTCATGACCCAGCCCAGCGCCCGGCCCTGATGCGTCGGGGCGACGCGCGAGGAGACCTCGGTGAACACCACGCCTGTGAACAAGCCGCAGCAGCCGCCGGCGATCGTGGCGAAGATTGCGACGGTCAGGAATGTTTCGCTGACGGCGACGCCGGTCGCGGCGAACACCAACGCCAGCGGGCCGCCGATCAGGAACGGCCGCGTGCCCCATCGATCGCAGCCCGGGCCGGCGATCATAGAGGTGCCGCCCCAGGCGATCGAGGTGATGGCAACAAGGTTCGCCACCATGGGCACGGTGGCGTCCAGGTCGCGTGCCATATCGATCAGGAACGGCGCCCGCGTCGTACCGCTGCCGGCGGCGGTGAACATCGCCAGCGAGGCGGCCAGGATCAGCGGCCACGGCATGCGGACGATGGCTGTCATGCCGCCCGCGCCTGCCGCGGCAGGCCCAACGCAACGATCAGGCCGATGACGTTGCCGCATCCGGCAACAATGACCGCGATAGCGTAGGTGCCGGTCACGTCGAACAGCCGGCCGGCCAGGATCGGCAGCGTAATGGCCGCGACGCACCAGGCGATATAGATGCGGCCGGCGATCTTGCCGTACTGGTCCGGCGGCCAATAGGCCGCAACGGCGCCGGCTGTGCAGCCGGAGATGAAGCCGTAGCCCATGCCCATCATGGCAAGGCCAATGGCCGCGACCAGCGGGGCGGGCCAGAGCGTCAGAATCAGCGCACCGGTCATCGCCCAGGCATTGGCGAATCCCGCGACCATCGGCACAGGGAAGCGGTCGACGAGCCAGCCGCCGCTGATCCGCGCGAAGGCGATGGCGCCGGTGATGGAAGTCGTCGCCACCAGGGCGGTCGCCGCCGCGCCGCCATAGGCGGTGATCATCCCGGCGGCCTGGCTGAGCACCATCAGGCCCGCTGCCGCGGCAAGGAAAAACACCAGCGTTAGCCGGATGAATGTGGCCGTGCTGCCTGCTCCTGCGGAGTCCGGCGTGGCCGGCCGGGCCCGCTCGAAGCGGGCACCGGCATAGATCGTCAGCAGCGTGCCGATCAGCCCGCACAGCAGCAGCACCGCCGCCAGACCGGCCAAGGTTGTGCGGTGGCCGAATTGGGCGTTGGCCCAGCCGAACAGCGGCGCCGCGATCATCGCACCGGCGGGGTAGAGCCCAACGATATAGCCGTTCAGCAACCCCTTTCGATGTTGTACCAGAACGTTCGCACTCTGCAGCAGCACGATGTAGGCCGCGCCGCCGCCGAGGCCGAATAGCACGCCGTAGCCGAACAGTAGTGCCGGCAGCCCGCTGGCCGCCGCGGACAGGCCAATGCCAGCACCACAAGCGATCGCGCTGAGCGCCAGCAACAGCCAGGCTGGTACGCGGCCGAACAGCGCCGGCGCCAGATTCATGCCAAGAACATAGCAGATCGTCGCCAGGCCGAAGACGAACGACAGCGCCGCCCTTGTGGTGCCCAGATCCTGCTCGATCGGCTTCAGGAACACGCTGAAGGCGTAGATGGAGCCGAGCGGCAGGTTGAGCGCGGTAGCGGCTGCAACCGCGGCCCAGGCGTGTTCGCTGCGTCTTGTCAGCGGCACCCGCCCGGCGGCGGCGGGCATGGCGTCAGGCCGCCGTCATGCCTCCGTCGACGATCAATCCGGCGCCGTTCATGTAGCCCGCATCATCCGATGCGAGGAAAACAATGCCTTTGGCAATGTCGGTTGGCACGCCGAGCCGTCCCCATGGCACGGTAGACAGCACTGTCTGCTTCACGGCGGTGGTATCGTTTGTTCCAGTCCGCTGAGCGCGCGAAACGAAAGTCTGTTCGCCCATGTCGGTCTGAATGATGCCGGGATGGATCGAGTTGACGCGGATGCGGTCACCCTTGCGGCCAAACTCCAGCGCACAGGACTTGGTGAACAGTGTCACCCCGCCCTTGGTCATCGAATACAGCGGGTCAAGCTGCGAACCGACAATGCCAGCGACCGAGGCGAGATTGACGATAGCACTGCCATGCTCGCTGTTCTTCGCCGCCTCACGCAGCGCGGGCGCGCACAGCCTGGTACCCAGGAAGACGCCGGTCATATTGACATCGATCAGGCGCTGCCATTCGGCCATGCTGATATCCTCGATGCCCTTGCCGATGAAAACACCGGCATTGTTCACCAGGATATCCAGCTTGCCGAACTTGGAGACCGCCAGGTTGACGGCGGCGTTCCAGTCCGCCTCCTTGGTCACGTCCAGGTGGACGTACTCTGCCTGTCCGCCACCGCCGTTGATCGCGGCGACCGTCTGCCGGCCGCGTTCGTCCAGCACGTCGCCAATGACGATCTTGGCGCCGGCCTTCGCCATCAGTTGCGCGGTCTCACCGCCAATGCCACGCGCGGCGCCGGAGATCAGGGCGACCTTGCCATCGAGACGACTCATCTTGCGTTCCTTCGTTGTCCTGGACGTATGGACGCAGTGACCCGCATCGGCGGTAGGGTGTCAACCTCGGCTGGGCGCGACTATTCAGGGGGCCGCTCGTACCACACCCGTCCGTCCTTCAGCGTCAGTTGTGCGATCAGGCGGCGCTTGGCGATGATCTTCTCCTTGTCGGCGTCGATTAGTTCGAAGTTGCCGTCACGCAGTTCGAACACCGAAACGTCCGCGTTGGCGCCGGGCTTTAGCGTGCCGACAGTGCCTTCATACCCCATCAGCTTGGCCGGAGTGGCTGTTGCGCGGCGGATGCACTCCTCCAGCGGCAGGCCGAAATGCAACAGCTTGGTCATCGTCGTCGGCAGGTCCCAGACTGGCCCCTGTGTTGCCGTGGTCAGCGTCAGGTCGGTGGAGATCGTGTCGGTAATGAAACCCTGATCCAGTGCCTTCTGAATCATGCGGAAGTTGAAGTGATTCCGTCCGTGCGCACAGTCGAAGATGATGCCATTGCGCTGCGCCTCAACAACCTCCTTCAGCAGCAACTGCTTTTCTTGCCCCATGATGCCGTGCGCCCGGCCGTGGTAGCAGTGGGTGACGATGTCGCCTGGCTTCATGTGCTCCAGCAGCGCCGGCAGCGGGATGGGCGAGTCGGTGATGTGCATCATCATCGGCACGCCACCCGCCATGTCGGCAGTCCGCCGCGCCAGTTTCACCGGTTCGTTGGAGTATTCCCACACGAGGTTTGGCCCGAAACGCAGCTTGACGCCGATGGCGAGGTCCGGGTTCTCGGTGATAGTGCGGGCGCAGCCCTCGGGATCGGCGTATTGAAAGTGCATCAATTCGCCGCCGCGCGAAGTGCCGGTGATACCGATTGCCGAGAGGTTGACGAACGCCCGCACGCGGGTCCGCACTTCTTTGTCCAGGACGTTGCGCAGGCCAGCGAAGTTCGACGAGCCGGCGCTGCCGGCGTCGCACAGTGTGGTGACGCCGCTGCGGCGGCAGCAATCATCGGTGCAGCCGCCCATGTCGTGGGCGTTGACGAAAACATGAGCGTGCATGTCGACCAGACCAGGCGTCACGAGGCGGCCCTTGGCGCTGATCGTCCGCCGAGCCTCGGTCTGCGGCAGGTTCGGTGCGACGGCAACGATCTTGCCGCCGGCGATGCCGACATCCATCACGCCCCGCAGGCCCGCACCCGGGTCCATGACTTCGCCACCGGTCAACAGCAGGTCGTAGAGCATTGGTCGGTCCCCCTTTCTGTTGCGGGGATGGTCCTGCTAATCGGCGCGGCTGGCAACAGCCGGAGCTGCGTTACAGCACAGTCGGTGGAGTGCCGGATAGCGCGACTTGAAACGCAAAGTGATAAGGGGCGCCACCTATCAGCTGTGCGGGATGCCGCGCATCATCCGGACTGTTCGAAAATGGTCCCGTTGGCGGCAGCCGGCGGCATTGCACGCACGTTGCGCGGAATCTATAGCTGCCGACCGGTGTGCGAGAGTCACATCAGGTCAGGGCTCAAGCCAAAGAATATACACATGACGATGCCCCGAATCCCATGGCGCCGTTGCCTCGCTGTTGCCGTATTGGCACCCGTAGTCAGCCTGTCGTGCACCGTGATCACTGCCACCAATATGTTTGCCGCCGGCCAGTCAACCGACTTGGAAACGTACCGGACGTTTGAACGTCCGGATGGCGCCTACCGCCTCGTCGTACTGCGCAGGCAGCTGCCATTTGCGATGCCTGGCCAGGCAAGCGATGCGCCCGGGATCGTCCGGTTGCTGGACCGCAAGGGAAAGGTACTGCGGCAGACGGAGGTGGAAATGGTCCAATTCGTTAACGACAACACTGTGACGTGGTCCCGCAGGTCCGTGCATGTCACCCTGGTGGTCGATTGGTCCCTGCCGTGAGCAGGCGGCGCGGACGTTGACACGCCGCGCCGCCCGCCGGACCATCCGGACCGCCATGGAAACCTATGATTATATTGTCGTCGGCGCAGGGTCAGCCGGCGCCGCCGTCGCCAACCGGCTCTCGGCGAACCCAGGCAACAAGGTGCTGTTGCTGGAGGCCGGCCTTGCCGACAACCCCTGGACCCGCGTCCCGGTCGGCTACGCCAGGCTGCTGACCAATCCGGCGGCGAACTGGCTGTACAGCGCCGAACCGGAACCATCCACCAATGGCCGCCGCCTGGCAGTGCCGCGCGGCAAGTTGTTGGGTGGATCGTCGGCCATCAACGGGCAAGCTTTCGTCCGCGGCCAGGCGCAGGATTTCGATACCTGGGCGCAAATGGGTAACTACGGCTGGAGTTACGACGACGTGCTGCCGTTCTTCAAGCGGATGGAATCCTATCGCGACGGCGGCGACGACAAGTTCCGCGGCCGCGAGGGCCCGATCATTGTGCACAATCCCGATCCCGGCCCGGTCCTCGGCAAGATCATCGAGGCGGCCGGGCAGGTCGGAATTCGCCACAACCCCGACTACAATGGCGCACAGCAGGACGGTATTGCCATGAGCCAGGCGAACATCGCCCGCGGCCGAAGGCAAAGCACCGCCGTCTGCTATCTTGCCCCGATCCGACAACGAACGAATCTGCGCATCCAGACCGAGGCGCTGACGCAGGCCGTGCTGCTGGAGGGCACGCGCTGCACCGGCGTTCGTTACGCAGTGGGCGGCGTGTCGCGGGAGGCGAAAGCGGCGCGCGAGGTGGTTATCTGCGCTGGCGCGGTGAACTCGCCGGCGCTGCTGGAACTGTCAGGCATTGGCCAGCCGGAGCGCCTGCAGGCGCTGGGCATCACCGTGCGGCAGGCGCTGCCCGGAGTCGGTGAAAACCTGCGCGATCATTACGCGCCGCGCACGCGCTGGCGGATCGGCAAGAAAGGCATCACTTTTAACGATCGCGGCCGCGGGCTTGCGCTTGTCGGCCAAGTCGCTCGGTATCTGCTGCAACAACCCAGCCTGCTGAACTCTGTTGGCGCGCCGCTGCGCGCCTTTGTGAAATCGCGCGAGGGGCTGGAGGCGCCGGACCTGCTGCTGGGCTGGGTGCCAATGCTGACGGAACCGGGACCGAAAGGGCCGCGGATTTCCGTGGCCTCCGGCATGACCTGCTACGCGCACCCGATGCGACCGGAAAGCAAGGGCCGCATTCACATCACCTCGGCCGAACCGGGCAAGCCACCCTCGATCCACTTCAACTTCCTGTCGGCGGAGATCGACGCGGTGCTAACGGTCAAGGCGATCCGTATCGCACGCTCGATCATGACGGCGCCGGCACTGCGGGACTGGCAGGTCACGGAAATCGGGCCGGGTCCGGACCTGCAGACCGACGACGAGATCCTGGAGTGGGTGCGGCGCGTCGGCGAGACCACCTATCACCCGGTCGGGACATGCAAGATGGGCTCCGATCCAATGGCGGTGGTCGACCCGGAACTACGGGTGCACGGGATCGCGGGGCTGCGGGTGGCGGATGCGTCGATCATGCCGACGCTGACGTCAGGAAACACCAATGCGCCGTCGATCATGATCGGAGAGAAGGCGGCGGATATGGTGCTGAAAGCGGCGGCGTAGCGAGGCGACGTTCAGGCGCGGTGTTGTGCGGTGCCATGCGTCCCGCCGCGAAGGCAGCCGGTTGATCGCCAAGACAG
>JAFEFW010000140.1 GCA_018240405.1 Pseudomonadota bacterium
ACGGTGCTGCAGGGCCTGCCGGCGCCGCGCCAGGCCTGGCATATCGGCGACCTGTTCTACCTCACCAATCGCGGCATGCGGATGGCGGTACTGGACTGGGAGCCGGCCTTCGGCTGGGCAATTGTCGCATTCTTCGCTGGCATCGTCGGCACCGTCGTGTGGAACCGGCGCGCCCGCCAGCGCCAGGAGGCAACGGGGCAGCGCCCGCCGGTCTGGCCAGTCGCCCTCGGCTTGCTGATCGGCCTGCCGGTCGTGGTCTGGGCCGTGCTCGGTGCGCCATTCGCCGTCGATAAGCCTGTGTTGAAAGGGTTCAACTTCCAGGGCGGCGCAACGCTCAGCCCGGAATTCTTTGCCCTGCTCATCGGCCTGGTGACCTACACAGCTGCCTATATCGCCGAGATCGTCCGCTCGGGCATTCAGGCGGTGGCGAAGGGCCAGTGGGAGGCCGCCGAGGCGCTGGGGCTGCATCGCGGCCTGGTGCTGCGCAAGATCGTGCTGCCACAGGCGCTGCGGGTGATCATCCCGCCGATGACCAGCCAGTACCTCAATCTGACCAAGAACAGTTCGCTGGCCGTGGCGATCGGCTTCCAGGACATCGTTTCGGTCGCCAATACGACGCTGAACCAGACCGGCCAGGCGATTGAGGGCATTGCGATGATCATGGCGGTCTACCTGACGATCAGCCTGTCGATCAGCCTGTTCATGAACTGGTACAATGCGCATATCGCGCTGGTGGAGCGCTGAGACTATGAGCGAAACGACCGCCACCGCCGGCGTCATCTCCACCCCGGCCCGCGATCAGCCGCCGGCCTCCCTTGTGGGTCCCTGGGCCTGGCTGCGCACCAACCTGTTCAGTTCCTGGTGGTCCACCGCGGTCACCCTGGCGCTCGGCTACATCATCGTCCGCGTCATCTTCGACGTGGTGATGTGGGGTGTGGTCAACGCCATCTGGACCGTGCCGTACAACGCCAATGGCGTCGCCGATACCGGTGTCTGCCAGTTGGCCAAGGGGTCCGGCGCCTGCTGGGCACTCATCGCGGACAAGTACCGGCTGGTGTTGTTCGGCCGCTACCCGTACTATGAGCAATGGCGTCCGGCCCTGGTGGTGGTGCTGTTCGTCGGACTGTACGTGGTGTCCGCCATGCGCCGGTTCTGGCGCAAGGAACTGCTGCTGGTCTGGCTCGTCACGCTGACGGTCATCGGCATTCTGATGTGGGGCGGCATCTTCGGCATGACCTATGTGCCCGAGGATTCCTGGGGCGGCCTGCCGATCACCTTGATCCTTGCCACGTTCGGCGCGGCTTTCTCGTTCCCGCTGGCCATCCTCGTCGCGCTCGGCCGCCGCTCGCGGAACCTGCCGGCGGTGAAGATGCTGTGCGTGCTGTATGTGGAGTTGATCCGCGGCGTGCCGCTGATCTCGGTGCTGTTCATGGCCAGCGTCATGTTCCCGCTGTTCATGCCGGCCGGCGTCAACGTCAACAAGCTACTGCGCGCGCAGATCGCCTTCATCCTGTTCGCCGGCGCCTATCTGGCCGAAGTGGTGCGCGGCGGGCTGCAGGCGCTGCCGAAGGGCCAGGGCGAAGCGGCCGACGCGCTGGGGCTGAGCTATTGGCAGAAGACCGGCTTCATTATCCTGCCGCAGGCGCTGCGCCTGGTGATCCCGCCGCTGGTGAACACCTTCATCGGCTTCTTCAAGGATACCAGCCTGGTTCTGATCATCGGCATCTTCGACCTGCTGACGATGGGCAAGGTCGCGCTGAGCGACCCGCCCTGGCAGAGTTTTTCCACCGAAATGTATGTGGCGCTGGCGGTGATCTACATCGCCTTCTGCTTCGCCATGTCGAAATACAGCCGCAACCTGGAGCGCGATCTGAACCGCGCCCGCGTGCGCTGAAGGAGCCGGATCATGAGTGCAGCCCTGCAATCCTCCGTCGATCGCGGATCGAACGTCGAACCGGCGATCCTCCTGGACAAGGTGAACAAGTGGTACGGCTCGATGCATGTGCTGCGCGACGTGTCGCTGAGCATCGCGCCGTCGGAGCGTGTCGTGGTCTGCGGCCCGTCCGGGTCCGGCAAGTCCACGATGATCCGCTGCATCAATCGGCTGGAGACGCACCAGGAAGGCCGCATCGTCGTCGACGGCACGGAACTGACCGACGACACCCGTGCGCTGGATACGATCCGGCGCGAGGTCGGCATGGTGTTCCAGTCCTTCAACCTGTTTCCGCACCTGACGATTCTGCAGAACTGCACGCTGGCGCCGATCTGGGTGCGCAAGATGCCGAAAGCGGAGGCCGAGGATCTGGCGATGGACTACCTGCGCCGGGTGAAGATCCCGGAGCAGGCCAGCAAGTATCCCGGCCAGTTGTCCGGCGGCCAGCAGCAGCGCGTCGCCATCGCGCGGGCGCTGTGCATGAAGCCAAAAATCATGCTGTTCGATGAGCCGACGTCCGCGCTCGACCCGGAGATGATCAAGGAGGTGCTGGACACCATGATCGGTCTTGCGGAGACCGGCATGACCATGGTCTGCGTGACGCATGAGATGGGGTTTGCACGCCAGGTCGCCGACCGCGTGGTGTTCATGGACCGCGGCGAGATCGTCGAAAGCGGCGAGCCGAAATCGTTGTTCGAGAATCCGCAGACCGACCGGCTGAAGCTGTTTCTCAGCCAGATCCTGCGCGGGCACTGACCTACCTCACGCGTCCGGCGGCGAGGCCGCGTTCCCTGCCGCGGATTGATCGGAAGTGTCCGCCCGCGGAACCTGTTAAGGCCATTGTCCGGCATGCTGCAGCGCGCGCAGCGTCCCCCAGAAATAGGTCCGCATAATCCTTCCTGCAATAGACCTGCGCCTGGCCGAACAGAAGCAGCGAGTAGGCGAACAGCGTTACGTGGGCTGCCAGCACGCTGATTCCGCTTGCTACCCGCAGCCAGAACAGGGCGACCGGACCCACCACCTCTTTGCTCACGGATGAACAGCACAGCCCGAAGCTTGATCGTACCCTCGACACAGGCCGCGATCAGCCAGGAACGGACGGTGATGTCGTATTCGAACTGCGCCCAAAACGGCACCAGCGGCAGCCGTGGCAGCGCGGCGGCGATACCCCAGTAGGAGTTTACGCGTCAGTCCCGCAGGAATCCTTCATCCGTTACAACCTTTGGATCGACGTCGAACTGGCCGAGCAGCAGATCGTGCAACATACTGTTGAACGTCAGCCCATGCTCCACGGGCAGGAACAAGTCGTAATGAAATCCCGTCAGCAAGCCGCCGTAGTAAATCGCCATGACCACGGACGCGCAAATCGCTGCCAGAGGTCCCGATTGGCGAAACATCCGGCCTGACCGGGCAAGCAGGCTGGGTTCGGTCGGCACGCGGCACCACCAACGGGAAGCGTCTGATCTCGTCACCAATACCCGGACCGCGCGGCCAAGCATCGAGATGGTGCGTTATAGCCAACCCAGTGTTGATACGAAACGAAACGCCGGCCGCCTTCCAATTCGTTCCGCGTATTACGTTCCGATTGGCGCTATGCTTGTGTCTCGCCAATGGCTGGAACCGACTTCGTCATCCCCGCCAGTACCTCGGCGACGTGCCGCACCTGCACCGTCTTGCCCAGGCGTTGCAGCCGCCCGGCCATGTTCAGCAGGCAGCCCAGGTCGCCTGCCAGCAAGGTCTGCGCCCCGGTCGCCGTCACGTCCTCGGCCTTGTCGGACACCATCCGCACCGAGATATCCGGGTATTTCACGCAGAACGTGCCGCCGAAGCCGCAGCAGATCTCCGGCTCCTTCATCTCCACGATCGTCGCCCCCGCCGCGCGCAGCAGATCGCGCGGCTGCTGCTTCACGCCCAGCTCCCGCAGGCCGGAGCAGCTATCGTGATAGGTCACCGTCCCGTCGAAACGCTCGCCGGTATCCTTCACGCCCATCACGTCGGTCAGGAAGCTGACCAGTTCGAACGTCCGCTCGCTCAGCGCCTCGGCGCGAACACGCAGGTTTGGGTCATCGTCGAACAGCGTCGGCAGGTGGTGCTTCAGCATCCCGGCGCAGGACCCCGAGGGGACCACGACATAGTCGTAGCCCGCAAATGTGTTGAGGATTCCCAGCGCAAGATCGCGCGTCGTTGCGCGGTCGCCGCTGTTATAGGCAGGCTGGCCGCAGCAGGTCTGCGCCGCCGGTGCCTCCACCCGGCACCCGGCGGCCTCCAACAGCTTGATCGCAGCGAAGCCGATGGTCGGGCGATGCAGATCCACCAGGCAGGTCACGAACAGACCCACCCGCATTGTCGTCTCGGTCATGCGGCGGCTGATATCAGCCGCTGCGCGCCGCCACCAGACGCCAGGTCGGATCGGTCGAGGTCAGGTCGCGCTCGAATGTCCACAAATCGATGATCTCGGTCACCGCATCCGTGCCTGCAGTCGGGCGGCCGTTGGCGTCCTGCGTGTAGCTGACCTGGTCGGACACGATCCGCACGGTAATCTGGGCGGTCTTTCCCTTCAGCTCTGCACCATCGACCGCCAGTTGCTGGATGGCCCGGATCTCGCTGACCTGCGTTTCGTTCGCCGCTTCGCGCGCGCTGATCGCACCCTCAAATGCCGCGTAGGTTTCATCGGCCAGCAGATTTCGCAACGTCACGCGATCGCCCTGGGCAAAACCCGTCACGATCATGCGGAACGCCTGATCGACGCCGCCGAGGAACCGCGCCGGATCGAAGGAGCGGTCGACCTCCCGCATCTTCACCAGAGTCTGTCCCACCGGCGAGGTGGGGTCAGGAATCGACTGCGGCGCCGATGGCGTCGGCGCCTCCGGTCGGCCCTCGATGATCGGGCCGGTGGCGGTACGCGGCGCGCCCTGCGGCGGCTGCACCGGCTGTGGCGGACGCTCGAACCCCGTACGCCGCCCGAGGATGCTGCGCAGGCGCAGTACGAGGAAGGCGGCGATCATCCCGAACAGGACAAGATCAACCGGAAAACTGCCTGAACCCATGGCTCATGCCTCCTATTAGCCGGTAGAGATAGGAGTGTTACGCCCTCCTGACAAACGAAACCGGGATGAAAACGAGGATAGCTGACCGCAAAAGCGACAGATCGGCCGCTTGTGCGGCCGGTGATGCCCCTGCTATGGCCCCAACATGATCCTGCTGCGTCACGGGCAAAGCGAATTCAACCTTCATTTCGGCGCCACACGGCGCGATCCCGGCATCATCGACCCCAGGCTTACCCCGCTCGGCCATCAGCAGGCTGAAGCGGCGGCCGAGGCGATGGCGCGCGAGGGCATCACCCGCATCGTGGTCTCGCCCTACACACGAGCGCTGCAGACGGTGAAGCCAGTCGCACAGGCGCTCGGCGTCCCCGTGCTGGTCGATCCGATCGTGCGGGAGCGCTATGCCTATGCCTGCGACATCGGCACGCCCCGTACGACGTTGGCACAGGACTGGCCGGAGCACGACTTCTCCCACATTGAGGAAGTCTGGTGGCCGGAAGTCGAGGAGCCGGAGGCTTCAATTGTCGACCGCGCCACCCGCTTCCGCGGTCATCTGGCCGAGCGGGAGGATTGGGCTCATACGCTTGTCGTCAGCCATTGGGGCTTCATCCTGTCGCTGACCGGGCAGAGTGTGATGAACGGGCAGTGGCTGCGCTGCGACCCGACCGCGCCGGGCCCGGAACGGCTGGTCTGGCACGCCTGATGCGCCGGTGCTGCGGGACTCGCCATGGGATGGCGGTGGAAATCGCTTCGCAACCGTGTTACCGGGCGCGCCATCGTTTACGGAGATAGCGCATGTCCGACACCGCCGCGGCCCCGCAGGGCGCACAGCCCGCTGGCCAACAGCCTCCCCCGCTGGTTGTCAACATCCAGTATGTGAAGGACCTGTCGTTCGAGGTGCCGGGCGCGCCGGGCATTTTCAGCCAGCTTCGTTCACAGCCGCAGGTCGCCATCAACCTCGACGTCCAGGCGCGACGCGTGCAGGACGGCCAGAACGTGTTCGAGGTGTCGATCGTTATCCGCGCCGAGGCGCATGACAACTCGAACCAGAACCCGGCTGTCCCGGCACCGACGGTATTTGTGGCGGAGTTGACCTATGCTGGCGTGTTCACGCTGTCCGGACTCCCGGACAATGCGATCGAGCCGGTGCTGCTGGTTGAGTGCCCGCGTATCCTGTTCCCCTTCGCGCGCAATATCCTGGCTGACGTGACCCGCGACGGCGGCTTCCCGCCGGTGCTGTTGCAGCCGATCGATTTCGTCGCGCTGTGGCAGGCCCGCCGTAACCAGGCAGCCGGCGCCACGCCAGCTCCTATCGCCTGACTCGTCACCAGGAGCCCGCTGCCGCGTCTCGTCGTGGGCCGCCATCAGGCCGGCGGCCACCTGAACCGGCGGCGCGGCCTGCGGTCTCTCCACCGCCGGAGCCCGGCGCCGGGCCGGGCGACCGGCGTGCCCGCTTCAGTTGCCGGCCGTTCGGTGGGCTGCGACGAATCCGGATAGATCCTGCGAGAGCCGCACCTTACGGCAGCGCGGCTCCCTGCGTATTCACATAGACCGCATAGACGGACGTGCTGGCGCACATGTACAGCCGGTTGCGTAGCAAACCGCCGAAGCAGAGATTGGCGCAGGTTTCCGGCAGATGGATCTTGCCGATCAGGTCGCCATCCGGGGCGTAGCAGCGCACGCCATCCTCGGCCGGATCGGCCCAGCCCATGCTGGCCCAGACATTGCCCTCGATATCGGTGCGGATCCCGTCGGTAAAGCCGGGCGCGAAATCCTCGGCGAAGACCTGTCCGCCAGACAGGCGCCCCGCCGCGAGGTCGACATTGAAGGCGCGGATATGCGCCGACCCGCCATGGGTGAGGCCGCTATCGACGACGTAGAGCTTCTTCTCGTCCGGTGAGAATGCGAGGCCGTTGGGCTGGGTGAAGTCATCGACCACCCGAACCACGGCGCCGGTGCGGGAATCGACGCGGTAGACGCCCTGGACTGGCTGCTCCTGCGCCTGCTTCAGCCCCTCATAATTGCCGTCAATGCCGTAGGTGGGGTCGGTGAACCAGACCGAGTCGTCGGACGCCACCACGACGTCGTTCGGCGCATTCAACCGCTTGCCTTCATATTGATCGGCGATCACCGTGATCGTGCCGTCCAACTCGGTGCGGACGACGCGGCGGGCGGCGTGCTGGCAGGAGATCAGCCTACCCTGCCGGTCCACCGTATTACCGTTGGAATTCAGCGAGGGCGAACGGAACGTGCTGAGGTGGTTATCGTCCGCCAGCAGCCGCATCTGCCGGTTATTCGGGATGTCGCTGAAAATCAGGTAGTTGCCGCCTCGGAACCAGGCCGGCCCCTCAGCCCAGCGGAAGCCGGTTGCCACCCGCTCCACCGCGCCGGTTCCGGCGCTGCCTTTGAAGCGCTTGCGGTCGATCGCCTCGATATGTGGGTCGGGGTAGCGGGACCCGGGCAGTGGGCCGAGCGGAAGGGGATCGGTGGGAGGCAGGGGAATGCCGGTGTGGCCGGACACGGGAACCTCTTGGACGTGTTGGAGTACGGACGCGGCGAGTTTGGCAGGTGCGGCGTGCACCCGCCAGCATGCCGGGTGCTGCCCGACTGCTGTGTGGCGGTCTTGGCATGCGACGCTCACCGAAGTGCGCCGTCCGGCTCCGGATCAAGCTGCTGTCGCTGCTACGGCCGGATGCAGCCGTAATTCATGCCCGGTCGATGATGCAGGCGAATGCGTCTGGAACTTCGACCGCCGCCTACGTTGGCGCCTCCCGCGGCGGGGGCAACGGGTCGCCGGGTAGCGGGATGAACTCCGCGTTGTCGGCGTCCGGCAGCTTCATCCGGCCGGCGCGCCAGTCGGCCTTGGCTTGCTCGATGCGCTCCCGCGACGAGGAGACAAAATTCCATTCCACGAACCGCTCGCCGACCGGGTCACCCCCCAGCGCCATCACCGTCGCCGGCCCGATCGCCCGCAGCCCGACGGCGCCCCCGGGCGCGAAGATCAGCATCTTTCCGGTGTCGTATTCCCGGCCGCCCACCTCGATCGCCCCATCCGCCACATAGACCGCCCGCTCGGAGTAATCCGCCGGCAGTTCTGCTGTCGCGCCGGCCTGCAGCGCCCAATGCAGGTAGAACATCGGCGAATGCGTGCGCACTTTCGCCGCCTGCCCGAATACCGACCCGGCCACCAGCCGAGCGGTGGCGCCGCCAGCCTGGATGAGGGGCTGGTCGTCCATGACGTGGTGCGAGAAAGATGGATCGGTCTCCTCCTGCGCCGCCGGCAACGCGACCCAGGCCTGGATACCGTGCAGCCGGTCGCCCTGCAGGCGCGCCTTCTCGAAGCGTTCCGAGTGCGTAATCCCGCGTCCGGCCGTCATCCAGTTCACCTCACCGGCGCGGATCGGCTGCTCCGACCCGACGCTGTCGCGGTGCATGATCTCGCCCTCGAACAGGTAGGTGATGGTGGACAGGCCGATATGCGGATGCGGGCGCACGTCGTGCGACCGCGGCAGGCCGGCCGGGAAGTCGGCGGGGCCCATGTGGTCGAAGAACACGAACGGTCCGACCATGCGGCGGGCGGCGGCCGGCAGTACGCGACCAACCTCGAAACCACCAAGGTCGCGGCGGCGCTGGTCGATGACGAGGTCTATCGTCACGTGTCTGGTCCCCTGCAGTTGTTCGTCAGCAGAGGAGATGGGCCTGCGCATCGCTTGGCCAAGGCATGGCGGCGCGCCACGTCGTCGTGGGCGCCGGTCACGGCGCCTGCGGCTTCTCGATATGAACCGTGCCGCACTGGTGTACTCCGCGTCGGCGCAGTGCGTTCTCTCCGCCGGCATAGCGGTGGGCCGGGCATCCTCGCGCGTGGCACTGTCTCCTTGCGACGCCGCCGCCCCCGCCGCGGTGGCAGTTCATCGCTCCGACGCGGAGGTATACGAAGTGTGCCACGGAGTGCCA
>JAFEFW010000141.1 GCA_018240405.1 Pseudomonadota bacterium
GCTGCTGCGGATGAAAAGCCGAACCTTGTCGGCACCTGGAAGCTGGTGGATGCGACGTCCCGGGATGCGCAGGGTAGCGCGCTGCCGAAACCCTATGGACCGAAAGGCATGGGTCTCGTCACGCTGAATGCCGATGGCCGCATGATGGCCGTGCTGTGCGACGGTCGCACCGAACTGCCCGATGGGACGAAGCGCGAGTATGCCTCGTATTGCGGCAACTACACGTTCGACGGCACGACGCTGATCACCAAGGTCGACGCCTCCTCCGCCGCACGCATCGCCATCGGCAGCGACCAGGTGCGCAAGGTCCGTTTCGACGGCAAACGCCTTGTGCTGACGCCGCCGCCGACGGAACTCAATGGCGTGATGCAGTACCGCGATATCTTCTGGGAGCGGATCAGTCCGCAGCCGGCCTGACCGCTATTCCGCCGCCGGCATCCGCAGCACCACCTTGCCGATCCCCTTGCGCGCCAGCACCGCGTCCATCGCGGCGGCGTAGTCGCGCAACGGGAAATGCAGTGATGCCGTCGGCTTCAGCTTGCCCTGCTGATACCACCGGAACATCCGGTCGAACGCTGCCCGCACCTTCGCCTCATGCGTGCGGCGCTCATCCGTCAGGCCCCAGCCGATATACTTGCCGTAGTTGAAACCCAGCACGGCAACGTTCTTTACTAGCAATACATTGGCGGGGATCTGCTGGATGCGTCCGGCGGCGAAGCCAATGACCAACAGCCGCCCGCCCTGCGCCACGGCGCGCAGCGACAGGTCCGCCGCATCGCCGCCGACCGGATCGTAGACAACGTCCGCCCCCTCGGGCGCCGCTGCTTTGATGGCCTCCAGCGCGCCATCAGCGGGAAATTGCACCACCGCATCCGCCCCGTGTGCCTGCGCAATCGCCAGCTTCTCCGGCGTCGACGCCGTCGCCACCACCCGAGCGCCCATGGCTTTGCCGAGTTCGACCGCGGCCAGACCGACGGCGCCGGTCGAACCGTGCACCAGCAGCGTCTCTCCCGGCTGCAGCCCCGCCCGCCAGTCCAGTGCGGCGTAGGACGTGGCGTAGGAGATCGGAAACTGCGCCGCCGCGTCAAACGGCAGCGAGTCTGGAATCCGATAGACCGTTGCGGCATCGATCACGGCTTCCTCGGCGTGGCCGCCCCAGTCGATGACGGCGCAGACCCGGTCGCCGACCGCCACCTGCGTCACGTCCGGCGCCACCGCCAGCACTACCCCGGCGATGTCGGTGCCCGGCGTAAACGGACGCGGCGGACGTCGCTGGTAGCGGCCTTCCGTCACCAGCGACGTGGCAAACGACATGCCCGCGTAGCGCACGCCGATCCGCACCTGGCCTGGCTTGACCTCGGGCGGCGGCACGTCCTCCAGCTTCAGGTCCTGGTAGCGCATCCACTCATGGCAGCGCACGGCCAGCATCGCGTTCCTCCCATTCCGTTGGGTGCCAGCTTGCCACGCGGTGCCGAGTCCGGGCGAGGGGCGGGCGAACCTTAAGAACAGGCCAGAGCGAATCCAGGAAATCTTCAGGGTTTCTTCAACCCCTCTCCAAGCAGTGCGCCGCACCGCTCGCCTAGTGTCAGCCTCGCACCGGGCCCGTCGGCCGCGGTGGCAGATGCCACAGCAACCAGCAGAGGAAATCCGCCATGTCCGCAACCACCATGACGATCGAAGTACCGCGCCAGAAGCGGGTCCCGGTGCCGCTCAATGGCATCAACACGCCCGGCCTGTTCGCCACGATCGACGTCGTTCGCAACCAGCCGCAACTCGGCAACTTCCAGTTCCGCGCCAAGGGCGAGTGGCTCGGCGGCACCCACATGAAGACCACAATGGCGGACTTCTCCGGCGCCGGCGGCGAGCACAGCCACAAGGCCGCCTTTACCGCCACCGCCGACCATCCGACGGTACTGTGCGGCGCCGACAATGCGCCGACGCCGGTGGAATACCTGCTGCACGCGCTGGCCGCCTGCGTCACCGCCGGCACCGCCAACATCGCCGCGGCGCGTGGCGTGACGCTGCACGCCGTCACCTCCTCGGTCGAAGGCGACATGGATCTGCGCGGCATCCTGGGCCTGTCGGATCAGGTCCGCAACGGCTTCAGCGCGATCCGGCTGCGCATATTCATCAAAGGCGACGCGACGCCGGACAAGCTGCGGCAGATCGTGCAGCAGGCCTGCGATCGGTCCGCCGTGCTTGATGTGCTGCGCAATGGCGTATCAGTCAACGTTGAGGCCACAGGCTGATTTTCCGGCGGACACGCGTGCGGTCGCTGCTCGCATTCCCGCTCATGGCCTCGCCGCAGGCAATCATAAACGGCAGGCCATGACGGAATTGTAACAAGACCGCACTGCGTGGGCCGGTCCCGATGCAATGGATGCCGAGCCCGGTTCTGCCGATCCGGGCCGGGAGGAGAATGATGATGTCAAAGACAGACGTAATTATCATTGGCGCTGGCCAGGCCGGACTTGCTGTCAGCCATTGCCTTACCTGTCTCGGCATCGACCATCTCGTCCTGGAGCGCGGCCAGGTAGCGGAGCGCTGGCGCAATGAACGGTGGGACACGCTGCGCCTGCTGACACCAAACTGGATGAACCGGATGCCGGGGCATAGCTACAACGGCGCCGATCCGGATGGCTTCATGACCGCGGCGGAATATGCTGCCTTCTTGCAGAACTACGCCGACAGCGGCGCGGTGCCGGTGAGAGCGCAGACCGAGGTGCAGTCCGTGCAGCGCCTGGGCGGCGGCTACCGCGTCGCCACGCGAAACGGTATCTGGCACGCACGCGGCGTCGTTATCGCCACCGGCCACTGCGACGAGCCGTTCGTTCCGGCTATGGCACAGCGTCTGCCGGCGGCAATTCAGCAGGTCACCACCAGTACCTATCGCCGGGCAGCCGACCTGCCGCAGGGCGGCGTGCTGATCATCGGCGCGTCCGCCTCCGGTATCCAGTTGGCGGAGGAAATCCACCTGACCGGACGTCCGGTGACGATCGCCGTCAGCCGTCATACCAGGCTGCCGCGGCGGTATCGCGGCCGCGACATCATGTGGTGGCTCGACCGCTACAACATTCTTGACGCAGAGCCGATGACGCCTGAGGAACTGGACGCGGCCCGGGCACAGCCATCGATGCAACTCGTTGGCCGGCCAGATCATAGCGACCTCGATCTGGGTGTCCTCCAGCGGCTCGGCATCCGCCTGGTCGGGCGCGTCGGCGACATCGATGGCGCCCGCCTGAGTTTGCACGACAACCTGGCCGATGCCGTTGCGGGATCGCATGCCCGCATGGAGCGCCTGCTGCGCCGTGTGGATGTGGTGGCCGGTGCGACGGGCGCGCCGGAGGAGACGATGCCGGCGCCATTTGCCGTCGGCGCATCGCCGTCGACACTTGATCTCACCGCCGAGGGCATCCGCACCGTCGTCTGGGCAACCGGCTTCGTGCGCAATTATCGCTGGCTGCAGGTGCCTGTGCTGACGCCGTCGGGCGACATTATCCATGCCGGTGGCGTTACGCCGTCGCCCGGGTTGTTTGTCACCGGCCTGCGTTTCCTGCGTCGCAGGGATGCCAGTTTCATCGGCGCGCTGACCCAGGATGCAACAGAGTTGAGCGCTGAGATTCACCGTTATCTAAACAAAACAACAAGCATTGCGGCGTGATGCATAAGGGGATGTGCCATGATGGCTTACGAAAACTATGACGCGCTGATCGTTGGCGCCCGCTGTGCCGGCGCTGCCACCGCCATGCTGCTGGCGCGCAAGGGAATGCGAGTGCTGCTGGTCGATCGTGCCGGCTACGGCACCGACACGGTTTCCACCCATGCGCTGATGCGTGGTGCCGTGCTGCAACTGCACCGGTGGGGAGTTCTGCCGCACCTGTTGGAGGCCGGCACGCCGCCGGTCCGCAGTACGACGTTCCACTACGGTGACGAAAAGCTCACGGTAGCGATCAAGCCGGCAAACGGTATGGACGCGCTGTACGCGCCGCGCCGGGCGCTGCTCGACAGCACACTGGTTGACGCCGCCTGGGATGCGGGTGTTCAGGTGCGTCATGGGCAGACCCTGGTGCGCCTGTCGCGGCGTGCCGACGGACGCGTCTGCGGTGGCACCCTGCTGGATGCGGCTGGCGACGTCACACATGTCACGGCGGACCTCGTTATCGGCGCCGATGGGGCCGGATCCACTGTTGCGCGCCTGGTCGGAGCCGAGACGTTACGCGAGGCGCGGCACACGACGGCCGTCCTGTATGGCTACTTCGGGGGTCGCGAGCCAGACGGCTACGAATGGTGGTACCGGCCCGGCGTGGCGGCCGGCGCCATTCCGACCAATCGCGGTCATCACTGCGTTTTTGTGGCGATGACGCCCGACCGGCTGCATGGCGTCACATCGGCAGGGCGCGCTGCGTTGTTCAGCAAGCTGGTGCAAGAGGCGGATCCCGCGCTCGCTGCGCAACTGGCGGGCAGGACGCCGGACGCGCCGTTGCGCATGTTCGGCGGACGGAAGGGCTTCCTCCGGCAAGCCAGCGGCCCGGGATGGGCGCTGGTCGGCGACGCGGGATACTTCCGTGATCCGATCACGGCGCACGGCATCACGGATGCGCTGCGGGATGCCGAACTGCTCGCACGTGCCGTTGTGACAGGCCGGCCTGAGGAATACGCGACAGTTCGTAACGAGCTGTCGTTGCCATTGTTCGATGTCACCGACGCAATTGCCGCTTTCGACTGGTCGGTCGAGGAGGTGCAGGCGCTGCATCGCGCGTTGAACCAGGCGATGAAGCGCGAGGTCGAACACCTGATTTCCCTGGAAACAACACCGGTGATCGAGGAGGTACTGCTATGAACCAGACAACGACAACCATCTGGCAGGCGACTGTGAACGGCAGGCCTGCCCTGGGCGCCGTGGCGGAACGGTCGCGCCAGACGAGCCTGCGGGATGTCGAGATGTTCACCGACATGACCGGCGACCGCAATCCGCTGCACTACGATGCCGATCTGGCCGCGGCGTCGCCGTTTGGCGGCCTGATCGTGCAGGGCGGCGTGACGTCGGGGCTGCTCAATGCGCTGGTAGCCGAGGATTTGCCGGGGCCCGGCACAGTGTTCCTCGGAGTCGAGTGGCGGTTTGTGAAGGCCGTGAAGGTGGGTGAAACGATCACCGCCAGAGCGGAGGTCACCAGCGTGCGGGAGGACAAACCCATCTGCACCCTGGCGACCACGGTTCGCAATGCCGCCGGCGAGATATGTCTGACCGGTACAGCAACAACCTACACCGTGCCACTGCGCCGCTAGGCACAGGCTGGCAGCGGCAGCGTCATGTCGGCCGTTGCCAATTCGTCATGGCGGGCGAAGGCCCGCCATCCACGCCTTGCAGTCGATAATCCCAGACAGAGACAAAGGCATGAGCAGCTGGCCTGCGCCGGCCATGACGACAACGAACCGCCGGCGCGCCGGAAGTCGTCGCCGGGGCGCACGTGGGCGCCCCCGGCGTGCCCCTGCCACGAGAACACAAATCGTACCGTCAGGCCCTGGCGCATCCTCACACCCCTGCCGCTGCCGCCGCAACGACCTGACGGAGAGGTGCCGCGCGTTCGGTCAGGCCCGCTCGCCTCAGCCCCTCCAGATAGAGTTGCGTCAAGGCTTCGTCGCCGCAGAAGAAGAACTCGGACCGCGCATCTGCCAGGCAGAACCCGGTTGGGCTTCGTTCAAGAAGCGCAGTAACTGTCCGGCGCGCTTCCTCCTGCCGGCCCATTTGTCCCAGCAGTGCGGCCTGAACCAGCAGGGGCCAGCGATTGGTGTTGGGGATCCGCGTTGCCTTGCGGGCAAAACACTCCGCCTTGTCCATTTCATGCAAGGCCATGTGTCCAAGTGCGCGAATTGCAAAGATCGAGGACAGGTGCGGATCGTAGGGACTCAACTCCACGGACCGTTCCAGATACGGAAGACCCTCGCGCGCCTGGCCACTGACAACCAGGGTGAATCCCAGCGCGAAATAAGCCTGTGCGAAGCTCGGATTCACCTTCAGCGACTGCTCCAGGTACGCAACGGCCTCTTCAAATTCGTGCATGAAGCACAGCACGCGGCCAACCACGCACAGGTTCATGCAGTCCTGCCCGTCGAGCGCCACGGCGGTGTGCCCGATCCGCAATGCTTCCTCCAGCAGGGCAGGGCGGTCCTGGTCGCTGCGTGCGACCAGGCCTTGCAACTTCACATAGGCCAGGGCGCCGTGCGCCCGCGCAAACCCGGGGTCCAGCTCAATGGCCCGGCGGAACATCGCCTCACCCTCCGCCAGGCCGGGCGTCGCGAAGCCCCACAGATGATACAATCCGCGCTGATAACAATCCCACGCGCCAAGATTGGCCGGGGGCCGCCGCACCGCCGCCTCCCGCTCCAGCCTGGCAAGCTCGGGCTCGATCACCGCGGCAATACGTTGCGCCATCGACTCCTGCACGTCCAGGATGCAGGCGAGTTCGACGTCATACGACTCCCACCACAGGTGCATGCCATTCTCGGCCGAAATCAGGTCCGCGGTAATGCGCACCCGGTCGCGATGCTTGGCTACGGAACCCTGCACCAGATACCGTATGCCCAGGATCGCTCCGATTTCCCGCGGATCGGTGGTGGTACCCGCAAACTCCCGCGTCGAATGACGGCTCAGCACGTCGAGCCATCGATTGCGGGCCAGCAGACGGATGACGTCCTCGGTCAGGCCGTAGCTGAAATAATCGGTATCAGGTTCCTGGCTGAGATTTGCGAAAGGCAGCACGGCGATCGACGGCTTGCGGGTTGTGTCGATGCCGGCCGCGACCGGCGGCCGGGCTGCGCTGTCCCGCTGCATGGAAGCGGTGACGGATTCGACGACCCGATCCTCGACGGTGCCCACAAAGCGGAACCCGCGCCGATGGATGGTCTTGATCAGCGCCTGCCGGTCGCCGTCGTCACCGATCGCCTTGCGCGCCGCATTGATCCGGCTGCTGAGGGCTGCCTCGGACACGATCCGCCCATTCCAGATCGTGTCGAACAACTCATCCTTGCCGACGACGCGGTCGCGGTTCACGACGAGGTGATGAAGCAGATCGAACACCTGCGGCTCGATGTGCACCGTCTGCCCATTCCGCCGCAATTCCTGGCGGTTCAGGTCGATCTCGCACGCGGCAAACGCAACAATCACGCGGTCCCCCTTCCGGCCCAGCCACGATAACGGCCGTCA
Source organism: Pseudomonadota bacterium (assembly GCA_018240405.1). Classification (GTDB taxonomy): domain Bacteria; phylum Pseudomonadota; class Alphaproteobacteria; order Acetobacterales; family Acetobacteraceae; genus Rhodopila. Next base: position 7,205 of record JAFEFW010000141.1, read on the forward strand.
TCGATTCAAGGCCTGCGGGTGACGAGCCGCTGGCCGATCCAGGCTACGCTGGAGGTTTACGGGGCTCTCACAGCGCGATCCGAGCAATAGCGGGATCGCTACAGTCCTCGTCCTCCTGCACACCATTCACGCGATAAGCCAGTCTTCTTGCGCTCAGAGTCAGGTCTTGCCGACAAGACTCAGTCCCGGCCATGAAGTATTTCAGTCCTCGCGCTGCATTTTGCGCGGTTGCAAAAATGCTGTCGCAGTGCGGCCCTGGTAAAGCCCGCGCGGTCGGACCGCAATTTGATTATCATGATGGTTTGGATAAGCTCTGCTTATCATGCGGAATCTTAATCTTGATCAATTGCGCTCCTTGATCGAGGTCGTTGAGCGCGGCAGCTTTACGGAGGCAGCCAAGCGGCTGCACCTGACGCAGCCGGCAGTCAGCCAGCATGTGCGGGAGTTGGAGATTCGCTGCGGCATGGCGCTCGTCGAGCGTGTCGGCAAGCGTGCGATTGCCACACCGGCTGGCCAGGAACTCGTGGTGCATGGCCGCCGCCTGATTGCTGCGTCGGAGCACGCGCTCGCCGCGGTGCGTCAGCATCGGGAGGGCGCCACCGGCCGGGTTCATATCGGCGCGGGGCCGACGGCCCTGGTCTATCTGCTGCCGCCCGCTTTGCGCCGGCTGCGCGACGAACATCCAGGGATTGAAATCGTCGTCACGTCCGGCACGACGCACAGTATTGCCGAAGGCCTGCTGTCGCACGTGCTTGATATCGGCTTCACGGCCCTGCCGGTCGAGGCCAATGGCATTGATGCCGTGCCGGTACGCACCGATCCGATGGTTGCCATCATACCCGCGACGGATGAGGGAATTCCGAAACGCCTGACTCCGGCCGATGTGGCAGGTCGCACGCTGATCCTGGAGTACCAGCGCGTGCCACACCGCCAGTTGAGCCGAGCGTGGCTGGACGCTGGCGGCGTGACGGTGCGGCCGGCCCTGGAGTTCGACAGCATCGAGGCGATCAAGGCCGCTGTTGCGGCCGGCCTGGGCATGGCCATCGTGCCGGGGCCGGCCATGAGCCACGCGCCGCCGATGAACAACGTAGTCGTCGTTCCCCTCGATCCGCCGCTGATGCGCACGCTGGGCCTTGTGCAACGGCGCGGCCGGGCAGAGACGCCGGCGCTACGCCTGGTGCGGGAGGCAATCCTGGCGCTCCGGACCGATCACTGGGATACCTCCGCGGCGGACGATGCCGCGGAGCACGACGGTCCATCGCATCACGCCATGGACTACAATCCCGTTGCCTAAGGCCGGGCGCCGCGGGAGGTCCGTCAGGTATCCTCGTAATGCGCTTCGATGCGATAGCCATCCGGGTCGATGACAAACGCCGCGTAGTAGTGCGCGCCATAGTCCGGCCGCGCGCCGGGCTGCCCGTTGTCCTGTCCACCCTGAGCCAGCGCCGCCGCATGGAAGGCCGCGACGGCATCCCGGTTGGGCGCGCTGAAGGAGACATGCAGGCCGGACCGCGTATCCGCCGGTACCGGATTCGCCGTCTGCAGCAGCCACAGCACCGGTTCGTCACGGCCATAGCCGAGGCTTGCGGCGTCCTCGTAGTGGCAGCCAAAGCCGAGGGCGCCCAGCACCGCATCATAGAACCGCTTGGCCCGAGCCAGGTCGCGCACGCCCAGGGAAATGTGGTCCAGCATCGGCCG
>JAFEFW010000142.1 GCA_018240405.1 Pseudomonadota bacterium
ACGCTGGAGGAAGCCCTGCCCGGCGCCGACATTTTCCTCGGCCTGTCAGCACCGCGCGTGCTGAAGCCGGAATGGCTGCCGCGCCTGGCGGAGCGGCCGCTGATCATGGCACTGGCCAATCCGGAACCGGAGATCGACCCCGACATTGTGCGCGCGACCCGCCCCGACGCGATCGTCGCCACAGGGCGCAGCGACTACGCCAATCAGGTCAACAACGTCCTTTGCTTCCCGTTCATCTTCCGCGGCGCGCTGGACGTGGGTGCGTCCGAAATCAATGAGGCGATGAAGATCGCTGCCGTGGAAGCCATTGCCCGCCTTGCCCGCATCGAGGTCAGTGAGGTCGTGGCTGCCGCGTATGGCGGCGCGGCGCCGGTGTTCGGAGCCGACTACATCATTCCCAAGCCGTTCGATCCGCGCCTGATCCTGGAAATCGCGCCGGCCGTGGCCAAGGCCGCCATTGAGACCGGTGTTGCGCGTCGGCCGATCACCGACTTCCCGGCATACCAGGCGGAGCTGCAGCGCTTTGTCTTCCGCTCCGGCTACCTGATGCGCCCGGTCTTTGCCGCTGCAGCCCGCGCGCCCAAGCGCATCGCCTTTGCCGAGGGTGAGGACGAACGCGTGCTGCGCGCCGCGCAGACCCTGGTCGACGACGACATCGCCCGCCCCGTCCTCATCGGCAGCTACGCGGTGATTGACGCCAAGGTGCGGGAGATGGGCCTGCGTCTGGATATCGGCGGCACGGTGCCGGTGCTGGACCCGGAGCAGGACCACGCGGTGTTCGACCGGCTGATCCCGCACTACCAGCACCTCGCCGGGCGCCGCGGCACGCCGCCGGAACCTGCAGCGCGCCGGGTGCACACTCGGCCATCAGTCGCCGCGGCGATGCTGCTGCATGACGGTCAGGTCGACGCGGCAATCTGCGGCGGAACCGGCGCCTGGTGGCGGCAGATCCAGTACATCCTGCCGATCATCCCGCGCCGGCCAGATGTGGACCGGATCTACGCCCTGTCCTGCCTGATCCTGCAGACCGGCGTACTGTTCATGTGCGACACCTACATGGTGATTGACCCCACGGCGGAGCAGATCACCGAAATGACCCTGCTCGCCGCCGAGGCGGTGCGCGGTTTCGGCCTGATCCCGAAGGCGGCACTGGTGTCACATTCCAGTTTCGGCGCCAGCGACAGTGCCTCGGCGCGGAAGATGCGCACCGCGCTCGCCATGATCCGCGCCAAGGCGCCGGAGCTCGAGGTGGATGGTGAGATGCATGCCGACGCCGCGCTGGTGGAGGCCATTCGCAATCGCGCGGTGCCGGATAGCCGCCTCAGTGGTACTGCCAACCTGCTGATCATGCCGACGCTGGATGCCGCCAACATCTCGTACAACGTGCTGAAAGCGGCGGCGGACGGATTGCCGATCGGACCGATCCTGCTGGGCATGTCGAAGCCGATCCACGTTGTCGTGCCGAGCGTGACCGCCCGGGGAATCGTCAATCTGAGCGCCCTGGCCGTGGTGCAGGCGCAGGGCCATATGGATGGGATCGCACTGGACCCTTCGCGATGATCTGGATACTCCTCGGCGCGCTTGTCCTGTTCACCCTCCTCGCGGGGCTGCGCGCCTTTGAGCGTGCCCAGGTTAATACGATCAAGGCGCTGGTGGCCTGGGTTGCGGCGCTGGGCGGTGTGACCCTGGCGCTGTTGCTGATCCTGACCGGCCGCGGCATGGCGGCGCTCGGCGCGCTGGCAATGTTCGGCCCGCTGATCTGGCAGAGATTCCAGGCCGCACGCATGCAAGCCTATGCGCAGCGCACCCAGGCACAGGGGTCGGGTGCACAGGAGGATGGCACCGGCACGTCGTCCGGCAGCGCCGGCGCCGCGCGCGCCGGCGGTCCGATGACGCGCCAGGAAGCCTATGACGTGCTCGGACTGCAGCCCGGTGCGTCGGAGGGTGACATCCGGGAGGCACACCATCGGCTGATGCGCAAGGCGCATCCCGACGTCGGCGGTTCGGCGTGGCTTGCGACCCGCATCAACCAGGCGCGCGACGTGCTGCTGCGATAACCCGTTTATCGGGTGCCCAGACGGCCAACTACAATTGGATGTTGCAGCCAGGCCGAACGACTCATTACCGTCGCCGCCGCGGGTATGCGGAGACAATGGGATGTCGGGTCGCGGCGTCACGTGGACCAAGCAGAAAGTCAACCGTGTCTGCTTCCGGGGAGACAACCGCTCCCCGACCGAAAGTTTTGCGACGAATATCTGGAAAGCTGACTCGATCCTGACCAAGGGCTTCGACAATCCCACCAACATCCCGACCTATCGCGCGCAGCCCGGCATGGTGGGGGACATTGCCCATGGTGGCGTCTGCGTAACGACCCGCTTCAGCGTCGCGCCACTATTTCCCTTGGGCTCCAACGTTGTTCGCACGTTTATCTATGCGGTGTGGGTTGAGAGCGCCTGGAACACGCATGCCCGGCAGGTCTATGACGCGCAGAAGATTCTGCAAGATGCGACAGGCGGCAACGCGCTGCTCCGCTTCCTGACCTTGGGCAAGTTCGGCAACAAGAATCCCGTCCCGCAGACGCAGGCCAAGGACCTGCTATGGGCGCTGTTCGGAGACGAGATCGTCGCGGAAGCCATTCCCGCGCACCACGTCATCGGTGCGGTCGCGTGCGACCGGGTATTGCCGGGCGGCGCACTACCCAAGAACCTGTTCACCACAGGCATCGACTACATTCTGCAACCGCCGATCATCATGAATACCGCGAGCACTGTACCGCTGGCGATCTACACGTCGGTTCTCGAATTCCTGAGTGATGAACTGACCAAGCACAGCCACGGCCGAACGCCGCCAGTCGAACAGGGATTTGTGCGCTCGGACCCGAAAGCGCTTTAGCGATGGACCTGGGTGCATCCCGTAGCCGACGGCGCGCCGCCAGGAGGTCATGCCGCGTGCCTGACGGGCTGCGCTACGGTTGGAAGCGTGGGGCGCCCTTGCCGGACCCGTTGCGGTCGCGCCTTCGTGTTAACACTCTCCGGCGTGTGTAGCGGCTATAAGTTGTCCGGCCGCCACATTTCCGCCTGCCGCTGTGACTAAGCAGCCCTCACTCGATCGAGAATCGGAGACGTTGTGTGACCAAGAAATTGCGCAAGGCGGTGCTTCCTGTCGCCGGTCTGGGGACGCGGTTCCTGCCGGCAACCAAGGCCACCGCCAAGGAAATGCTGCCGGTGGTGGATAAGCCCCTGATCCAGTACGCCGTCGAGGAGGCGCGTGCCGCCGGCATCGACCAGTTCTGCATGGTCACGGGCCGCGGCAAGACGGCACTGGTCGAGCATTTCGACGTGGCCTACGAGCTGGAAGCAACGCTGCGCGAGCGCAACAAGACCGATGCGCTGGAATCCCTTCGCAGTACCCAGACCGAACCCGGCTCCATGGTCACCGTTCGCCAGCAGGTGCCACTCGGCCTCGGGCACGCCATCTGGTGCGCCCGCGCATTCATCGGTGATGATCCTTTCGCCATCCTGCTGCCGGACGACCTGGTGCTGGCAGACCAGCCCTGCCTGGCGCAGCTTGCCGACGCGTATTACGAAACCGGTGGCAACATCGTCGCGGTGACCGAGGTCCCGCCAGAGCAGACCAACCGCTATGGCATCCTGAAGACCGGACGGGACGACGGCCGCCTGGTGGAGGTGAAGGGCCTGGTGGAAAAGCCGGCGCCAAAGGATGCGCCGTCCAACCTGTCGATCATCGGCCGCTACATCCTGATGCCGGAAGTGATCAAATACCTCGCGCGCATGGAGCGTGGCGCCGGGAATGAGGTGCAGTTGACGGATGGCATGGCTCATTTGATAGGCGAACAGCCCTTCCACGGGCTGCGCTACCAGGGACGACGCTTTGACTGTGGCGATAAAGTAGGCTTTCTGGAAGCCCAGATCGCGTTTGCATTGAAACGGCCCGACCTGGCTGACGCAGTGCACACGTTCCTGAAGCATTACGTTTAACCGAGGGCCCTCCATGGCGTTTACCCACCGCTTCGACCCCACCGTCCTGCGCGAGTATGACATCCGCGGCATTATCGGCCGCACCCTGCACGAGGCCGATGCCTTTGCGATCGGCCGCGTGTTCGGCTCCATCGTTGCGCAGACCGGCGGCAAGCGCGTTGCGGTGGGCTACGATGGCCGACTGACCAGCCCGGCGCTGGAGCAGGCGCTGGTCAACGGCCTGAAGGCCAGCGGCATGGAGGCGCTTCGCATCGGCCGCGGCCCGACGCCGATGCTGTACTATACGGCGACGAAGCTGGAGACCGATGGCGCAGTCATGGTCACCGGCAGCCACAATCCGCCCGACTACAACGGCTTCAAGATGATGCTGGGCCGCAAGCCGTTCTTCGGCGCGCAGATCCGCCAGATCGGCGATCTGGCCGCTGCCGGTACCGTCGTTCCGGAGGCCGAGGGCACCGACCAGACGGTCGACATCATGGAGGACTATGTCGCCCGTCTGCTGGCCGACTGGGATGGTGGCGACCGTATGCTGAAGGTGGTGTGGGACAATGGTAACGGCGCCGCGGGGGAGGTGCTGCAGAAGCTGGTCGCGTCGCTGCCCGGCGAGCACACCGTGCTGAACGGTGCCATCGACGGCACGTTCCCGGCGCATCATCCGGACCCGACGGTGCCCGCCAACCTGGTGCAGCTCATCGCCGAGGTGCGGAAGCAGAAGGCCGATGTCGGCATTGCCTTCGATGGCGATGCCGACCGCATCGGCCTGGTCGACGACCACGGAGAAATCCTGTTCGGTGATCAGTTGCTGGTCTTGCTGAGCCGGGACGTGCTGAAGGAGAATCCGGGCGCCACCATCATTGCCGACGTGAAGGCGAGCCAGGTGCTGTTCGACGAGGTTGGCAAGGCCGGCGGCTCGCCGCTGATGTGGAAGACCGGGCACTCGCTGATCAAGTCGAAGATGGCTGAAACCGGCAGCCCGCTGGCGGGCGAGATGTCCGGCCATATCTTCTTTGCCGACCGCTGGTATGGGTTCGACGACGCGCTGTACGCTGCGGTGCGCACACTGGGCATCATTGCCCGCATGAACGGCAAGGTGTCGGACTTCCGCATCGCGCTGCCGAATGTGATTAACACGCCAGAAGTCCGCTTCGACTGCGACGACGCGCGGAAGTTCGCGGTGATCGAGGAGGTTGCCGCACGGCTCGCCGCGGAGGGCGCGAAAGTCTCCGGCACCGACGGCGTGCGCGTGCTGACCGACGACGGCTGGTGGCTGCTGCGCGCCTCAAACACGCAGGCGGTGCTGGTGGCCCGCGCCGAGGCGACGACACAGGACGGTTTGGAGCGGCTCAAGGCGGCGCTGGTGGCGCAGTTGACGGCGTCGGGACTGAAGGAACCGGATTTTTCCGGCAGCCACTCGGGGCACTGACTGCGGCCGGGCGCAGCGACCGATACGGCTAACCGCGCCTGGCCAGATGCTCTGCCAGAAAGTCGGCCAGGACCCGAACGCGGGCCGGCTGCGGGTGGCCTGGAGCCGTGAGCAAGTGCAGGCCGGTATCGCGCAGGCGCCAGTCCGTCAGCACCGGTTCCAGCCGGCCGTCAGCCAGGGCGGCCTCGATGATGAACAGCGGCAACTGCGCGATACCCGAACCGGCGAGCAGCGCCGGCAGCATTGCAGTGCCGTTATTGACGGTCAGCCGCCCCTTTGGCGTGACCGCGACTGCCTCGCCCGCTTCGCGTTCGAACAACCAGGCCCGCTGACCCTGGTAGGCGTAGGTGATGCAGTCGTGCGCCTGAAGGTCCTGCGGATGACGCGGCCGTCCACGCTGTCGCAGATACGCCGGCGCGGCGACCGTCAGGCGTGGGATTGCCGCCAACCGTCGCACCATCAGCGACGAGTCAGCCAGGGCGCCGATCCGCAACACGGCGTCGAAGCCATCGGCAATCAGGTCGACGCGCGCATCACTGAGGTGCAGGTCGACGCTGACCCGCGGGTAGCGCGCAAGGAACGCGGGCAGTAGCGGCGCCACCTGCATCACGCCGAACGACATGGGCGCGCCCAGGCGGACCGGTCCCTGCGGTGTCGCTGCGTCCTCTCGCAACGCCGCCTCGGCAGCTTCCGCGTCGGCCAGCAGGCGGATCGCCCGCTCTGCCAGCCGTTGGCCGGCCTCTGTCAGCACAAGTCGGCGGGAGGTGCGGTTGAACAGGCGCGTGCCGAGGCGATCCTCCAGGCGGGCCAGCGCCTTCGAGACCGTGGGCGTGGACAGGCCCAGCTCCGCGGCCGCCGCAGCGATGCCGCGGCGTTCGACGATGTGGGCGAAGATTGCGATGGCCTGGAGGTCCGGCAGACCCGTCATAAAAGACGCGAAAGAGTGAGTTTCGATAGTTTCTATTTTTTACCGCCTCCGGTGTCCATAGGTAGGCAGCCATCAGGGTTATTCAGAAGGATACGACGATGGCGAAGGTTCTGGTGCTGTACTATTCGACCTATGGCCACATTGAGACGATGGCCAATGCCGTCGCGGAAGGCGCTCGATCCGCCGGTGCTGCGGTGGATGTAAAACGCGTGCCGGAAACAGTCCCCGAGGCTGTGGCAACGACCGCGCATTTCAAGCTGGACCAGGCGGCGCCCGTCGCGGCGGTGGCGGACCTCGCGGAATATGACGCGATCATCATCGGCACGCCGACGCGGTTCGGACGGATGTCCTCTCAAATGGCAGCGTTCCTCGACCAGGCCGGCGGCCTGTGGGCGAAAGGTGCACTGAACGGCAAGGTGGGTGCCGCTTTCACCTCGTCGGCGACGCAGCACGGCGGACAGGAGACGACGCTGTTTTCGATCATCACCAACCTGCTGCATTTCGGCATGGTGGTGGTTGGCATGGACTACGGGTACGCCGGGCAGATGACAGTGGATGAGGTGGTTGGCGGTGCGCCGTATGGCGCCACGACGATCGCCAGCGGCGACGGGTCGCGGAAGCCATCAGAGAAGGAACTGGACGGCGCGCGGTATCAAGGCCGCCGGGTGGCTGAGGTGGCGGCGAAGCTGGCGGGATAGCCGGCGAGAGGGTCGCTACCTTCAGGTCGCATGTATGTCTGAGCGAAGCGCATACCATCCGCCGCCGAGTTGCCGCGGCGGATGGGTAGGTCGTGCACTGCTCAGCCGCCACACGAAGCTCCATTGGCTCCAGCAGGCTACGACACCTGGACAACAAGCTCGGAATAGGCCGCCAGCTTCCGGTCGACGGTGTAGCGTTGAGCCGGTTCCGCCATTGCTTGCGCAACAAGAATCCGATCAAACGAGTCGCGGTGGTGCGGCGGGAGTTCCGCGACCTTCAGCGCCGCCCGTGCGTTAACTGGGGGTTCGGTAAAGCCTGTTGAGACCGCTGCCTCCAGAAGCAGACGCGGCACCACGTAAAAGTCCACGTGGCCCAGCGAAGCCTTGATGGCAATCTCCCAAATGCTGGCAGAGCTGAACAGGACTTGGTTCGCCGTGTCTTCCACCACCCCGCGAGCCGCGTCCGCAAGGCGGGACGGCTCTGCCACCGCCCAGATCAGGATGTGCGTATCGAGCAACAGCCTCAATCGCGCCCCTCAAACGCGTCAAGAATCTCATCAGGCAGAGGCGCGTCAAAGTCTGGCGGCACTGCAATAACGCCTGTGAGCGCGCCCAGCTGGCGCTTTGCCGCCGTCTTGGGAGCCTGGAGCGATACCAGTTTGGTAACGGGCTTGCCGGCCCTGGCGACAATGATCTCAGCACCAGCGGCCGCCTCATCGACCAGGCGAGCAAAATGGGCATTCGCTGCGTGCAGGTTGACGGTCGGCATGGGATGAGACGCCTGCAGTGGACTGACTTACTCCACGCAGCCCTACACCACAACCATCTCGAGCCCCATTGGAGACTTCTGGGATAGGATCTACATCCCCCACCGCCGCACGAACCACGTCTTTACCAACTGCGTCAACGCGGCGTAGGCGAGCATCATCGCCGCGACCAACGGCCAGTACAGCATGGGCAATGGCTGGAACCCCAACGTATGGCCGAACCGTGTGTAGGGGATGATCGACCCAAGCGAGACAATTGCCACCGTCGTCAGCACTAGCGCCGTGCTCGCCCGGCTTTCCAGGAACGGCACGCCGGCGGTGCGGATGATATGAATGATGAAGGTCTGCGTCATCAGCGACTCGACGAACCAGCCGGCCTGGAACAGCCCGGGATTGTTCCACGCACCGAACACAAACAGCATCATGCCGTAGGTCAGGTAGTCGAACAGCGAACTGATCGGACCGATCAGCAGCACGAAGCGGGTCAGGTTGCCGATATCCCAGTGCCGGGGCTGCGCAAGATAGGACTCATCCACCGTGTCCGTCGGGATTGCCGTCTGGGACAGGTCATAGAGCAGGTTGTTGGTCAGCACCTGGATCGGCGCCATCGGCAGGAACGGCAGGAACATGCTGGCGCCGAGCACGCTCAGCATATTGCCGAAGTTTGAGCTGGCGCCCATGCGGATATACTTGATGATATTGCCGAAGATCCGGCGCCCCTCCATGACGCCGTCGTGCAGCACCAACAGGCTTTTCTCCAGCAGGATGATGTCTGCCGACTCACGGGCGATATCGACGGCTGTATCGACGGAAATACCGATATCCGCAGTCTTCAGCGCCGGCCCGTCGTTGATGCCATCGCCCAGAAATCCGACGACATGGTCGTTGCGCCGCAGCGCTTCGATCACGCGCGCCTTCTGTGCCGGGGTCATTTTGGCAAAGACAGGAACCTCCTCGACCGCCTGGCTGAGTGCGGCATCGTCCATCGCATCGAGTTCGTGGCCCAGGACGATCC
>JAFEFW010000143.1 GCA_018240405.1 Pseudomonadota bacterium
TACGCTTCGGACGCCGCCGCCTTGGCCAGGGAGGCGATCATCGGCAGCTCCGGATCGTCCTCGGCGGCGGCCGACGCGGCGGCATAGGCGGCGGACTTGGCCAGTTCGACATCCACCAGCATGTCGGCCTGCTTGTGCTTCATCGACTGGAAGCTGGCGATCGCGCGGCCGAACTGCACGCGCAGATTGGCGTAGTCCAAGGCCGAGACGCGCAGCCGCTCCGCCCCGCCGACGCTTTCGTTGGCCAGCCCGACCGAGGCCAGCATCAGCGTCCGCCGCAGCGGTGCCGCGCCAGCGCCTTCCTCGCCCAGCAGGTCGGCCTCGACGTTGTTGAACGTCAGCAGTGCCAGCTTGCGGGTCGGGTCCACCACCTGCAGCGGCTTCCGCGTTAAGCCCGGCGCGTCGCCGGGGACGGTGAAGAACGACAGCCCGTCCTCGCCGGACGAGCCCGGCCGGCGCGCCACCACCACGAGGCTGTCGGCGGTGTGGCCGTCCACGACGAAACTCTTTGTGCCGGACAGCTTGAACTTGCCGCCGCCGGCCGCCGTCGCGGTCGTTGCGATTCCCGCCGCGTCCCAGCGGCCGTTCGGCTCCGTCACCGCCAGTGCGGCGATCGTCTCGCCGTCGGCGATGCCCGGCAGCAGCGCCTTCTTCTGCTGCTCCGTCCCGGCCTGCAGGATCGCCGTCGCCGCCAGCACGACAGAGCTGAAATACGGCGCGCACAGCAGCGCCCGGCCCATCTCCTCCAGCACGATGCCGAGTTCGACGAAGCCGAAGCCCTGCCCGCCATAGGCTTCCGGAATGTGGATCGCGGTCAGGCCGAGCTGGAGGTTCAGCTCCTTCCAGGCGGCGCGGTCCCAGCCCGAGTCGGTCTCCATCAGCTTGCGCACCACCGTCGGCGGCGACTTGTCCTCCAGGAAGCGGCGGAGGACAGAGCGAAACTCCGCCTGCTCGTCGGTGAAAATGAACTGCATGTAGTCTCCTCCGGGTGCACCGCTTTGCGCGCCAGAGTGAACGACGGGGCGCGCGTCGGCAAGCGGGGCGGAACAGGCCGCGCTGGGAGCGCATGGTCTGTCCGGTCGTCGGAGCGAGCGAATCGTCCGCAGCGGCGGTGGCCCGTTCCGGCCGCCCGCAATGCACCAATCCGGGGACCAAGAGCGGCTCCGGCCGGCGACTCAGCCGGTCCAGCGGCAGCCGGCTCTCCGGTCAATCCCCGGCCGGGAGGGCACGGAGATAGGCTTGGTGTGCTTTCAGGCTTAGGTGGAATGTACCCCCCGCGCGCGCTTCTTCTCTGGCCCAATCAAGCAGTCGCTGCGGAGTATCCGGCCGTTCGAACGGCATGGCCTGCTGCAGATCGAAACGATGCAGATAGGTCAGCCACAGCGTCTCAAGAGGCGCCTGCGCCGACGCGTCCGCGGCAATTCTCGTCGCGAACGCCGTCGGCACCGGAAGCATGGCTTTCGTTCTGTTCGAGATCGGCTGTCCGCACAAGGAACGCAGATCCGGCAGGTCGTCCTCGACTTCGGGATCTTCCAGTGGCACGCCATTCAGACTGCGCACCATAACGGGCGGCAGGTGCCCCTGGCATGAGAGCGTCATGGCGGCTTCCCGCTGCTGCTTGCTTTCTCCCGCACGCTGAAACCCGTATGGCAGGGCAGAGATGACGCTGGCCAACACCAGGGCCAGTGCGCCCCAGCCGATGCGTTCGCGGCGGTCCATCTCCCGAACCGCCAGTATTGCGAGTCCCGTGGCGAACGGCGCGACAAACGCCGCGGCGTGGAATCGCGCAAGCGCCCAGGGCAGGCCGAAGCGGTAGCGGCCGGCCGCAAACATGCCGACAGCAAGAAGGGCGTAGCCCATGAGGCACAGGGCAATCCTGTCGCTGGGAAGCATAGTGCGCGGCAGCCTGAGCGTCAGGATTGCGGCCGTTAGAAGCAGACCGCAGCCCAGCACCAGCAGGAGCGCGGGCGATCGCGTGCCGAACAGCGATCCCAGCAAGTCAACGCCGTACACGAGGAGTGGAACGATGCCAGCGCGGAGGTCAACCGCATCCATTGAGTCGCTTGGGCCGAACTGCTTGCGAATGACGAACAGGGCCGTCGCCGCGAACATGGTTGCAAAGCCTGCCGCTCCGGCGGTTCGCGCCTTGAGCGCCCCAGGCATCAGTAGACTGTGCATGGCCGCGATCAGCGACAACAGACTGCCTTGAGCAAAGCAGAAGGCACCAATGACAGCGCCGGGCGCTGCCGCCAGTGGAGTGTTGAACCGCTCCATTGCCACGGCGTTGACCACAAGCAGGAAGCTCACGATCAGCCAACCGAGATCCGCCGGCTTCAGCAGCGAATCGGTCTGGATCGCGTGAAAGCACAAGATCACCATCAGTGGCCAGATCGTCGCCCTAAGGGCGGCCGTGTGCAGGTCACGCGAAACGCGCCAGGCAAGCAACAGCGCCGCCGCCAGCATTAACAGATAATTGGCGATCGTCAGCACGGTGATGCCGGGACCGAACAACCACAGCAGGCCAACAGCGACGCCACCCACGACCACCATGGGATGCGGCCCCTGATAAGCGAGCAGGAATTGGGCCAGGTCACCGTGTTCATGAAATATGATCCGATACCAACTGATGTAGATGTATTCCTCCGCCAGCGGCCAATTGAAGAAGTGGGCGTAATAGAATGCCGCGACGGCGCCGGCCGTGACCGATGCAAGAATAACGGAAGCGAACGTCTCGATGTGAATCCGAGAGCTGGGAAACATGTGATCGCCTTTGAAGCGAATGCAAAGGTTGTGAAACACCTTGCGGGGCACGTGTTTGCACGGGATTGTCATGACTCTGAGCAAACACGTTGTCCAGCACCTAAATTTTCAAATGTCGACAGCTTATTTGATATAATAATTACATCGTACCATTACGGTTCACCCCAAGCCGACTGCCACAGGCGCCGGTTGTCGCCGTGGAGCAACCCAAGCCCGTGCACCGTTCCCGGTGCCTGAAGGCCGTCGGACGTCGTGTTCCAGACCGTCGGCGATGCCGTGTCGCCTCACGCCATGAGAGGGCGCGGCGTTCCGTCACGGCTGCCGCGCCCGCGATCCGGATCGGGTCGTTGCCCAGGTCTTTACCGCTTCCGTCCCCGCGCGGCGTTGTTGGCGGTGGCGAATGAGACAGCCGCGGCCAGCAGGTCGGTAGCATCCGGCAGGGCGGCGCCGTCGATCTGGATCCACTCCTTCATCGGTGCCATGCCATGCGGCTGGAACGGCACCGCCTGGCCGCGCTTCAGCGCCTGGGTGGCGGTCGCGGCCGGCACGCGCAGCGCGACGGCGGTGCCATAGACGCAGGCGGCGAGCTTGCGACCGCAATAGACAGCGGGACAGCCGAACATGCTGCCGGTGCGCACATGCGGCTCCATCAGGCGCACGGTCGCCAGAAGATCCTCATACAGCGCCCGGTCGTGCCGTTGCTTGCGCGGTTCGGTATCCGCCTCGGTCATGCGCGCCCTCCTGCCGCCGGCGCCATTTTGCATCCGTCCGCCAGAGAATGGCATCCTCGATCCGACGGGAGGACAGGATGCAACTGGACGAGGAAGCCGAAGCCATGCGCCGTGGCGCCCACGGCCGTGCGCGGCAATGGGCGATCGAGCACCAGCTCCGCGTCGGCCGCTATTTCGGCGCACAGCAGATGGTCCGCGTCGACCAGGCGCACATCATGGCGGACACCGAATCGCTCGGCGCCGTCGGGGTAGACTGGCTGGAATCGCTGGCCGCGCTGCCGCCGGAGGAACGCCGCGTCCGCATCCCCACCATCACCGACCCGCGCGGCACGGATTTCACGCGCACCGCGGCGCTGCGGCATGAGGAGTGGATGCTGGACCTGGAACGGCGTGCGATCGCCGCGTTCGAGGCGATGGGCATCCTGATGACCAACACCTGCATCAACTACCAGACGATCATGCCGCCGGTGTTCGGCGAGCACGTCGCCTACGGCGACACCGGCGTGGTGATCTATTGCAACAGCGTCCTCGGCGCCCGGTCGAACTTTGAGGGTGGACCTTCAGCTTTGGCCGCCGGGTTGACCGGCCGCACGCCGAGCTACGGGTTTCATCTGGACCAGCAGCGGCGCGGCTCGTTACTGGTGGAACTGTCCTGGCAGCCCGACGCCCTGCACGAATGGGGCGCGCTCGGCGGTGTCGTTGGCCGGTTGGCGGGGGATTACTGGCGCGTCCCGGTGCTGACCGGGCTGCGGCAGGCGCCGACATCGGATCAGATGAAACATTTCGGCGCGGCGATGGCGAGCTTCGGCTCCGTCGCCATGTTCCACATTGAGGGCGTCACGCCGGAATGCCGCTCACTCGCTGACGTGTTCGACGGCGGGATGCCGCCGGAGCGTCACCGTGTCACGCCGGACGACGTGCAGCGGCTGCTGGCGTCGTATAATGACGGTGCCGATGGGGTGGACGTCGTGGTGTTCTCCGCCCCGCAACTCAGCCTGCTGGAGATGCAGCAGGTCGCGGACCTGTTGGACGGGCGGCGCGTGGTGACACCGCTGCTGGCGATCACCAGCCCGCAGGTGAAGCCGGATGCCGACCGGCTGGGACTGACCGCGCGCATCGAGGCGGCTGGCGCCACCGTACTGTCCGGCATGTGCTTCTACCAGAGCTACGCGCGTGAAATGGCCGAGGCGCATGGCTGGAAGCGGCTGGTGACCAACTCCGCCAAGCTGACCAACATCATTGGCGGCTACGGCTACCGCCCGGTGCTGCTGTCGGCGGAACAATGTGTTGAGGCTGCGTGCCAGGGGTGCATTCCATGACCGAGTTCCTTGCCCGCTCCGCCATGGGCGCGCCGGTGCGCGGCACAGCGATGGTCGCCTCCGACGGATTTTCCGCGCGCTACGACCTGGACCGGATCAAGGGCGTGTTCGTGCGCCCCGGCCACAAGCTGGAGGGCCGTGCCTATAGCGGCATGATCCTGGTGATGGACCGCGCGAAAGGCGGCGTGGCAACGGCGTGGATGCTGCGGGAGATGGCATCGCGCGGCATTGTGCCGGCGGCGCTGGTGTTCAACACGGTGAACCCGATCATGGTGCAGGGCGCGGCGTTCGGCGACATCACCATGATGTCGGGCTTCGACGTCGACATCACCCAGGTGGTGCAGGATGGGGCGGTGGTGGAACTGGATACGACACCGGACCGGAAGCTGCTGCGGATCATCGGCTAGCGACCTCGTCCGCTGGGGTGCCAGCAGGCCGGCAAGCGACGCCATGTCGCGCGCCAACGCGCCTCGTCCGTGTCTCGCTCGTCCAGCCAACCGTTCTGCCAGCATGACATGAATGCTGTGGGTCCAGGATATACATAACATCATGCGTATATCTCACACCCGCGCGGCATGGCTCGGCTTGATGAGCAGACTGGGCATGAGCTCAAATATATAGGGTGATCTTCTGGTACTGCAGACTGAACACAGGATACAACTCAAAATTATGATTTTCAACGAAAACAACGCTCGACACATCAGGATAAGCAACGTTCTCGAGCACCGAGACTTTGCCGCAAGTAAGCACTGTTGTCGCACTTTAATAGGTATCGGAGAACATAATCGAAGTTACTATCTGGCTAACAAAGCGCAACACCTCTCGACTTAGCCAGTTCGTTCTGGAAAATACCAAATGAGACACTTGGCAAGAGAGCCGAAATCGACGTGCCTGTCAGGAGTCCGTTTCGGCCATGACCCGGCGTAGCGCGCTCAGCCACACTGCGAACCCGTTCTGGACGAAATGATGCGTCCATTGTCCGATTTCTTCCGGCGCGCAGTCAAAGCGCGCGCTCCAGCAGACCAGTGCCTGATCGGTCTCCACGACCGGTATCACGCGGATTGTGGCCTGGTAGTTGCGCACCGGAGCAGGCTCCAGAAACGCATAGCTGTAGAAACGCTCAAGGTCGGAATGCGCCAGCAGATGCTGCCGGATGATGGTATCGCCAACCCGCACCCGACGTACCGCGCCAACCTGATCGCCCGCCTTGTCGTCTTCGATCACAGTATCAGCGACCACCCCAGACCACGCGTAAGCGCCGAATGATCGGATGACCTGCCACACCGCCTCCGCGCTGTGATCCAACACCATGCTATAGAATGCCTGCGCCATCGATTGCTTCCATCCGCCGTTTTTTACCGGTTTAACAGTATCGGGCCCATGCCCGGCGGCGCGCCTCCCGGTTTGTGCTCTGCAATCTGCGCGCCGACCGCCTCGGCACGATGCCGGTCGTGCCGGACCGTCTCGATGTCGGCCGACGCCGCCTGTTGCGCATTGAACGCAGTGGTTCAGGATTGTCTGGGACGCAAAAGGGGAAAACGACCATGGCACTGAACGTAAAGGCGATCGGCAGCTTCCATATCGGCGGCGGCCCTGTGACGCTGACCGGCCTGCCGCCGCGGCGTCTGGTGCTGACGCAGGGAATGGGCGTACGCGAGTTCCCCCAGGACGGCGACTTCGAGTCCGGCCAGATGTACGCGCAGTACGTGCGCCTGGAACGGCCACGCGCGAAATATCCGTTGCTGATGTGGCACGGCGGCGGCATGACCGGCGCGACATGGGAGACAAAGCCGGACGGCGACCCCGGCTGGCAGTCCTGGTTCCTGCACGCCGGTCATGATGTGTTCGTTTCGGATGCTGTGGAGCGGGGCCGCGCAGGTTGGTCGAGGTTCCCGGAGATTTACCCGGAGGAGCCGCATTTCCGGTCGAAGCAGGAATCCTGGTCGCTATTCCGCTTTGGCCCGCCGGGTTCCTATCCAAGCCGGGCCGGCTGGCCGGACGGGTTGTTCCCGCTAGGCAATTTCGACCAGTTCGCGAAGCAGGTCGTGCCACGCTGGGCGTGCAACGATGCGTCGACGCAGGCAGCGTACGATGCACTGATCCGGGAGGTGGGGCCGAGCGTGGTGATGACGCACAGCCAGAGCGGCGCATTCGGGTTCACGGCGGCACTGCACGCGCCCGACCTGGTGCGCGCGGTGGTGACTATCGAGCCGTCCGGCTGCCCCGACCCTGACACAGTCAACTTGTCAGCGCTGCGTTCCGTACCGCACCTGCTGGTGCTCGGCGATCATATCACGGGCGACAGGTTCTGGGAGACCATCGTGCTGCGGATCAACCGCTACATGGACGCGCTGCGCGCCGCTGGCTGCACCGCTGACGTTCTCGACCTGCCGGCGATGGGCATAAGGGGGAACTCGCACTTTCCGATGATGGACCGGAACTCGGACCAAGTCGCGGCGCTGGTGCAGGACTGGATGCAGCGTCAGGGGTTGATGCAGTAGGAAGCCTGTTCCTACGGCACCACTGTGTGTTTGATGTCTGGTCCTAAGTAAACCGAGGCTCATGAAGATCAACGCTAAACCGTATTAGCCAATAATACCGGGGCGGCCAGCACATTGTTGCCGCCCTCGGCGTCATGGTTCGCACATGCGGGTCACGGGGGCGACCTGTGGCATGGGGTGGCCCGGACGAGCCGGCATGCGCTAAGGTAAGCGTAACGCACAGTATTGTTGGGCGCCGCGCTACCTTTCTAGCGTCATGGCCGGGTCCGTTCCTACCAAACTTGCACGTTGCAGAAATGATCTCGTCCGTAGATGTCGGACCCGCCTCGATCGTCATGGCGTGGCTTGTCCGCATAGGCGTTAAAATAGTGCGGCGTTCTTCCCCTGTTGTGGTGGCCAACCTTGTGCCGGTCATCCACGACTGTCGCAGGTAAACCCGTGCAAGCTTTGGGTATAGGGCCAAGCCGCGGATGACCGGAACAAATTCATGACCACAATAGGGATGCCGCAGCGCTCGGCAATCCGGCTGGCCACTCCTATCTCAAATCCTGTGCCGGCTTGTCAGGGCCATGACGATGGAGGAGACGCCGTGAGCTTGATCGTTGTGGATGATAACCCACGCGCATTAAACCCGAGTAGCATCAGCGCAGGATTTGTACCAGGTGCTTACGAGACCAACCACCGACTCCCTTGCATGACGGCTCACGGGCGCGCACCACCTGAATCGACACGCCGCGTCCACTCATCCTCACCCGAAACGGACCGGAATGACCTCCAGCCGCATCGGCGTTCATCGGCGTTCATCTTTGTTATCATTTCTCTCTGCCTCCCGCAGTCAGATGAACCGGCATCGGACGGTCTGCCACGTCGAAAGGCCCTGAACAATGTCGTCCATCACCCGGCGAAACGAACCTCCGGAATTCCCGCCACTCCGACATTCACGGAAAACACGCTTCCGGCAAGCGGCTGCTGTGCCTTCTCCTCATCGCTCAGCGCAAACTGCATGCTGGTGACGAACATCGTGCGCAGGTCGGCGCCACCAAAGATGACGCTGGTGGGCCGCGTCACCGGCACGGCAATCAACCCGGTCTCCCGCCCCGCCGCATCGAATCGCACGATTTGACCCGCACCGATTTCCGCCACCCACAGCCCGCCCTCGGCGTCTATCGTGCAGCCGTCGGGATGCCCCTTCCGCCCGGCAAAATCGACCAGTACGCGGCGGTTGGCGATCGACCCACTCTCGATGTCGTAATCGTACGCCCAGACCACTCCCGGCTCTGAGTCGCAATGATACAGCGTCCGGTCATCCGGACTGAAGGCAATGCCGTTCGACAGCGTGATCCCATCCGCCATGCGGTGCACCGTCAGGTCAGGGTCGATACGGTACAGCGCGCCGATCGGGTGCGTTGTCTCCCGGTCCATCGTGCCAACCCAAAAACGGCCGCGACGATCGCACTTCCCGTCGTTGAACACGTCCTTCATGAAATC